>NZ_JBEZLP010000044.1:0-91990 GCF_040652195.1 Streptomyces sp. NPDC048278
GGGGCGGCGGCCCGGTTGGTGGGCCCCCCCGCCCCCCCCCCGCCCCTGAAGGGGCGCTGCACCGACGCGCCCTGAAGGGGCGCGGGGAACTGCGCGACCAGCCCCCACCGGCCCGCACCCGGCGGAAAAGCGGTTGAGGCGAGGCGCTCGGCCGTTCAACATGTCCCACCGTGAGCCTCCTCCCCGACCTAGCCCCCTGGAAGGCCTCCGTCGACTTCCGGCGGCTGTGGGTCTCCGGTCTGATCAGCAACTTCGGGAGCTTCCTGACGTTCGTCGCGCTCCCGGTGCAGATCAAGGACCTCACCGGTTCCGCCGCCGCCGTCGGTGCCGTCGGTGCCGTCGAACTGCTCCCGCTCATCGTGTGCGGCCTGTACGGCGGCGCCCTCGCCGACGCCCTCGACAAGCGCAAGCTGATCGTCCGGACCGAGGCCGCTCAGGGGCTGCTCAGCGCGGGTCTGCTGGTCAACGCCCTGCTGCCGCACCCGGCGGTATGGCCGCTGTACGCGGTCGCGGCCCTGTCCTCCGCGCTCGTCTCGGTCCAGCGCCCGGCCCTGGACTCCCTGCTGCCGAGGATCGTCGCCCACGACGACCTCCCGGCCGCCGCGGCCCTCAACTCCTTCCGCTGGACGGTCGGCGGCGTCGCGGGCCCCGCCGTCGCCGGCCTGGTCGTGGCATACGCGGGCCTCGGCTGGGCGTACGGCGCCGACCTCGTCACGTTCCTCGTCTCGGTCGTCCTCGTCCTCCCCATCGCCCCGTCGCCCGCCTCCCACGAGGCCGCCGCCCCCAGCCTCCGCTCCGTCGCCGAGGGCGCCCGCTACGCCTGGAGCCGCAAGGAACTCCTCGGCACCTACGCCGTCGACCTCGCGGCGATGTTCCTGGCGATGCCGCTCGCCGTACTGCCGTTCCTCGCCGACGAGTTGGACGCGGACTGGTCGCTCGGTCTGATGTACGCGAGCATCCCGGCCGGTTCGCTCCTCGTGAGCCTGGTCAGCGGCTGGACCTCGCGCGTGCGCAGGCACGGGCGGATGGTGGTGCTGTCGGCCGCGCTGTGGGGCCTCGCGATCGCCGCCGCCGGCGCCGTGACCAACGTATGGCTGGTCCTGCTCCTCCTCGCCGTCGCCGGCGGCTGCGACATGGTCAGCGGGATCTTCCGGGGCGCGATGTGGAACCAGACCATCCCCGACGAACTGCGCGGCCGTCTCGCCGGGATCGAACTGCTGTCGTACTCCGTGGGTCCCACCCTCGGCCAGGTCCGCTCCGGCGGCATGGCCGGATGGCTCGGCGTTCGGGCGTCCGTCGGCGCGGGCGGCCTGCTCTGCACCGGTGCGGTCGGCCTGCTGGCCCTGTGCCTGCCCGCCCTGATGTCGTACGACGCGCGGACGAACGAACACGCCGTACGACTCCGCGCCCGGCGCACCGCCGAAGCCACGACCGGGGCCGCGGACGGCCGCGCCCAGCCCGCCTGATCAGTCCTCCTGATCAGCTCTCCTCCGAGGAGTCCCCCGTCGGCGCGTCGTGCCACTTCGGGTCGTTCTCCCACTGGAGGTTGCGCTCCCGCGCGATCTCCATGGCGTGCTCGGCCTCCTCACGGGTGGCGTAGGGGCCGAACCGGTCCTTGGCGGGGCACTCGGGCCCCTCCTCGACCTTCTTGTGCTCCAGGCAGTAGTACCACTCGCCCGCCTTCGCGACGGTCCGCTTCTTGAACAGGGCCATGACCGGCTCCTTTCGCCTTCCACCCTGTCTATCGCGCAGGGTGCCCGGTCCTTCAGGGCCGGGGTGAATACCCGCTCCCGCGGAGCGGGACAAGGATAAAGGAGTTGTCCCCAGGACGATTCCTTGTTTAAGCGCACGGGCCTGGGGGCGGTCTCGAATGGTCGGTGGCGGGACAGGAGCTCGGTGGTCGGGGAATTCCCTGGTGGCAGGGTGTGTGGGTCACTCTCGCGGGTGATGTTGGTCGATTGTGCGCGCGGTGGGGAACGGGGTGGCTAGTTTCGTGGCATGTCGCGTTTCCGGATGTATCCGACGCCTGCGCAGGCGGAGCAGATGCTCCTGCACTGCACGCACGCCCGGTACGTGTGGAATCTCGCGGTGGAGCAACATGCGCAATGGAAGCCGGGCCGTAGGTCCGCGCCCGGTTTTGCGGAGCAATGCCGCCAGCTCACCGAGGCACGTGCTGAGAACGAGTGGCTGGCGGCCGGGAACGCGGACGTGCAGCAGCAGGCTCTCCAGGATTTCACCAAGGCCAGGAATGCCCGCTTCACCTCAGGGTTCGGTGAGCCGACCTGGCGCAGGAAGCATGTGCATGAAGGCTTCCGGGTCATCGGTACCGATCGGGTCCCCGAGTTCGGTCCGGACGGCAGCCCGAAGCTGAACCCGAAGACCGGTAGGCAGGTCTTGGGCCGCTCTGCGGTCGTGCAGAGGCTGAACCGGCGGTGGGCGCAGGTGAAGGTGCCCGGCTGTGGATGGGTTCGTTTCCGTCTCAGTGTCACAGGCGTGGGTGCGCGGCCTCCTGCTGCGAAGACGTTCCGGGTCACTTACCGTAGCGGTCAGTGGCACGCGGCATTCGCGGTCATCCCCGAGCCGACTCCCGCGCCCGGCACGGGCGGGGTCATCGGTGTCGACCGGGGCGTGACCATCACGGCGGCCCTGTCGGACGGGTGCAAGCTGAACTGCCCGCAGCTCACGGTCAGGGAGCGAGCACGGATCCGCAAGCACGAGCGCCGTGCGGCTCGGGCCCCCAAGGGCAGCGCACTCAAGGCCGCCGCGTACGCGAAGGCCGCCGGGCTCAAGGCCCGTGGAGTGAACCGGCGCAAGGACTGGTGTGAGAAGACCAGCACCATGCTTGCCCGCACATACGACGTGATCCGGTTCGAGAAGCTGAACATCAAGAACATGACCCGCTCGGCGAAGGGAAGCGTCGCGAAGCCGGGCAAGAACGTGCGGCAGAAGACTGGGTTGAATCGGGGCATCCTCGCTCAGGGGTGGGGCCTGCTGCGTCGGCGTACGGAGCAGAAGGCTCCGGGCCGCGTCGAGGATGTGCCCGCGCCGTACACGAGTCTGCGGTGCAGTGCCTGTGGTTGGATCGAGAAGAAGTCGCGCAAGAGCCAAGCCGACTTCGTCTGTGTGTCCTGCGGGTTCACCTGCAACGCGGACGAGAATGCTGCACTCAATGTCGCGGCAGGACAGGGCGGGATCTCCCGCCCCCGGCGGACAGTCGGTGCCGGAGGGGTGACAGCGGCCGTCGGCCGTTCGAGTGCCCGTGAACCTCAACCCGCCTGGGTTGGAATCCCCCTCTTCTAGAAGAAGAGGGGGAGGATGTCAAATGTTCCCCCATGCCCGCTGGATAGACTCGCTGGCATGTCTGGCCAGTCGCTGCTCGTACCAGGGGAGCTCTCTCCCACCCGTTCGGTACCCGGAAACATCCGCCGCCCCGAGTACGTCGGCAAACCCGCGCCGACCCCGTACACCGGGCCCGAGGTGCAGACCCCGGAGACCATCGAGGCGATGCGGATCGCCGGCCGTATCGCCGCGCAGGCGATGGAGGAGGCCGCGAAGATCATCGCGCCGGGTGTCACGACGGACGAACTCGACCGGGTGGCGCACGCGTACATGTGCGACCACGGGGCCTACCCGTCCACGCTCGGCTACCGCGGGTTCCCCAAGTCCCTGTGCACCAGCGTCAACGAGGTCATCTGCCACGGCATCCCGGACTCGACGGTGCTCCAGGACGGTGACATCGTCAACCTGGACGTGACCGCGTACATCGGCGGGGTGCACGGCGACAACAACGCCACCTACCTGGTCGGGGACGTCGACGAGGAGAGCCGGCTCCTGGTGGAGCGGACCCGGGAGTCCCTGAACCGGGCGATCAAGGCGGTCCGGCCGGGCCGGCAGATCAACATCATCGGCCGGGTCATCGAGTCGTACGCCAAGCGCTTCGGCTACGGGGTCGTCCGTGACTTCACCGGTCACGGCATCAACTCGTCGTTCCACTCCGGGCTGATCATCCCGCACTACGACAGCCCGCAGGCGACGACCGTCATGCATCCCGGGATGACCTTCACGATCGAGCCGATGCTGACGCTCGGGACGCACGAGTACGACATGTGGGACGACGGCTGGACCGTCGTCACCAAGGACCGCAGGCGTACCGCGCAGTTCGAGCACACGCTGGTGGTGACCGACACCGGCGCGGAGATCCTGACCCTGCCGTAGCCCCAGGTCCCCTCGGCCGTCCGGCCCGTCCTCCCCGCGGAGGGCGGGCCTTTTTCCGGTACGCTTTTGCCGACAGGGTGTCGGTAACTTTACCGACGAAGCGTCGGCAAGAGCATTGACTTAGGTAAGCCTTACCTTAGAGGATGTTGCCCATGGACTCCTTCTCGACACTCATCCGCACCGCGTCCCACGAGCAGCACGTGGAGGCGGAGACCTCGTCGTTCATGAGTGACCTGCTGGGCGGCAGGCTCGGCGTGGAGGCGTACGCCCGCTACACCGAGCAGCTGTGGTTCGTGTACGACGCGCTGGAGGACGGCGCGGCCGGGCGGCTGGCCGCGCACCCGGTGGCCGGGCCGTTCGTGCGGCCGGAGCTGTACCGGCTGGCGGCGCTGGAGCGCGACCTGGCGCATCTGCGCGGGACCGGCTGGCGGACGGGGCTCACCGCGCTGCCGGCGACCGAGGAGTACGCGGCGCGGGTGCGGGAGTGCGCCGAGCGGTGGCCCGCCGGGTACATCGCCCACCACTACACCCGCTACCTCGGCGACCTCTCCGGCGGCCAGATCATCCGCGACCGGGCCGAGCGGACCTGGGGGTTCGAGCGCAAGGGCGACGGCGTCCGGTTCTACGTCTTCGAGGGCATCGCCAACCCGGCCGCCTTCAAGCGGGGCTACCGCGAACTGCTGGACGCGGTGGACGCCGACGACCTGGAGAAGCAGCGCGTCGTCGCCGAGTGCAAGCGGGCGTTCGCCCTCAACACGGCGGTGTTCCGGGAGCTGGGCGAGGAGTTCCCGCTGTCGGCGTGAGCGTCAGCCGGCGGCGGAGCAGAACTGGTCCGTCCCCTGCCAGAAGCGGTAGAGCTGCTGCCCGCAGTACTCGTCCAGGTCTCCGACGCCCAGGTGGCGCAGCAGCGCGTCGATCACGTCGAAGAACGCGCTGTTGATCGACGGCACCCACAGCAGCGCGAACACGAAGAGCAGGCCGAACGGGGCGAACGGCTCCACCTGGCGCTTGATGCCGTACGACAGCCAGGGCTCGATCACGCCGTAGCCGTCCAGGCCCGGCACCGGCAGGAAGTTCAGGATCGCGGCCGTGACCTGGAGCAGGGCGAGGAAGGCGAGCGCGAAACGGAAGTCGAGCGGGACGCCGTCCAGGGCGTCCAGCCAGAAGGGGGCGGTGCAGACGGCGGCGAACAGGACGTTCGTCAGCGGACCCGCGGCGGAGATGAGGCTGTGCCGCCAGCGGCCCCGGATCCGGCTGCGCTCGATGAAGACCGCGCCGCCCGGCAGACCGATCCCGCCCATGATCACGAACAGCACCGGGAGCACGATGCTCAGCAGGGCGTGCGTGTACTTCAGGGGGTTCAGGGTCAGGTAGCCCTTCGCGCCCACCGTGATGTCCCCGCCGTGCAGGGCGGTGCGCGCGTGCGCGTACTCGTGCAGGCAGAGCGAGACGATCCAGGCCGCCGTCACGAACAGGAACACGGCGACCCCGGGCTGCTCGGCGAACCCGGACCAGGTGGCCCACCCGGTGACCGCGGTGACGGCGAGGATCCCGACGAACACGGGACTGATCCGCCGGTCACTGGGGCGGGTGGTGGTGGCGGTCATGGCGGGGGGCTCCCGGGGCGCGTCGGTGGAGGTGGCGTGCGGGGTAGACCGTACAGGTGACAGGTGAAGAACGTCCTGCGGGCGGCCGGAGGTTCCTGCCAGTCGTCACGCCGATGCCGATGCCGATGCCGATTCGAACAGGGCGGTGCCCATGGGTCCGGCCCTTTCGGCCTCCTTCGGCCTCCTTCGGCAAGAAGATCGAGATCCCCGTGGCCGACCAGAGCCTCACCCTCGACTCCTCGCAGTTCATGCGCATCTGAAACCCACAGGCGGCGTCCGGGCGTCCCCAGGGACAATGGACCCCGTGCGCTACGCGATCCTCGGCACCACCCAGGCACTCCGCCCCGACGGCACCGCCGTCCCCGTGGGCGGGGCACGGCTGCGTGCCCTGCTGACCGTGCTGGCGCTGCGGCCCGGCCGCGCCGTGCCCGCAGGGCTCCTCGTCGACGAGGTCTGGGGCGACGAACCACCGGCCGACGCCGGTGGCGCGCTCCAGGCGCTGGTCGGCCGGCTGCGCAGGGCGCTCGGCGCGGACGCGATCGACTCCACCGACGGCGGCTACCGGCTCGCCGCCGCTGCCGACGACGTCGACCTGCACCGCTTCGAGCGGCTCACCGGCGAGGGGCTGCGCGCCCTCGCCGACGGCGACCCCGCCAAGGCGGCCACCGTCCTCGACGACGCCCTCGCCCTGTGGCACGGCCCGGCCCTCGCCGACCTGCCCGACCGCACCGCCGAGGCGGCCCGCGTCGACGTCCGCCGCCTGGACGCCCTGCGCGCCCGGCACACCGCCGCCCTCGCCCTCGGCCAGGCCGAGCAGGCCCTGCCCGAGCTGACCGCCCTGTGCGACGCCCACCCCCTCGACGAACCCCTCCAGGCCCTGCGCCTGCGCACCCTGCACAGCACCGGCCGCACCGCCGAGGCGCTCGCCGCCTACGACGACGTACGCCGCCTCCTCGCGGACCGCCTGGGCTCCGACCCGGGACCCGAACTGCGCGCCCTGCACGGTGAGCTCCTCGACCCGGCGCCCGCGGTGGACGCGCCGTCCGCCCGGCCAGGCAACCTGCGCGCCCGGCTCACCTCCTTCGTCGGGCGCGAGGGCGACATCGAGGCCATCCGGGGCGACCTCGCCGCCGCCCGGCTGGTCACCCTGCTCGGGCCCGGCGGCGCCGGCAAGACCCGGCTCTCGCAGGAGGCCGCCGAGACCGTCCGGTACGCCGCCCGGGACGGCGTCTGGCTGGCCGAGCTGGCCCCCGTCGACGACCCGGCCGACGTCCCCGAGGCCGTGCTCAGCGCGCTCGGCGCCCGCGAGGCCGTGCTGTACGGCGGCGGCGCCGAGACCATGCGGGCCGCCGCCGACCGGCACGACGACCCCGTCGAGCGCCTCGTCGACCACTGCGCCCGGCGCCGGATGGTGCTCGTCCTCGACAACTGCGAGCACGTCGTGGACGCGGCGGCCGACCTGGCGGCCCGGCTCCTGGAGCGCTGCCCGGACCTGACGATCCTCGCCACCAGCCGCGAACCCCTCGGCGTACCGGGGGAGTTGCTGCGCCCGGTGGAGCCGCTGCCCGAACCGGTGGCGCTGCGGCTGCTCGCCGAGCGGGGCGCCGCGGCCCGCCCCGGCTTCACGGTCGACGCCGACGGCGAGACCGCGGCGGCCTGCGCCGAGATCTGCCGCCGTCTGGACGGGCTGCCCCTCGCCATCGAACTGGCCGCCGCCCGGCTGCGGATGCTGACCCCGCGCCAGATAGCCGACCGGCTCGACGACCGCTTCCGGCTCCTCACCTCCGGCAGCCGCACCGTGCTGCCCCGCCAGCAGACCCTGCGCGCGGTCGTCGACTGGTCCTGGGACCTGCTCGACGCCGGCGAACGCGCCGTCCTCGGCCGCCTCTCCCTCTTCGCGGGCGGCTGCGACCTGGCCGCCGCCGAGGCCGTCTGTGGCCCCGCCGCCCTCGACGCGCTCGGCACCCTGGTGGACAAGTCCCTGGTCGTGGCCGCCCCTTCGGGCGAGGCCGCGGGCGGCGGGATGCGCTACCGGCTCCTGGAGACCGTCGCCGAGTACGCCGCCGCCCGCCTCGACGAGAGCGGCGAGCGCACCGCCGCCGAGCGCGCCCACCTGACGTACTACCGCGAACTCGCCCGCACCAACGAACCGTTGCTGCGCGGCCCCGGCCAGCGGGCCGCCATCGCCCGGCTCCAGTTGGAGTACGAGAACCTGCGCACCGCGCTGCGGCACGCCATCGCCGAACGGGACGAGGACGAGGCGCTCTGCCTGCTCCACTCGCTGTTCTGGTACTGGCAGATGCACGACCAGCGGATCGAGACCCGCACCTGGTGCGCCGACGTCATAGCCCTCGGCCCCGACCCGTTCGCCGCACCCCTGCGCCGGGCCGAACCGGTGTGGCAGCGCTGCACCGACACCCCGCCGCCGTACGCCGGGGAGACCCTCGCCGAGGCCCGGCGCGGCCTGCACCTGGCCCATCTGGCCTGCATGGACACCGAGTTGGACGTCTGGCAGACACCCGAGGCCCAGGCGAAACTGCGCGCCGTCACCGAGGTCTACGAACCCGGCATGCCGCAGACCTGCCGGGCACCGGGCATGTTCTGGTTCTTCGCCGTGATGCTCACCGGCGGCATGGACCGGCTGCGCGAGATCCTCGACGCCGCCGTCCGCACCTGCCGCGAGACGCCCGGCTACGAGTGGGAGCTGGCCGGAAGCCTCGCCATGCGTGCCAACCTGCTCGCCAACCGGGCCGCCTGGGCCGGCGACGCCACCCGGGACGCCGACGAGGCGCTGGAGATCTTCCGGCGGATCGAGGACGACTGGGGCACCGCCGAGGCGCTCTCCGGGCGCGCCGAGTCCCGGGAGCGCCGCGGCGACTACCAGGCGGCGGCCACCGACTACGAGGCCGCCATCGAGCGCGTCGGCCGGCTCGGCGCCCGCGCCCAGATCGCCGTCCTGCGGGCCCGCCTCGGCAGCGTGCTGATCGAGTCGGGCGACACCGAGCGCGGGGAGGAGCTGCTGCGCCGGGTCATCGCCGACAACGAGGGCCTGAACAACGAGTCGATGCCCGCCGCCCGGCTCTTCCTCACCACCTGGCTCCTGCTGAGCGGCCGTATCGCCGAGGCCCGCGAACAACTCCGGCTGCTGCGCGCCGAGTTCAAGATCTCCCGCTTCGTCGTCTTCGACGCCCTGATCCTCACCCAGGAGGCCTGGGTGGACGCCCTCGACGACCTGTACGCGCAGGCCCTGGTCAAGGTGCGGGACGCGCTGCGGCTCGCCGCCGACCCGCTGAGCGAGGCGATCACCCCCCACCTGCCGTCCGTCTGCCTGACCGTCGCCGCGGTCGCGCTGGCCGGTGTCGACGGGGGCGGGCGCGCCCTGGACGCGGCGCGCTGCCTGGGCGCCGCCGACGCCCTGCTGCCGCCCGGCCATCTCCAGGTCGGCCTGGAGCGCACGGCCCGCGACCGCTCCGAGGCCCGCGTCCGGGCCGCCCTCGCCGACGACGCCGCCTACGAGTCCGCGTACGCCGAGGGCGGTGGCCTCTCCCGCGCGGAGGCCACCGCCCTGCTCTGACGTGCCGATCTGATGTGCCGATCTGATGTGCCGGTCCGAGGTGTCCGGTCCGAGGTGTCCGGCCCGACGTGTCCGGGTGGACGTCAGCTCTTCGTCCGGAACTTGTAGATCGCGTACGGTGCCGCGATCGCCGTGATCCCCACCGACCAGCCCAGCGTGATCCACAGGTCGTGGGCGACCGGGCCGCCGACCATCAGTCCGCGCGCCGCGTCGGCGAGCGTGGACAGCGGGTTGTAGTCGGTGAAGGCCTGCAGCCAGCCCGGCATCGACTGCGTCGGCGCGAAGATCGACGAGCCGAACTGCAGCGGGAACAGCACCAGGAACCCCATGGCCTGCACGGACTGGGCGTTCTTCAGGATCACGCCGAGGGTGAGGAACACCCACATGATCGAGGAGGCGAACACCGCGGAAAGACCCACGGCGGCGAACAGCCCCGCCCAGTGGTTGATGTGGAACCCGACCAGCACGGCGACGATCATCAGTACGGCGGTGGCGAACAGCATCCGCACCAGTTCCACCGAGATCTTCGCGAACAGCACCGAACCGCGCCCGATCGGCAGCGACCGGAACCGGTCCATCACACCGGAGTTGAAGTCCTGGCTGAACCCGGTGCCGACGCCCTGCGAGAGCGTCATGCTCATCATGGCGATCATGCCGGGGATGACGTACTGGACGTAGCCGTCCTGACCGCCGCCGAGCGCCTGCCCGATCGAGCCGCCGAAGACGTACACGAACAGCAGCGTGAAGACGACCGGCATCAGCAGGGCGTCGAACATCGACTCCGGGTCCTGCCGGATCCACAGCAGGTTGCGGCGGATCAGGGCCCCGGTGTGCCGCAGGTGCCCGCGCAGCGGGATCCGGACATCGGAGGCGGTGGCGGTGGTGGCGGTGGCGGTCGTGGCGCTCATACGGCGACCTCCTGACGGTCGTCGGCGGTCTTGGCGTCCTGCGGGGCACTGGCGCGGTGGCCGGTGAGGGACAGGAACACCTCGTCCAGGCTGGGCAGTTCGGTGACGATGGAGCTGATGGTGATACCGCGCGCGGTGACGGCGCCGACCACGGCGGTCAGCTGCTCGTCGCTGAGGATCGGCACCAGCAGCGTGCCGTTCTCGCCGTCCACGGTGGTACCGGCGAGCCCGGTGATGCCCAGCTCGTCGATCATGGCGGCGAGCGGCCGGACCTGGAGCGGGTCCACGGGCCGCACCCGCAGGGTCCGCCCGCCGACCTTCGCCTTCAGTTCCTCCACCCTGCCGCCGGCGATGACCTTCCCGCGGTCCACGACGGTCAGCTCGGAGGCGAGGTACTCGGCCTCCTCCATGTACTGGGTGGTCAGCAGCACGGTCACCCCGTCGCCGACCATGGCCTTGACCTCCTGCCACACCTCGTTGCGGGTGCGCGGGTCGAGTCCGGTGGTGGGCTCGTCCAGGAACAGCACCTGGGGGTGCCCGATCATCGAGGCGGCGAGGTCCAGCCGGCGGCGCATGCCACCGGAGTAGGTGCTCGCCGGGCGCTTGGCGGCCTCGGTCAGCGAGAACCGCTCCAGCAGTTCGTCGGCCCGGGACCGCGCGTCCTTCCTCGGCAGGTCGAGGAGGCGCCCGATCATGTACAGGTTCTCCCAGCCCGGCAGCTTCTCGTCCACGGAGGCGTACTGCCCGGTCAGCCCGATCACCCGGCGCAGCTGGCGGGGCTGGCGCAGCACGTCGTACCCGGCGACGGTCGCCTCCCCCGCGTCGGGCTGGAGCAGCGTGGACAGGATCCGCACCAGGGTGGTCTTGCCGGCCCCGTTCGGTCCGAGCACACCCATCACGGTGCCCTGGCGGACGTCCAGATCAACTCCGTCGAGTGCCTTGGTGTCGCCGTAGTGCTTCACCAGCCCCCGTACGGACACGGCGTTGTTGTCGATTCGCGTCATGGGAAGTACGGTGCCAGGCCCCACCGACAAACCACCGACAGACCGCCGACACCGGCCTACACGTCGCCGATAGCCCACCGATAGCCCACCGATAGTCCGCCGATAGCTCAGCGACGGTTCGCCGACGGTGCGCCACATGAAGGCCGGTGGCTCGGCGGCGGCTCTGCGGCGGCTCGGCGGCGGCTCTGCGGCGCGCGGGGCGTAACGTGCGGCGCGTGACCCCATCCGCGGCCCAGGCCACCCTCAGGTCCGAGCGGCTCGACCTGCTCCCGCTGCGTGTCGAGCATGCCGAGGAGATGGCCGTGGTGCTGTCGGACCCGGCCCTGCACACCTTCACCGGCGGCACACCGGACACCGTCGAGGCCCTGCGCTCGCGCTACCGCCGCGTCACCGCGGGCTCGCCCGACCCGGCCGTCTCCTGGCTGAACTGGGTGATCCGGCTCCGTGCCGAGTCCTGCCTGACGGGTTACGTCCAGGCGACGGTCACCGGTGCCGTCGCGGAAGTCGCCTGGGTGGTGGGCGCGCCGTGGCAGGGCAGGGGCATCGCGACGGAGGCGGCGCGCACCCTCGTCGACTGGCTGGGGCGGCAGCCGGTCCATACGGTCATCGCCCATGTCCACCCCGACCACCACGCGTCGGCCGCGGTCGCCACGGCCGTCGGCCTCCGCCCCACGGACCTCCGGCAGGACGACGAGATCCGCTGGACAAACGGCAGCCGGCCCGCCGACGGGGGAAGATCGGCGGGCCGGCCTCGGTGTTTCCGCAGTGGCTCTTGACAGCGCCCCGAAGGCCGCGCCCCGCAAGGGGCGCGGGGAACTGCGCGACCGGCCACGACGCACGCCGCAGACGAACGACGGCGTATCGCGGCCGGCCCAGCGGAGCGCTCAGTGCACGGAGTGCTCCTCCAGCGGGAAGTTCCCGCCGACGACATCCTCGGCGTACGCCTTCGCCGCGTTGCCCATGACCTCGCGCAGGTCGGCGTACTTCTTCACGAACTTCGGCACCCGGCCCGACGTCAGGCCCATCATGTCCGTCCAGACCAGGACCTGCGCGTCGGTCTCGGGACCGGCGCCGATGCCGACGGTCGGGATGTGCAGCACCCGGGTCACCTCGGCCGCGAGCTCCGCCGGGACCAGTTCGAGCACGACCGCGAACGCGCCCGCGTCCTGGATCGACTTGGCGTCGCGCAGCAGCTGCTGGGCCGCCTCCTCGCCGCGGCCCTGTACGCGGTAGCCCATCGCGTTGACGGACTGCGGGGTCAGGCCGATGTGCGCCATCACCGGGATGCCGGACTCGACGAGCAGCCGGATCTGTTCGTACGACCGCTCGCCGCCCTCCAGCTTGACCGCGCCGACGCCCGCCTCCTTCACCAGCCGGGTCGCCGAGCGCAGCGCCTGCACCGGGCCCTCCTGGTAGGAGCCGAAGGGGAGGTCGCCGACGATCAGGGCGCGCTGGGTGCCGCGGACCACGGCCGCCGACAGCATCGTCATCTCGTCGAGGGTCACCGGGACCGTCGACTCGTAGCCGAGGTGACAGTTGCCGGCCGAGTCGCCGACCAGCAGCACCGGGATGCCGGACTCGTCGAAGACGGAGGCGGTCATCGCGTCGTACGCGGTGAGCATGGGCCACTTCTCGCCGCGTTCCTTGGCGAGGGCGATGTCGCGAACCGTGATGCGGCGGGTGCCCTTCCCCCCGTACAGCGCCTTGCTGCCGTCGGAGGGGCTGTTCTGCACAGTCTGGGCAGCCGAAAGCTGCGTCATGACAACGGCTCCTTCAGTCATCTCGAGGCACCCTGACGGCGTCCCCGGATCCCTCTCATGGTGGCACTTCGTGCCGCCGACGGCCAGAGGACCCCCGTGTGATCCATCGGTCACCGCCCGCGGCTCCGGGGGAGCCCGTCCTGTCGCGTTGTGTAAGGCCTGGGTAAAGGAATTCAGATACGAGACGGTGCCGTATTGAAATGGTCATAGGCTCATCCGCATGACAACTCCTGCCGACCACGCTCCGCCCGGCCCGCGCATACCCGAGGCGGTGCACCGGCGCCGCTGGGCGATCCTCGGCGTGCTCATGCTGAGCCTGCTGATCGTGGTGCTCGACAACTCGATCCTGAACGTCGCCGTCAAGACCATCTCCACCCCGGCCCCGGTGGGCCTCGGCGCCACCCAGAGCCAGCTGGAGTGGGCGATCAACGCCTACACCCTCGTCTTCGCCGGCCTGCTCTTCACCGCCGGGCTCGTCGGTGACCGCCTCGGCCGCAAGAAGGTGCTCATCGGCGGCCTCGTGATCTTCGGTATCGGCTCGGCCCTCGCCGCCGAGTCCGGTTCCGCGGACCAGCTGATCGCCTTCCGCGCCCTGATGGCCCTCGGCGCCGCCTTCGTGATGCCGGCCACCCTCGCCGTCCTGATGAACGTCTTCGAGCGGCAGGAGCAGCCGAAGGCGATCGGCATCTGGGCCGGCGGCGTCGGCCTCGCCATCGCCATCGGCCCGATCACCGGCGGCGTGCTGCTCGACCACTTCTGGTGGGGCTCGGTCTTCCTGATCAACGTGCCGATCGTGATCATCGCGCTCGCCCTGATGTTCTGGCTGGTGCCCGACTCGCGCGACCCGCGCCCGGGCCGCCTCGACCCCGTCGGCGTGGTGCTCTCCGTCGTCGGCCTCGTCCTGCTGGTCTACGGCATCATCAAGGGCGGCGAACTCGCCGACTTCACCGACGCCAAGGTGCTCGCGACCACCTTCGCCGGCATCGCGGTCCTCGCCGGCTTCGTGATCTACGAGAAGCGCAGCGACCACCCGTCCCTGGACGTCAGCTACTTCAAGAACAAGGTCTTCTCGGCCGCCATGGCCGCCATCGCGCTGGTCTTCTTCGCGCTGATGGGCGTGACCTTCTTCTCCGTCTTCTACACCCAGAGCGTGCGCGGCTACTCGCCGCTCCAGTCCGGTCTGCTGCTGCTCCCGCTGGCCGCCGCACAGATGATCTTCGCGCCGCGGGCCCGGCTGGTGGTGGACCGGTTCGGCAACAAGGCCACCACCGCGGGCGGCCTGGTGCTGATCGCCGCCACCCTGGGCACCTTCGCCACCTTCGAGGCCGACACGCCGATCTGGATCCTGGAGGTCGTCTTCTTCCTGATGGGCACGGGCATGGCGCACATCATGACGCCGACCTCGGTCGTCATCATGCAGGCCCTGCCCCGCGAGAAGGCCGGTTCCGCCTCCGCGCTCAGCAACACCTTCCGCCAGGTCGGCGGCGCCCTCGGCATCGCCGTGCTCGGCTCGGTGCTGTCGACGTCGTACCGCAACGGCATCGAGGGCAAGCTCGGCGCGCTGCCGCCCGGGCTGCGCGAGACCGCGGGCGAGTCCATCGAGGCCACCCTCGGCGTCGCCTCGAAGCTCGGCGCGCAGGGCAAGGCCCTGGTCACCCCGGCCAACGACGCCTTCCTGCACGCCATGCACACCACCGCCCTGTGCGGCGCGGGCGTCGCACTGATCGGCGCCGTGGTCGTGGCCCTGTTCCTGCCGGGCAAGCCGCCGGCCGGTCAGCAGGGCGACCGGGAGCAGGAGCTGGTCGTGGCGGCGGAGTGAACAAGAACAACCGGAACGACCGGAACAACCGGCACGACCGGCACGACCGGAACGGCTGAACGACCGGCCGGTACCGGCAGGAACCACGGGGGGACGCTTCGGCTGCGGGAGAATTCCCGCAGCCAGTGCACCGAGAGGACGGTACGACGTGACGCTTGCCGACAGCGGACCGCGGTCCATCACCCCGGCCCGTGGCCGCCCCCGCAGCGAGGCGGTGGAGAACGCCATCCTGGAAGGCGTGATGAAGCTCCTGGAGGACGGCGTTCCGCTCGCCGAGCTCTCCATCGAGAGAATCGCCCGCACCGCCGGCGTCGGCAAGGCCACCATCTACCGCCGCTGGAACGGCAAGGAGGAGCTCTTCGTCGACGTCATGCGAGCCGCCGAGCCCCCGGACCCCGAACTCCCCGGCACCTCCATGCGCGACGACCTCGTCGTGCTGCTGGAATCGCTGCGGCAGCGCGGTCTGATGAACCGTTCGTCGGCGATCCTGCACAACGTCTACGCCCAGATGAAGAGCAGCCCCCGCATCTGGAACGCGTACCACACCAACGTCGTCAACCCCCGGCGCGAACTCGGCAAGGAAGTGCTGCGCCGGGGCCAGCGCAACGGCGAACTCCGCGCCGACGTCGACATCGAGCTGGCCAACGACATGTTCACGGGGCCGATGCTGCTCAGGGCCATACTGCGTCCGGACGCGGAACTCCCCGAGGGCCTGGCCGAACAACTCGTCGACGAGGTGCTGGCGGGGCTGGGCCCCGTCACCTCGCCGTAGCGAGTGTTCGCGTTTCGTCACAGACCCCGCCGATCCGCCGGTAACCGGAACCCCTTCCCTCGCCCTGTTCGTCATCCTCTTCCGTACGGCCGTCATGTGACGGCGGGAGAGGAGCCGATCATCCCCTAGGGTCGTAACCGGGGGACGACGGTGTGCACGGCAGGTTGTGAGGCAGACGGTATGGCGCAGCAGGCGTACATGACGGAGACGGACAGCGGCGGCTCGGGACCCGAGCGTCGGGGAGACCGGTTCCGACGCCTGGTGGAACGGCTGCTGAAGGGCTGGCGGAACGATCCGCGCATCTGGCGCCGGGGCATCGTCACCGCGGCGGTGGCGCTGCTCCTCGCCGGTGTGATGCTGCTGCACTCCCGCATCCCCAACGCCGTCGGCAACCTCGGCAGTCTCACCGAGACCTTCCTGCCGTGGCTGGGCCTGCTGATCCCGGTGCTGGTCCTGGTCGGCTTCCTGCGCAGGTCGGCGACCGCGCTGATCGCCGTCCTCCTCCCGGCGATCGTCTGGCTGAACATGTTCGGCGGACTGCTCACCGACAAGCAGGGCACCGGCGGCGACTTCATGGTGGCCACGCACAACGTCAACGCCGACAACCCCGACCCGACGGGTACGGCCACCCGGCTCGCCTCCTCGGGCGCCGACGTGCTGGCCCTGGAGGAGCTGACGGCGACGGCCGTACCGACGTACGAGAAGGCGCTGGCGGCGACGTACAAGTACCACGCGGTCGAGGGCACCGTCGGGCTGTGGAGCAAGTACCGGCTCACCGGCGTGAAGTCCGTCGACATCAAGCTCGGCTGGACGCGCGCGATGCGTGCCACGGTCGCCACCCCGCACGGCCCCCTCGCCGTCTACGTCGCCCATCTCCCCTCCGTGCGCGTCAAGCTGAACGCCGGCTTCACCGCCCGGCAGCGCGACACGAGTGCGGACGCGCTGGGCGAGGCCATCGCCGACGAGACCCTGCCCCGGGTGATCCTCCTCGGCGACCTCAACGGCACGATGAACGACCGCTCCCTCAACGGCGTCACCTCGCAGCTGCGCTCCACGCAGGGCGCGGCGGGCAGCGGCTTCGGGTTCAGCTGGCCGGCCGCGTTCCCGATGGCCCGCATCGACCAGATCATGGTCAAGGGCGTGGAGCCGGAGAGCTCTTGGACGCTCCCGAGGACCGGCAGCGACCACCTTCCGATCGCGGCACGTGTGAACCTGACCACAACGGGTTCATAGAACCCCCTGGTCAGCGCAGTCTCACTGGTCTTGTAAGGACAATCGGACACTGCGCCGTAACCTGGCGGAATACTTGGGCTGGGACACTTTGTTCCGTAGCTGAACTTAGAACGCACGGAACCCTGCTCCCCGAAAGGCAAAGCCCTTCATGCCTCTGGCCCTGCTCGCCCTGGCCGTCGGCGCTTTTGGTCTCGGCACCACCGAATTCGTCATGATGGGGCTGCTGCCCGACGTCGCCGACGACCTGCACATCTCGATCCCCACCGCCGGCCACCTGGTCTCGGCGTACGCCCTCGGCGTCGTCATCGGCGCCCCGCTGCTGGCCGCGCTCACCGCGCGCCTGCCCCGCCGCAGGGTCCTCATCTCCCTGATGGCCCTCTTCGTCGCGGGCAACGCGCTCTCGGCCCTGGCCCCCGGCTACGACTCCCTGCTCGCCGCCCGCTTCCTCAGCGGCCTCCCGCACGGCGCCTTCTTCGGCGTCGGCGCGGTCGTCGCCACCGGCCTGGTGGCACCGGAGCGCAAGGCCCGCTCGGTCTCCCTGATGTTCATGGGCCTGACCGTCGCCAACATCGCGGGCGTCCCCGTCGCCACCCTCATGGGCCAGCACCTCGGCTGGCGGGCGACCTTCCTGGGCGTGAGCCTGATCGGCGTCGCCGCGATGGCCGCGGTGTTCTTCCTGATCCACCCCACGCACACCCCGGCCCCGACCACCGGCCTGCGCGGCGAACTCACCGCCCTGCGCTCCCTCCCGGTCTGGCTGGCCCTCGCCACCACGGTGGTCGGCTTCGGCGCCCTCTTCTCCGCCTACAGCTACATCACCCCGATGCTGACGCACTCCGCCGGCTACGCGGAGGGCAGCGTCACCCTGCTCCTCGCCCTCTTCGGCGTCGGCGCCACCATCGGCAACCTCGTCGGCGGCCGTCTCGCCGACCACGCGATGCGCGGCACGCTCTTCGGCGGCCTGGCGTCGATGGTCGCGGTACTGCTCCTCTTCCCGCTCCTGATGCGCGCGGAGTGGAGCGCGGCCCTCGCCGTCGTCCTGCTGGGCGTCGCGGCCTTCATCACCGGCTCGCCGCTCCAGCTGATGGTCATGGAACGCGCCGCCGCGGGCCCCTCCCTCGCCTCCTCCGCCAACCAGGCGGCCTTCAACCTCGCCAACGCCGGCGGCGCCTGGATCGGCGGCGTCGCCCTCGCCGCGGGCTTCGGCGTCACCTCCCCGTCCCTGGCAGGCGCGGCCCTCGCCGTCCTCGGACTGGGCGTCGCGAGCGTGGCATACGCGGTGGACCGCCGCCGGGAGGTCCCGGCCCCGGCTCACGTACGGATCGTCGCCTCGCACGTCCCGGAGCCGGCGGAACCGGCGCACTCCTCCTGACCGCCCCTGCCCCGGCCGGGCCGACGGAGCCGGCGGCGGTGACATCCCGGCAGCACCGCCCGGTGAGACCGTCACGCCGCAAGCAGTCCCAGCACAGAGGGGCGTGAGGTCCGTTCGGACCGCACGCCCCTCTGTCGGCCTGGCCGCGCAGCGGGTCAGTGCTTGCGGTGGGCCTTTGCCGGCTTGTACGAGTCGACGTAGCCGTTGGCCGGGGTGCCGACGCCGGTGACGTCGTCGTAGCCCTTGACCGCGGACAGGGAGCTGTCCTTGCCGAGGCTGCGGACCGAGGTCAGCAGGCCGTCGGTGGCGTCGTAGCCGTTGGCGAAGTCGACGCGGGCGACCGCGAGGCCCTTGCCGGTCGGGTTGTCCGTGACGTCGTGGTAGACCTTCGTGCCGTACTTGGAGTAGATCAGCGGGTTGGCGAAGCCGATCGCCTGGCCGCCGCGCGCCTCCTGGGCGAGGGCCTGGACCGCGGCGATGACCGGCGCGGCCAGCGACGTGCCGCCGATGCGGTACTCGCTGTACGCCTCGGTGCCGTCCGCCTGGGTCTGGGTCTGGCCGACCTTGAAGCCCGTGTTGGGGTCGGCGATCGCCGAGATGTCCGGCACCACTCGGTTGCCGCCGGCGCTGTTGGCCGTGGCCAGCGCCTTCGGGACCACGTTCTTCTGGTAGTACGGCTCACCGACCGTCTTGCTGGTGCCGCCGCCCGCGCCCGAGGTGAACGCGCCCGGGAAGCCGGTCCAGCTCTTGCCGTCGGTGGACAGGGCGGCCTTCTCGGTGCCCCAGCCGGTCTCCCACAGGTACGTGTCGCCCTTGCCGACGGCGAGGGACGTACCGCCGACCGCCGTCACCCAGGCGGAGTTGGCCGGGGTGTCGACCTGCTTCGTACCGGTGTTGGCGACCTCGTCGCCGTTGTCGCCGGAGGAGAAGTAGAAGCCGATGCCCTGCACCGCGCCCAGCTGGAAGACCTGGTCGTAGGCGGCTGCGACGTCCGGGGTCTCGTTGGCCTCGATGTCGCCCCAGGAGTTGGAGACGATGTCGGCCAGGTGGTTGTCGACCACCTTGCTGAGGGCGTCGAGGAGGTCGTTGTCCATGCAGGACGCGGCGCCCACGTAGGTGACGTCGGCGTCCGGCGCGACCGCGTGCACGGCCTCGACGTCGAGGGTCTCCTCGCCGTACCAGCCGGAGGCGTCGCACTCGTCGGCCCCGGTGTTGGTGTAGTTCGCGGGGAGGACCTGGTGCAGCTGGCTGGTCTTCCAGGCCGCGTCGCCGTGCGCCTTGGCGTAGGTGCCGGCGTCGAAGGCGATGGTCGGCGAGGCGAACGCGTCGGTGATCGCGACGCGCACGTGCTTGCCGGTGTACTTGCCGGCGCCGTAGGCGGCCCGCAGCTGCTTGCCGGTGTAGCCCTGGACGGCGTACGGGATCTTCGAGCCGTACGCGTCCGGCAGCGTGCTCGCGGTGTTCGAGCCGTAGTACGACGAGAACGGCCCGGCGTTCTTGAACACGCCGGCCGGGGGCGGCAGCGTGTCGTCGTGGGTGGCCTTGTGCGGCGCGTTGTCCAGGCCGGTGACGGTCAGGACGGCGTCGCTCACGGACGTCGGCACGGTCGCCGTGGTCGCCGGGGCGCGGTAGGTCTTGGAGCCCTTGGCGAAGTTGTGCAGCTGGGTGCCGAACGCCTTCTCGGCGGCGGACACGTCGCCGGAGACGGCGATGTAGTGCTGGGTGACCTCGGTGACCTTCAGGCCGGCCGCGGTCAGCCAGGACCTGACGGCCTTCACCTGGGCCTTGGTGGCGCCGTAGCGGGCCTGCACCTGCTTGGCGCTGAGGTACTTGCCGTAGAGCGGCGAGCTGGGGTCGGACACCGCCTTCGCGTAGGCCGCGAGGCCCTTGGCGTCCTGGCCGGCCAGGTAGACCCGGGCCTTGACCTGCGCGCTGTTCGAGGTGGCGCCCTTGTCCGCCTTGGCCGTGGCCCAGGTGGGCTTGGTGCCCTTCAGGGTGTCACGGGCCGGGCTGTCCGCGGCGTGCGCCGCGGGTATGCCGAGCGCGAGCGCGCCGGCGATCATCGGCAGTGTCGCTGCCATGCTCACGCTGGCCCGCACCTTGGCACGGTTGGATCTCATACTGCCCCCTGCTATGCGGTTCGACGCATCGAGTGGTCGGTCGTCCGTGATCACCAGGAGGCCTGCGGCGGAACGGCCCGTGAATGGATCACGCGTGGACGTCACTCTTTCGGTGAACTGTTCATGCCAGGGGAATGGGAAACCCAAGGAAGTCCCAAGTGGGCGTTGATTAGGGGCTTTTGGTGGGCTTTCGGCGGTACGCAGAACATTACAGATCGGTTGCGATTGTTGTTGAACGCTTGCGGTGCCGTTAAGTCGACAAGTCCCCCATTTTGTACGGCTGTTGTGGGAAGCCGTTCAGTCGCGCGGTGTCGCGCCCCGCTCCTTCAGCATCTGCTTCATCGTCGTCAGCTCCGACTGCTGCGCGTCCACCATGCCCTGGGCGAGGCTCTTCTCCACCGGGACGGTGCACTTGGCCACGCACCCCTCGGCCATGTGGATGCCGCCCTTGTGGTGGTCCGTCATCAGCTGGAGGTAGAAGATCTCCGCCTGCTTGCCGTTCAGCGTCCCCAGCTTCTTCAGCTCGGTGTCGGTCGCCATGCCCGGCATCAGCGAACCGTCCCCGCGCTCGGGCATGTCGCCCATGCCCATCCAGGACATCGGCGGCTTCGCCGACACCTTCGGCAGGTCCCACAGGTCCAGCCAGCCCAGCAGCATGCCGCGCTGGTTGGCCTGCGTCTGCGCGATGTCGTAGGCGAGCCGCCGCACCTCCGTGTCCTTCGTGCGGTCGCGGACGATGTACGACATCTCCACGGCCTGCTGGTGGTGGACCGCCATGTCCCGGGCGAACCCGGCGTCCGCCCCGTCCGCGCTCGGGACCTTCAGGCCGCCGCCACCGCCGTCGCCGTCCTCGGCGACCGCGTAGGTGATCGCGCCGGCCGCGACGAGCACCGCCGCCGCGGTGCCGGCGACCCAGCCGATGTGCTTCTTCACGTCACATCGTCCCGCCCGTGCAGGAGGCACCCGGCTCGGGGGTCTGCTTGCCCTGCACGTACGTCTCGAAGAACTTGCCGACCTTCGGGTCGTCCGCGCTCGTCACGCTCAGCTGGTGCCCCCACGCCGACAGCTCGATCGGCGAGGTCTGGTCCGTGTACGGGCTCATCAGCGAGTACGGCGTCTGCTTCACCTTCGCCGCCAGCTTGTCCACGTCGGACTTGCTCGCCTTGTCGGTGTACGTCACCCAGACCGCGCCGTGCTCCAGGGCGTGCACGGCGTTCTCGTCCTGCACGGCCTTGGTGTAGACGTTGCCGTTGCAGTTGAGCCACACCGGGTTGTGGTTGCCGCCGACGGGCGGGTGCATCGGGTACTTCACGGTCCCCGTGACGTGGGTGCGGGACAGCTTGCCCGTCCAGGTCCGCACGCCGTCGCTGCCGGTGACGAAGTGCCCGGAGTCCCCGGACGAGCCGCCCTTCGCGTCGCTCGCGCTGTCGCTCTTGTCCGACTGCGAGTTGACGAGCACCACGCCGCCGACCACGAGACCCGCCACGACCACCGTGCTCGCGGCGACGGTGAGGATCCGGTTGCGGCGCTCACGGGCACGCTCCGCCCGCCGCATCTCCTCTATGCGCGCCTTGCGCTCGGCGTTGCTGCTCTTCTTCGCGGAACCCATGGGATGTGTCCTTCTGGGGGAAAGAGACGTGGACGGTGGGGCTCGCTGATCGTAATGGGGGAGATGGGGGCAGCCGTAGGCAGGGCGCAGGAAAGTCCTGTAAAGACCCGGGATCCGACAGGAAACCGATAATTTGAATGACGGATGCGTATTACCTACCCTGGCCGGTATGCGGCTGCTGCGCTCCACCGACCTGGCTCTACGCCTCCTGATGCGGCTGGCCGTCGCGGGCGACGCCAGCCCCACCACCCGCGAGGTCGCCGGTGACATGGACGTGCCGTACACGCACGCCGCGAAGGTGGTCGCCGAACTGCAGCACATGGGACTCGTCGACGCCCGGCGCGGCCGGGGCGGCGGGCTGACGCTGACCGCGAAGGGCCGTACCGCCTCGGTGGGGGCGCTGGTGCGGACCTTCGAGGGCGACGGCGACGTCGTGGACTGCGAGGGCGCCACCCCGTGCCCCCTCAACTCCGCCTGCCGCCTGCGGGGCGCCCTGCGCCGGGCCCAGGAGGCGTTCTTCGCAGCCCTCGACCCGCTGACGGTCGCGGACATGGTGGCGGAGCCGACGGGGCCGCTGCTGCTCGGTATCTCCCGGGGGCCGGGAGCGGAATAGCGCGTCCCCGAGCGTCCCCGAGCGTCCCCAAGGGGGCGCTCAGGCCGCCGCCAGCCACAGGTCCGGGCCGAAGACCTCGTAGTGGATGTCGGCCGGGGCCACGCCCTTGGCGAGGAGCTGGCCGCGCACCGCGCGCATGAAGGGGAGCGGGCCGCACAGGTACGCGCGCGTGCCGGGCGCGACGTCGACGTCGGCGAGGTCGACCAGGCCGGTGCGGGCGTCCGGCTCGGCGTCCCGCTCGTAGAAGAAGTGGACGGCGGCGTCCGGGAGCTTGGCCGCGTAGGCCGTGTGGTCGGCGCGCAGCGCGTGGTCGGCGGGGGAGCGGTCGCCGTGCACGACGGTCACCGGGGCGCGGTGACCGTCGGCCGCGAGCGCGGCGAGCATCGCCACCATCGGGGTGACGCCGATGCCCGCGGAGGCGAGGAGGAGCGGCCGGTCGCCGTCGTCGCCCAGCACGAGGTCGCCGTAGGGCTCCGACAGCTCAAGGACGTCCCCCGCGCGCACGCGTGCGTGCAGGTGGTGCGAGACCTCGCCGTCGGGCGTCGTACCGTCCGCCGCGCCCTGCACGCGCTTGACGCTGAACTGGCGCACCGAATCGCCCGGCGCGCCGGACAGGCTGTACTGGCGTATCTGGCGGGCGCCGTCGGGGAGGGCGACGCCCACGGAGACGTACTGCCCGGCCCGGAAGCCGCGCACCGCCGTGCCGCCGTCCACCGGCCGCACCCGGAACGTCACGACGTCGGCGGTCTCCGCCACCCGCTCGACGACCTCCCAGGGCCGCAGCCCCCGGTGGCCGCCGCTCTCCTCGTACAGCCGCTTCTCGATCGCCACGAGCGCGTTCGCCATCAGCCAGTAGACCTCGTCCCAGGCGACCGCGACCTCCGGGGTGACGGCCTCGCCGAGCACCTCGGCGATGGCGGCGAAGAGGTGCTCGTGGACGACGGCGTACTGCTCGGGCGTGACGCCCAGCGAGGCGTGCTTGTGGGCGATGCGGCCCAGCAGGGCGTCGGGCCGCTGGTCCGGGTGGTCCAGCAGGTGCGTGGCGAACGCGGCGACGGAACCGGCGAGGGCCTGCCGCTGGGTGCCGGCGGCCTGGTTGCCGCGGTTGAAGAGGTTCCTCAGCAGCGCGGGGTGGGCGGCGAAGAGGCGGGCGTAGAACCGCTCGGTGATCTCGCCGATGGCGGCGCCGACGGCGGGGAGGGTGGCGCGGACGGTGGTTGCGGACGACTCGGACAGCATCGGGACTCCTTGTGGCTCGACCCAGCGGCTCGGCTCTTGCACCCGTCACGCTAGTAAAACTTGCATCTCAGATTCAAATTTAAGGACCGTGGTGTCGGTCACCCGGGAAACCGGATCGGCCATTACGGATGTCGGTGCGAGCAGGCAAGATGGGCGACAGGGCAGGACATCTGCCGTACGGGAGCCGTTCAGGCCGGGGTCGCTCGGGCGATCAAGGTGCGCAACGCGCGTGAAATGCTGTTGTGGTGTGATGCTCGGGTGCCCGACCGCCTCCTGCGGGACAGGAAGACAGGCGGCCTGACCAGCAAGGATGGGGAAGCGGAAGATGGACAAGCAGCAGGAGTTCGTGCTCCGGACCTTGGAGGAGCGCGACATCCGGTTCGTACGCCTGTGGTTCACGGACGTGCTGGGCTTCCTCAAGTCCGTCGCCGTGGCCCCGGCCGAGCTTGAACAGGCCTTCGACGAGGGCATCGGCTTCGACGGCTCCGCCATCGAGGGCTTCGCCCGCGTCTACGAGTCCGACATGATCGCCAAGCCGGACCCGTCCACCTTCCAGGTCCTCCCGTGGCGCGCCGAGGCCCCCGGCACCGCCCGCATGTTCTGCGACATCCTCATGCCGGACGGCTCCCCGTCCTTCGCGGACCCGCGGTACGTGCTGAAGCGTGCCCTCGCCCGCACCTCCGACCTCGGCTTCACCTTCTACACCCACCCCGAGATCGAGTTCTTCCTCCTGAAGGACCGTCCGATGGACGGCTCCCGCCCCACCCCGGCCGACAACTCGGGCTACTTCGACCACACCCCCACCAACGTCGGCATGGACTTCCGCCGCCAGGCGATCACCATGCTGGAGTCGATGGGCATCTCGGTCGAGTTCTCCCACCACGAGGGCGCCCCCGGCCAGCAGGAGATCGACCTGCGCTACGCCGACGCGCTCTCCACGGCCGACAACATCATGACGTTCCGGCTGGTCATGAAGCAGGTGGCGCTGGAGCAGGGGGTGCAGGCGACCTTCATGCCGAAGCCGTTCTCCGAGCACCCCGGCTCCGGCATGCACACCCACCTCTCCCTCTTCGAGGGCGACCGCAACGCGTTCTACGAGTCGGGCGCGGAGTTCCAGCTCTCCAAGGTCGGCCGCTCCTTCATCGCGGGCCTGCTGAAGCACGCCGCCGAGACCGCGGCGGTCACCAACCAGTGGGTGAACTCCTACAAGCGCATCTGGGGCGGCTCCGAGCGCACCGCCGGCGCCGGCGGCGAGGCCCCCTCCTACATCTGCTGGGGCCACAACAACCGCAGCGCCCTCGTCCGCGTCCCGATGTACAAGCCCGGCAAGACCGGCTCCGCGCGCGTCGAGGTCCGCTCCATCGACTCCGGCGCCAACCCGTACCTGGCCTACGCCGTCCTCCTCGCCGCCGGCCTCAAGGGCATCGAGGAGGGCTACGAGCTTCCCCCGGGCGCCGAGGACGACGTCTGGGCCCTCTCCAACGCCGAGCGCCGCGCCATGGGCATCGAACCCCTCCCGCAGAACCTCGGCGAGGCCCTCACCCTCATGGAGAACAGCGACCTGGTCGCCGACACCCTCGGCGAACACGTCTTCGACTTCTTCCTCCGCAACAAGCGCCAGGAGTGGGAGGAGTACCGCTCCGAGGTCACCGCCTTCGAGCTGCGGAAGAACCTGCCGGTGCTGTAGCCGCGGGTCAGAGCAGTTCCCTAGCTCGCTCGCCCGTGGGGCCGACGGTTGCGAACCGTCGGCCCCACGGCGTCTCAGCCTTCCTGGGCCGTCTGTGGGCCGTCCGACGCAGGATCGGCCCCCGCGTACAGGCCGTCCACCGCCTTCCGGGCCCGCGCGTCGCTGCTCGGCATCAGGTGCGTGTAGACCCGAAGGGTGAACCCCGGGTCGTTGTGTCCGAGGTAGTTGCTGAGTGCCTTGATGTTCTCGCCGGCGTCCAGCAGAACCGAGGCGTAGAAGTGCCTGAGTGCGTGCATGCCGTGCTCGCGAGCGGCCTGGTAGCGCTCGCGCGGCTTCGGCTGTGGAATCACGCCGGCAGCGGCCAGAGCGGGCTTCCACGCGCGATCGTTGAAGTCCGTGCGACGAACGGCCCCCGCGCCGTCGAGTCGAGTGAACAGCAGCCGTCGCGTGACGGGGGCTCCACCTACCCGAAGCCACGGCAAGGTGATCTCCACCGGCGGGAAGGCCTCCATATGGAGCTTGAGGACCTGCGCCACACGGTCCGGCAAGGGAACGTCCCGCAGCTTCTCGCGCTTCGGCGGGGCGAACACCATGCCCTGTTTTGTCGCCTGTACCTGATTCACCACGTGCAGCCACCCGGAGTCGAAATCGATCGCGTCGGCAGACAATCCGAAGATCTCCCCTTGCCGGAGTCCGCATCCGCCTCCGAGATCCACGGTCGCGTGATAGCGCTCAGGCAGTGCGCCGCGAACGGCGAAAACCCGTTCCGTGCTCCATGGCATGACACGACCGGTTCCCGCGGCCGGCGGTCGCACGGATTGCGCGTGGCAGGGGTTCTTCGAGAGGTGGCCGTCGTCAACGGCCGCGTTCAGGATGGTCGAGACACTGTTGTAGATCACGCGCCGATACGACGTTGCGGGTACGGCCCGCTCCAGTTCACTCAGCCAGTCCCTGATGTGCTCCGGCTTGAACGAACCGAGCGGCCGGGGCCCGATGTACGGAATTGCGTGGCCGCGAATCGCCGACTCCACCGACGCTCGTGTCGTCATGCCCGTGGTCTGCGTCTTCAGCCACTTGTCGGCGTACTGGCCGAACGTCACGCGGCCCGCGGCAGGATCGATGTACTGACCGCGGGACATGTCTGCCTCAATGGCGGAGAGCCACTGCTCGGCGAGCCGCTTTTTGCCGTCGGGGAAGCTCTTGGACTTCTCGGTGCCGTCCGGCCCGACGTAGCGGGCTCGGTAGCGCATGCCTGCGCCGTAGCGGCTGGTCTTGATACGAACGTCCTTGCCATTGGCGCCGGTCTCAGTTTTGAACCAGCGGTCCTGGATGTGGCCTGCCATGCGGCGGCGGTCCCTTCTCGGCAAGCAGCAGGGAGAGCTGCTGATAGCGGCTCTCCCTGCTGTCTGGCGTGGCTATTCGGTTAGGCGGCGTTGCGGTCGGCGTCTTTGCGGCTGGTGACGTACGCGTGCACGTCGGCGGGGTCGTAACGGATGTACTTGCCTATGCGGAAGCCGGGCGGACCGATGCGCTTCTTACGCCACTGGTAGACGGTTTCCTTGGGCACCTCGAAGATCTCGGCGATGTCGTCGGCGGTGAGGTACCGGTCTGGGAGACCGCCCCGGAGGATGGCGCGGGGGTCGTCTCTGGCGGGGGCGGACGCGCTCACGGGGTCCTCCATCGAGTTGGAAGTGCGCTTGGCTGGGGTGGCGGCGCCTGTCCGAAGCTGGGATTTCTGCGTCATCGCGTCACCTGCGTCAATCAGGCTTCTGACCTGCGGGTTCTGGTGACGCAGCGCGGCGGGTGGTGCGTCACCGATGACACGTGCGCTTGTCACGGGGTGACGCTGGTGACGCGGGGTGACGCAGGATTCGCCGTCTGCGTCACCCGCTGTCGCCGCAGGTCAGCGGCCGTCTGTCAGGCCCGCGGTGACGGGGTGACGCAGATCTTCCCTACTTAGGAAAAAGGAGGGGGTGTCTGTGGTCAGTACGTCCCGCTCAGGGCTTGAAGAACGGGCCGCTCGCGGCGCGACCTGTGCAGGGCGGCTGCCGCCGCCGAACAGCAAGAGGAGCACCCCGGGCGCGGCGTGCTCCTCTTGCTTGTCCGCCTGTGCGGCGGGTCAGAACGCGGTCTGCTGCTCGGGCGGCGGGGGCGGGGCCTGGCGGCTGAGTTCGATGTAGCGGGCGGCGCGGGTGCGCCCCCAGTCAACGAGGACGCCCCGTGCGGCCAGGGTGGGTTGGATGCGCCTCAGCCGGTCGGAGAGCACCTTGCCGGTGGTGGGCCAGCCCTTGGGCAGGGGGCGGCATTCCTCGCCGCTGTAGAGGCCGGTCAGGGCGTGCAGCCACTCGGCCGATGTCATGCGGACCTCTTCGCCCGGGGCGAGTTCGGCGGCGTGCTTGAGGACCGTCTGGGCCAGTAGATCGCCCTCGATCACGTCGTCGTTGAGGTCGTCCAGGCTGGCCCGGTATGCCTCCAGCGTTCCGAAGCCGGTTGCGGTGTCGAGCTGGGCGCACAGGTGGGCGAAGTCGGCCATGCGCAGATCGGTCGGGGTCTCGGCCTGGACGGCGCGGACCTTGACGGTCAGGTCCAGCAGGGAGCCGAGGACGACGGGCAGGATCTCGGCGTACTCCGCCCACAGCTCCGCTTCGGTGCGCCGTACCCGGGGGCGTTCCAGGCGCAGGGTGAGGAGTCGTTCGGCGAGGTCGGGGCGGATGACCCCGACGTCGATGCCGGTCAGCAGCATGGGCCGGCGGTAGCGGGAACGGACGACGTCGCCGTCGGTGAACAGCGCGCGCTTGATGCTCTCGGCCCCGGTGATGATGCAGCACATGAGGTCGGACAGGTCCGGGGGCAGGTGGGAGAGGTTGTCCAGGGCGGTGATCCATCCGGCCGCGACCGCCGTGATCATGTTCTCTTCGTCCTTGGGCGCCCTGCGCAGGTCGCCGGTCATGCCTTCGATGATCCGCACGAGCATCCGGCCGCCGGTGGACTTGCCGGCGCCCTGCGGGCCGGTGAGGAACGGGGCCGGGACGGGGGCGGACGGCTCCAGGCAGCCGATGAGCCACGCAATGGCGAGAGCCTCGGTCTGGGCGTCGGCGAAGTTGCACAGCCGCATCAGCAGGTCGATGCCCTTGCCGTTGGTGTCCGTGACGGGCAGGGGGAGTTCCCCGGTGAGCTGGGTGCGCCGCCAGCACACCTCTTCGGGGTCGGGGATGCGGATGTCCCAGCCGGTGGGGTGGATACGGACGGACTGCCCGTCGTCGCGACCGAGGTCGAGCCAGGTGGCCCCGTCGAAACCGGGGGCCACGCGGATATGGGTGGGCTGTACCTGTTCGGTGAGGGCGAGTGCCTCGATCAAGTCCAACGCCTCCTTGAGGGCGGTTCCGTTGAAGACGCCGACCCCGTCACGGAAGAGGCCGACCATGAGTTCCTGCCGGTGGCTGCCGGTCGTTCCCTGGGAGCGGATCGGGCGGGCCACGGGGTGGCCGGTGCGCTGCGCGTACACGGTCCCGTCCACGGTGCGGAAGTACCGGAAGTGGGACTGTGCGTAGTCGGTGATGACCTTGCGGGCGGGGTCCTTCTCGTCGTCGGACACGGTCACAGTCCCAACGTGGTCAGGGCGTTGGTCCACGCGTCGGTGCAGTGCCGGGCCGTTTCGCCCTTGGCCTGCGCGGCGGTGAACAGCCGGCCGACATGAGCGTCCGTGAGGCAGCCGCACCGGCCGTGCGTCGACAGCACCGCGAGGAACGTGCGGTACACGGTCGCGTGGACCGCGCTGCGCGCCTCCGTGATCCGCTGCACAGCCATGGACACGCCACGGTCCAAATAGGTGGGTGTGCGGTGAGGGCACGCGCCCCCACGGGCCCCCAGAGGCTCTGTGAGGCTCTGTGGCGCCCTGCGGGGCGCGGGCGGTTCCTTCACTGCCAGAGCGCGCACAGAGTCCGGCAGAGGGGCCGTGACGCCCGTGCCGTTTCCGAGCCAACGGGCGTACGCCGCAAGGGACTTGAGGTCGACGCCGGGTCGGACCGCGTTGGCGGACGGCATGGTGCCCCGGTAGATCCAGTGCTCTCCGCGCGTCGTCGCGACGGTGCGGGTGGCGGGCAGAGTTTCGCGGGCCCATGCGATGGCGGCGGGGTCGTCCAGGTCGACCACGGTGAGGCCGGCGCCGCCAGGGTTGTAGGCCACGGCCGCAGCGTTCCGCCACGCCAGCGCCCATGCGGGCGAAGCGATGACGTCGGGGTCGGTGGTCGCGGCGGCCCACGCGTGGCACGGCGCCGCGCACCCGCAGGACCCCGCCGCCTTCATGGTCGGCCGGCCGCCGCACACATTCCGCGCGCAGGCGGGGCAGTTCCCGAACGGCAGCTTCCCCCGCCGCAGCGGCAGCACCGGCAGGCCGTCGGCCGCGAGGCGCAGGGCGGTGCGCAGGTGCTCGCTCATGCCGCCACCTCCAACGCGGGTGCGACGGTGGCGAGGTAGGCCCGGCCGATCCACTCCATGTAGGCCGGGGGCAGCGCCTCGCGCAGGCGGAAGTGGTCGGTGGACCAGTCGATGCCCTTCGCGGCCCTGATCTCGTCCACGGTGGCCTTCCCACCGCCCTTGCCGTACGCGGCCACGTACGGGCCGTCGTGGTACTCGCCGTGGCGCCAGCCGCGCACCCTCCCGCGGTGGCGGGGGTGGACCGGTTGGGCGGTGGTCCAGCCTCCGAGTTCGAAGTAGCGGTGCATGAGCACGGCGAGGCCGAACTGTTCACCGCACAGGCGGACGTCCTTGCGGACCTCGGAGCCCGGCACGTTCTCGATCGAATACGGGCGGCCGGTCGCTTCCAGTGCGGCCCGCACGGGTCGGATGAGCCGGGGGTAGGTGCGGCCGATCCGCTCGTTGCGGGCCCGGTTGGTGCCCTTGGTCGGGGCGCCTTCACCCTGGCAGGGCGGGGACACGTGGATGAAGTGGAACTCGTGACCGTGCTCGCGGATGAAGTCGATGACGTCGCCCTGGTGGAACGCGTCACCGCAGTAGTCCGGCTGCGGTTCGGTGTCGACGCCGGTGATGTGGACGTTCGGGCCGAACGCGCGGCGCAGGCCTGCGGTTGCGCCGCCGATGCAGCAGCAGCCGTCCAGGATCCGGAAGGGCCGGTTCGGGGCGAGTAAGGCGGACACTCGCCGGATGGCGGTCGGTTGCGTCATTCTGGAGTTCTCCAGTTCCTTGGTTGGGTCCTGGTTGGGCAAGGGCGACCCCGGTCTTTGGCGAGAGGGGGTCGCCCTTGGTGCTGTTACGGGTTGGGGATGGCTTGGACGACGGCGGTGGTCATGTTGGTGATGGGTCCGGCGGCGCCGGTGGAGGCGAGGAAGAACCCGAACATGACGGCGACGAACGCGGCGCCGGCGCTGAGGCTGTTGCTCCGCAGCAGGAAGAACAGGACCAGCCCGAAGAGCAGGACGAGGGAGACGGTCACGGCCATTGGGAGAACTCCCGGTCGGTGAGGCGGCGAGGGCGGACACTGCGGGTGCCGTCGCGGTGGACGGCGCGGCCGGTGTTGAGCAGCCGGCGGCCGGCGCGCAGCCGGTAGCGGCGGCCGTGGCAGCGCCGGCAGAGCTTGACCTTGCGGCGGGCCTGGCGGACGCCGGTCCCGGAGCACTTCCGGCACGGCGCGAACGGCTTGACCGCACATAACACTGCGTAACCGGCGAGGGTGAGCAGCAGGGCACAGCTAGCGAGAGCCACCAGGGCTCACATCCCTTCTCAGGGCGGTTTCGGGGTGTTTTCGCAGGTGGGCCGCTAGACGCTAGGCAGCAGATCAACGGCCCTGCGAGGCGCTAGTACGGCTGCTAGACCTAGCGGTCTGGGCTGCTAGGTCTAGCAGTGGTGCTCGGTCAGGCGACCGCTCGATCGGCGTTACGGCGAGTAATCGCGGCGGTGATGTCGGCGCGCTTGATGCCGCGCCGGTTGGCGCCCTCGCCGTCGTCGGTGGTGCCCCAGACCTGCCCCGGCTTGATGCCCCACGGTTTGAGCGCGGCGGTGACGTTCTCGCCCTGCCATCCGGCGTAGGTGTCGGGGTCGGTGGCGGCGAGACGGAGCGCGATCCGCTCGCACCACACGGCCTTCTCGTCGTCGGCGATGACGTTCAGGGTGTCGGCGAGGATGTCAGAGCCGTTGCCGGTGTTCTCCGGGCCGTTGCCGATGGCGTGGCCGGTGACGTTGCCGTACTGCTCGCGCGCGGTGCGGGCGCGGGCGACGATGCGTTCGGCGGCGACCGCGTCCACGAACGCGGACGCGACGATGCGGGGGTCGTCGCCCTCGCCGGCCATCCAGCAGATGCCCCGGTCGGAGCGGGAGAACATCGTGGCCCGGTACCCCGACTTGTACATCGACGTCCCCAGCACCATGTCGTTGGCCGGCTGGCCCATGACCTTCAGGCAGAACCGGAGCACGGCGTTCGCGCTGATGCCGGTGGGCAGGGACTTCGCGTCGGGCCGCTGGGTGCCGAACATGGCCACGATCCCGAGGGCGGGGCCGCGCTTGGTCAGGTCGGTGCAGATCGACTCGATCTCCTTGCCGTACTCCTCGTGCTCGAACGGCACTTGGCACTCGTCGAACCCGACGACGATCGGGTGCAGCCCCAGCCGCTTGTCACTGGCCAGTTCGGGCGTGACCTTGGACTCCGGGCAGCGCGAGCGGGGCAGGGACTTGATGACCTTTGCCCGACGGCGCAGTTCCTCCTTCAACTCCCGCAGGGCTTGGACGACGTAGAGGATGTCGTCGTCCTCCTCGCCGGCGCGGTAGCGGTGGCACACCGGCTCCAGGGCGCCGAAGTCACCGGTGCCCTTGAAGTCGAACGCATGGATCTCCGCACGCGGGTCCAGGGCGGCGATGAGCAGCAGCAGCCGCATCAAGAACGTCTTTCCCATACGCGGGATGGAGCCGACCACGACGGACGCGAACATGAGCGTCACGGACACGTCGCGCATGCGCTGGTCGTTGCCGAACACGACCGGCCGGAACAGGTCGACCGTGCCCGACTTCGCCAGCGGCCACGCCGGCTTCGTCGTCTCGTTCATCGGCTTGTCGCCCACCCACAGCACCAGCCGGCCCTCATGCTGGTCGGGGTCCGGGGAGGGCCAGACGCAGCCGGTCTTGCGGCGCAGGCCGGAGGCGAGGGGCTTGCGGGCCTCCATGATGTCCTCGGGTGTGACGCCGTAGGGAAGGTCCAGGTCGGCGCGGTAGCCGGGCCCGTCCCGGACGATCTCCGAGACGAACCGCAGCCCGTTCATGTCCCCGCCCTTCTTGATCGCGGCGGTCACCTTCGCGTTCCCGATCGAGTCCAGGCCGCGCAGCACGATGGAGCCGGTCAGCTTCTGTACCTCGGTCTTCAGCACCGCCGGACCGACCACGGGGGAATCGGGCTGCTGTCCGCCGATACCGAGCAGCAGCACCCCGCCCGCGGCGAACGCGTACAGGTAGGCGGGTGCGAGGACGTACAGGTACAGGGCGAAGCCGAGACCGAACACGGCGGCGACCAGGGTGACCAGGCCGCGCAGCCTGATGCGGCCGGCGCGCAGCCGCGCCAGGCGCATGTACTCCTCGACGTCCTCGGTCCGCACCGCGAAGTCCCGCAGGGGTGCGGCTTCGCGGTCCCACATCCACCGGTTGGTGGACGCGATGAACCGGCACGCCCCGCGCGGGGACATGAGGGCGAGGCGTCCGGCATACACGGGGATGCGAACGCCGTGGTAGAGCGCGGCGTAGCCGACGTTCGCGCCGGCGTGGCGGGTGGTCGCCGCGAAGTCGCGCCGGTTGGTGAGCCAGCCCGCGAGCACCGGCTTGCGCTTCTCGATGCGGACTTTCGGGTCCGGCAGGGCCGGGTTGTCGACCGGCACGGGGGCGGCCGGCATGTCGTCGTCGGTGGCGGGCACGGGGCGCAGGTGCGGGCCCATGGTGCTGTCCGTCATTCTGGGAACTCCCTGCTGCACAGAAATGGGTGGTGGGTGACCCGGGGGCGGCCGGTTTCCTTGGCCGGGACGACCGCCCCCGGGGTGTAGCTACTTGCCGTTCTTGCTGGTGCGGGGCTGTGCGGCGCGCTTGCGGGCCTGGTTCTCGATCCGCTCGACCCTGCGCTGGAGGTCGCTCTGGTCGACCCGGCCGCCGGACTGGCGGTCGTCGGCGAGTCCGCGCTTGGCCATCCGGGCGACCAGCAGGGCGATGCGGGCCTTCTCGCCGGTGGTGAGGCGGAGCTGTTCGCTGCTCACGTCTGTCTCCCGTTCCGGGCCGGACTGTCCGGCTCCCCACGGCCCCGGGACGGCGAAGTCCCGGAACCGCGGGCAGTCGTCAGCGCCGGCCGCGCGAACGGCGGACGGAGTCGGCGGCGCGCTTGCCGTCCGCGCCGCCGACCGAGCGGACGACGGTGACCACACCCCACGCACACACCGCCGCGATCAGGGCGAGGAGCGCGAGGTTGGCGGCGATCGCGGTGAGCACGCCGACCAGCAGCGGGCCGAAGTAGACGCCGGCCGCCACCGTCCCGGCACCGATACCGGAGCCGAGCGCGATGCGCTGCACCGTGCGGTCCGGCGGCGCCTGGTGAACGTGCTGGTGGATGACCTGCGGCCCGCTGTAGGGCTGCTGCGGCGGGGCGGGCAGGTTGCTGGCGTAGGTGTAGGTGCCGTCCGGGAGTTGCACGACCCGGGGCACGTCAGGCAGCGATTCCATCGCGGGACCCTTCGGGGAAGGCGCACGGCGTGCAGGTGCCGAGCGAAGTAGGGATGACGTAGCCGGCATCACGCCGGCAGGCGGGGCATGTGCGGCGGGCGGCGTTCGCCTTGGCGAGTGCCGCCCACCGGGCCGGAGTCATGGGCCGGACCGGCTTGGCCAGGTCGACCCGGTACAGGTAGGCGACCAGCGGACCGCGTCGGCGGCGCGGGCGTTCGAGCTGCGCTGCGACGTCCTGACCGCCGGGACGCAGACCGCGCGTCCGAAGTTGGCGGCGGGTGGCGTAGCCGTCCGGTGCGAGGTGCCACCGGTAGACCGGCAGCGCGGCCATCAGGCGACGCGCTTCCAAGCGGCCCGAAGACGGACCTCGGATGCGGAGTGGCCGGCGGCGCGGAAGCGGGTGGCCATCTCCCGGTACGACAGCGGCGGCTGCTCACTCAGCCGGATCGCGTCGACCACGACGTCCAGGGCGTCATCGGTGAGCGCGGGACCGGACTCCAGCGCCGCGACCGGCTCGAACGGCCCCCACATCGGGAGCTCCCACGAGGGTGCGACGTCGGGTGTGACGCGGCCCGTCACGCTGGTCAGGGCCCGTCCGGTGCTCTCGCCCTTGCGGGCCGTCTCCAGCTTCGACCACGCGTCGGCGAGCGTGTCGGCGGTCTTGGCTTGAACGCGGGCGACGCGCGCCCCCGCCTCGGTCACGGCCGTCAGCCGCGTCTCCTCCGTGGATGCTTCCGCCCGGAGCCGGGCGCGGGCTACGGCCGCGTCGTCGCGGGCGTCCTGCTGAATGCCCCGAATCATGTCCAGCGCCGCCGACGTGAGCGCGGTCCGCTCCCACAGCCCGTGGACCAGCCACAGAGCCTTGGCGGCGATCGGCAGCCACGCCACCGCCAGCCACGCACCCCGGGACGTCGCGTCGGCGAGTAGGGCGTGAGTGACCAGGACCCCGGAGGCAACGGCGCCGAAGCCCCAGCCGACGCCGGTCACGGCGTTGCTGTGGTCGCCCTGCGCGGCCAGCCGGCGCTCATAGGCGAGGGTGGCCAGCCATCCGCCGTCGATGCCCAACCCGACGACCAGCGCGACGCCCTTGGGTACCGACTCACCCAGCCACATCACGACCACGGCCAGCGTGAGGACCATGGACACGGCGGTCATCGCGACGGCGGGAAGCACCGTCAGTAGGGACTTTGCGTTCAGGCGCGTCATGACGCCTCCTTTCGCGGTGTGGTGTGGGTGCCGGGGCGTCCGGTGCGCCTCCCGGCGGTCGTGGTGCGGCGGGGCGCGAACGCGGCGTTCTGCCAGCCGCCACCGCCCCGCTTGGCCGTGTACATGGCCTCATCCGCCCACCGCAGCAGCGCCGGTAGCTCACGGCCGGTGCCGGCCGGGGCGTCGCCGGAGAGCGCGCCACCGATCGAGGCACCCACCCGCAGCTCACGACCGTCGTGCCAGAGCGGCGCGGTGATCTCGTCGTGCAGAGCGCGCAGCAGCCACGGCAACGCCACCGGGTCCGGCAGGACCACGGCGGCGGCGAACTCGTCGCCTCCCAGCCGGCCCGCGACCGCCCGCCGGTGATCGGTGAGCGCGTCGTTCAGGCTTGCGGCCGTGGCGCGGATCGCGGCGTCACCGGCCGCGTGGCCGCGGGTGTCGTTGAGCGCCTTGAACCCGTCCAGGTCGACCAGGATCACGGCGACGTGCGGGTGCCGGGCCAGCAGCCGGCCGGCGCGGTGCTCGAACGCGTCCCGCGTCCACAGCCCCGACAGCGGGTCGTGCCGGGCCGACGCGAGGCGGCGACGCATCCACACACTGTGGACACCCCAGCCGGCCACTAACGGACCAGCGGCCGAAGCCATGTTCACCAGGCCGTTCACACCGCACCACCGGCCGCGTCGTAGTGGCGGTAGGTGGTCGGCGGCTTCTTCGCGAGCTGCTTACGCAGGTAGGAGGTGTGCCAGCCAAGCCCCCAGTCCGCGTTCGCGGGCTCACCCAGAACACCGCTCAGGGCAACCACCGCGTCCAGCGCGCGGTCTTCCAGCAGGCGCTGGAACGCTTCGTGGTCGCCGTAGGTGGCCGGGGAGGGGATGTTGAGGGCGTCCAGGACGGCAGCCAGGAACTCGCGGGTGTCGTCGTTCACGCCACACCGCCGGGCCGGCTCGCGGTGACGGTGCGGTTGGCCAGCTCCAGCCGGGCCGCTACCGCGCGGCGGCGGGCCCGGCGGATGCGCCGCTCGTCCAGCTCGGACGGGGCGCGGTCCAGGGTGGTGATGTACGCGTCCAACAGGTCAACGTCCGCCAGGATCAGCGGCATCTCCAGCTCGATCGCGTTCAGTTCCGCGTTCGTCGGCTCCATGAAATCGGCGAACGCGGTAACAGCGTCCTGAACAGTCACGATGTGGTTCATTGGGTCTGGTTCCTTCCAGTCAGGAACGGCCCGAACAGCGCCCCCGGAGTTGCACCTCCGGGGGCGCGCGCCGTTGAAGTCGGGTGATCCGGCTCCCCTCAGCGCTGCACGTACGAGACGTGCAGCGGAGGCAACCGGCCGCCGCTCGGTGCGGCGAAGGTCGGATGCGCGGGCCTGAGCCGCGCGGACACCTTTTGCGGGAGGTGACGGCCCGTACTTCGCGATATGGATCTGTGCCTCAGTCCCGCTCTCCCGAGGAATCGCGTCTCGGTCTCTTCGCGCGGCGTCAGTGCCCTTGGGCAGATCCGGTCTTTTGAGTCGGCACGTGTCCCTGACGGGAGATGACCGACTGGTCTCCGCTCACCTCGGCTGGTGCTGTCACGGCCGTCGTTCTCGTGGCGGATCACGCTTTGGAGTTGTCGCTTGCACACCGTGGGTCGGGCGCAATCCCGATTACTGGTGCGCACCAGTAGGTTGCATCTGGTGCGCACCAGATGTCAACTGGTTCGCCGACTTCGGGGTTGATCCCGCATCGCGGTGCCACTTCAGGAGACCGCTCGGGGTGGGGATGCCGGTAGCCAACAGCCCTTAACATTCGGCCTGTTAACCCCTGTTGACCTGCGCCGATATGCGGCACCCTGGAGAGGTATAGATCGGGACCGACACCGGGCGGTGGCCTGTGAGTGCAGGACTTCGGAAGGCGCGCGTCGCGCGCGGCTGGTCACAGGAGCGATTGGTTCGCGAGATCGAGCGGCACGCCCGGCAGCACCTCACGGACGTCGCGTCGACCGCGAGTTTGCGGGTGTACGTGTCCGAGTGGGAGAACGGCAAGCGGACGATCTCAGATCGGTACGCCGGCATGCTGCGACAGCTTCTCGGGATGACCGACGCGGAACTGAAGGGTGTACCAACGCTTCCCGCGGTGACCACAGCCGACGGCTACGACGACCTGTTGAGCAGGATCGATGCCGCCAGTAGCGTGGGCACGTCGATGGTCGAAGCGTTCAACGCTCAGACCGAGCTTCTGAGGTCTATGGATCGCCAGATGGGCGCAGCCGGACTCATCGACCAGATGACTGGGCACCTCGCGGCTCTCGAAGACGCTCTGAACTTCGCGGTATTGCCGAGCGCGCGCCAGCCGGTCGCGCTCGCGCTCGCGGGGGCTTCGACCCTCGCGGCGTGGCAGGCCATCGACTCAGGGGCGGTCGAACGGGCCTGGCGCCACTACGAGACAGCGAAGAGCGCCGCTCGCGATGCTGAGGCGCCCATGTATCTGGCGCACGCCATGGGAGAGCAGGCGTTCGTGCTCTGTGAGGCTGGTCGGCCTGTTCTCGGGGTCGAACTGGTTCGGGACGCTCAGCGGTCCCTCGGGCAGTCAGGCTCACCGCGACTCCGGGCCTGGCTCCACGCCACCGAGGCGGAACTGTGCGCTCACGCGGGCATGGTCGATGACTGCCGGCTCGCGCTGGACAGGGCGTCAGGCTGCATCCCGGACGGCTCCAGCGACCGTGACCCGGACATGCTGAGCATCTTTCTGAACAGCTCGCACCTGGCGCGCTGGCGCGGCAACGTGCTCGGTCTGCTGGGAGATGCGGAAGCGGTGGGCAGCCTCTATGACGCGCTGGAGGGGATGGACCCCACGTTTGTGCGAGCGCGCGCCGGGCTGCACACGGACTTGGCCCATGCCCACCTCGCCCGAGCCGAGTACGACGATGCGCAGACCCACCTCAGGCAGGCACGCTTGCTGGCGAGCCGCACCGGATCGGTGCGGCAGCGCCGGCGTGTGGATCTGCTCAGTGATCGGCTGTAGTGCCCTGTCGGCTTCGGGTCGCCAGGATATGCAGCAGCGCGACCAAGGTCCCGGAGCCGAGCAGCTCGCCCCGCGCCATGAGCCCGGGGATGTCGGACAGCGGTACCCACTCGATGTGCCCGGCCTCTTCCAGGTCCGTCGGCTCGCCCACCTTCACCGCTCCATGGGCTACGAAGATCTCGTGAGGAGAGTCGACCATGCCGACCATGGGTTGATAGGTGACGACGTGTTCCACTGAGGACGGTCGCCACCCCGTCTCTTCAACGACTTCCCGAAGTGCGGCGTCAGCCGGCGCCTCCCCCCCGTCAACGATGCCTCCGGGAAGCTCCCACCCGAACCGGCCGGGGACGAACCGGTAGCGCCACATCATGAGGACACGGTCTTGTTCGTCAACGACGGCCGTGATCGCCACGTGCTGGAGCTTGACCACATGGTGTTCGAAGCGTTCTACGCCGGGGGGCTCCACGTCCCAGAGCTGGAGCTTGACCCATCGGTTGTCGTAGACGTCGCGCTCACCGTGGATCTGCCAGGGTTTGAGCCCTTCGGGAGTGCTCACGCTCACCGCACCCGGCACGCGGTACGAACTACGGCCCCGCACTTCCAGCGCGCCTTCGGCGACCAGGCGGGCCAGCACCTGCCGGAGGGCGGTGCGGCCGATGCCGAGTTCTTCCGTCAAGGAACGCTCGGACGGAAACTTGTCGCCCGGCGCGTACTGCCCCGAGGCGAGTCGTTCGCGAAGCGTTTCGTAGACCTTGGTCGTTTTCGGTCCCATGCGTGGAACGCTCTCCTTAGCCTGTGATGTGTCCAAGGGTAGCGGCGGGCCATGTTGGTGGCCGCACACGCCCGATCGCGTACAACCCCTGCGCACCGCCTATTCCTGAATCAAGGACTCTTCCTCGAATCTGAGGGTCATTTCTGCGCGATCCAACAGATCCTCGTAGGTGAGCACTTGAACCCGACTAAGGTGGGAGTTGAAAGTGCGAATTGTTTGATCAATCTGCTTTCGGTTGTATTCGGGAACGTGGTGCGAGTGCCCGATCACGACAGTGCCGCACAGTCGGCTCATGTCGTACTCGACTCCGTGTTCGTTCCGAAAAGCTTGTTCCATCGCGGCGCCTTGTTGATCGAGCTGCTTGATGTAGTTCATCAGTTGCCCGACTGCCAAGTGAACGTCATTTCCGACTACAGCATGATTTCTGTGCCTCTTGATCAGGTCCTTGATATTGGGGCCTTTAAGTTCCACGATGTGGAGGGCGCCACTAGCCTCGACCAAGGGAATGTCGTACTCATCGAGCATTGTGAGATTCCGACGGTGGGCGATGCCGACGTATTGGCCGCCAAAGATCCAAGTGTGACCTTCCAGAGCGCTTTGCATGTCACGCTCTGTGGTTTCCTGAGAGGAGGATTTCACCTTAAGGTTCGCCAAGATCCCCCTGCGCCGAGAGATGACGGCCGCTTCCACCGCGTTCAGGCCGGATGCTGATGCTGTCAGTGCGCTCACGACCGATGCCAGGTCTTCGTGTTCCGCTAGGCCTTGACCGAGTGTTGCCGGATCCAGGTCTCCACTGTCAAGTAGTTCGAGGATGGTGGCGGATGCGGATGCTGCGTCAATGAGCCGGTATCGACCGGCGATGCTGAATGCTCCGGAAAGGAAGGCGGTCAGTGCTTCAATCTCCGAATTTTCGCAAGACCATCGATCTTTAGGCTTCTCAAAGTCAAATTCGGTCGAACCGGCTATGCGGTTAAATGATTCAAGGCTCAGTCGCTCTTGTCTGATCTCGCCGGTGCTAGGGTTTCCATACTTTGCGATGGTTGCCCGCTTGAATACGCGGGGCCCGTTTTTAATGGTGGCGCTTTTGGTGCCGAAGTGCCCTTCCTCTTCGTTTGGGGCCAGGTTCCACGCTCTGATTTCTTCTGACATCTCGAATCTCCCCCCGGAGGTGCGTGATCGCCTGTCGGTATGTTGGCACGCACGGTTGGGGGGCGCCAGATGCCCGAGTGGCAGAATTATTCGAACAGGTGAGTGAATTGGGTGACTGTTTCGAGTCGCGTGGAAGTGGTTTACCGTCGAGTCTCTTGCAGGGGATTCCGATTGCGGTTCTCACGTGGTTCGGACGCACCCGCGGCCTGTCTCGCCAGTGGTCGACTGGTCTCGGGTGAGGTTTGACCGGCGGGTCAGCGCCGCTTGCCAAGACCAGGCAGCCCTCCGGGCACGGCCCGAACGCTGCTTGAAGGTCCGTCGGCGATGCGTCGTGATGGCTCGGGTGCCGGGGGCTGTTGGGCAGCTCTCAGTGGTGGAAGCAAGAGCGGCGTACCGCCTGTCGGTGGGGTCACGACGTCTCCGGAGGCGGCGCAAGCGACGAGCTTCCCTGGCGGTTGGTGGGAGTAGAGACGGCCAGTCTGGGTGTTGACCTTGGTTTTTGCGCCGCAATCAGCGCACTCGTACTGGATAGTGTTCGGGTTTCGCACTCTGCCCCCTCCGAGTGACTGCTGCCGACGGACCCGGGTCCGGTCACGGTCCATCGTGACCTGAGAGCCCTCTGCGCGATAGGGCGCAACGGCGTTCTGACTGCTCAGCCTTCATACCTGTGGGGCCGTCTCTGGGCCGTCAAAGGGCGGCCAGAGGCAACCAACGACGACCAACGACCACCGCTTGGCGGCAGGTCAGCTCTACGTTGACGTCGAACGAGTCAAGTCGCCCGCTGGCGGCGTCACTTCCTCCGCAACAAGCGCCAGGAGTGGGAGGAGTACCGCAGCGAGGTCACCGCGTTCGAGCTGCGGAAGAATCTGCCGGTGCTGTAGGGGCGGGTGGGCGCGGGCCTGGGCGTTCCCGGTCCGCAGGTCGCCGTCGGGCTGGCTGTCAGGCCGTCGTCCGGTCGCGCTGGAGGACGATCATGGCCATGTCGTCGGTCAGGTGGCCGCCGGTGTAGGCGCGGACGTCGGCGGCGAGTTGTTCGACGAGGGGGGCGGGGGCCTGGTCCGCCCAGGCCGTGGCGCGTTCGGCGAGCGGGTAGAAGTCGCCGTCCGCGTTGCGGGCCTCGCTGACGCCGTCCGTGTACAGGACGAGCCGGTGGCCGTGGTCGAAGGGGAAGGTCGCCCGTACGTAGCAGCCGCCGGCGCTCTCCGCGCAGTCCAGGCCGGCGGGCCGGACGCCGAGGCCCAGCGGGGGCGACGGCTCGGGGACCGTCAGCGCGAGTGCCGACCGGGTGCGCCCGCGCAGCAGGAGGGGCGGCGGGTGCCCGCAGCTGATCAGGTGCACCACGGGCTCGTCGTCGGGGATGTCCATGACCGCGGCGGTCACGAAGCGCTCGGCCGCGTCCTCGTCCGGCTCCGAGAACTCGGAGAGGCCCCAGCGGACGGCGTCCTCGATGTAGGCGACCAGCTCCGGCAGCGGGATCCGGCGGTGTGCGGCGGCGCGGAAGGCGCCCAGCACGATCGCGGTGTCGCTGATCGAGGGGAGCCCCTTGCCCCGCACGTCCCCGATGAGCAGCCGCGTGCAGCCGGGGACGCGGGCGGCGGCGTACAGGTCCCCGCCGACGGCCGTGTCCGCCTCGGCGCTGCGGTAGTGCGAGGCGAGCGTGACGGGTCCCGCCTGCTTCGGCAGCGGTCTCAGTACGACCCGCTGTGCCGCGTCGGACACCGAGCGCACCCGGACCAGTTCCCGCTCCCCGCGGTCCCGCAGCCGGGTGAAGAGGACCAGGAAGACGCAGACGGCGGCGAGGGCGGCGAGCTCGACGAGGACGCTCTCGGTGGTCAGGGTCCGCCGTTCCAGGCCGGCGCAGACCAGGGAGAGGACCGCCAGCGCCCCGATCAGCCCGGTGGCGCGCGGACCGCTGCCGACGGCGGTGACCGCCACGGCGACGACGAGGAGATGGGCGAGATGGATGTCCGGCGGCAGGAACCAGTCGGCCACCGGGATCGCGACGACCAGCAGAAGGGGTCCGGCCAGCCGCAGCGGCCCCGGCGCGTAACGGCGCCATGCCCGCAGGGTCTCGACCACGGATGTCGTGATCGTGGCAGCGCTCACGTCGTGCTCCGGTGCTCGTCCGCTGGTCTTCCTGCCACCACCAACCCATGGTTGCATGTCCGCCATTCCCGTTATGTGGGTTATCGGCGTGATTACCGTTACTCCCGGGATGTCCGGACGGGGTCAGTTCACGTATCAGTCCACGTATCAGTCCACGTATGCCGGTGACACCGCCGAGACGCTGATCCGCCGCGGCTTCCCCGTGCCGTCCGCCGGGATCTCGTAGAGGTCCGCCCCGTAGTCGCCCGGCAGGGCGTAGACGACGGTGTGCGCGTCCTTCCACACCGCCTGGTCGTCGACGCTGCGGGTCTCGGCGAGCGGGGTTTCGCGCAGGGTCCTCAGGTCGAGGACGTAGAGGTGCCAGGGCGCGTCCTTCGGGAGGCCCTGCACGCGCTTCTTGTAGGCGATGCGGGTGCCGTCGGGGGAGAGGGACGGGCACTCCACGTTCGGGTGGAGCGTGGTGACCGTACGGGTACGCAGGTCGCCCCGGACCAGGTAGGTGGAGCCCTTCGTCGCGAGGGTCGCGTAGAAGGTGTGGTCGTCGGACGCGAACGTCACGCCCCAGAAGTTGACGTCCGCGGACCGGTAGGGGCGGCCGTCCCTGACGATGCGGAACGCCTCCAGCGTGGGGATCAGCGCGCCGGTGCGGGTGTCGACGATCGCCGTGCGGGTCGAGAAGTCCGTGCCCGCGTACGAGTCGCCGCCCACGAACGCCGTCCAGGCCGCGTAGTGCCCGGTGGGGGAGACACGGGCGCGGGACGGGATGCCCGGCACGTCGTAGTGGGCCCGTTCCTTCAGGTGCGCGTCCAGGATCAGCGCCCGGTAGGTGTCCGAGACCGCGCCGTGCACCGCCTGGAGGCAGACGCCGGTGCCCGCGGCGGCGTAGAAGCGGAGGCATTTCACGCCGGAGGCGGTGCGCGGGCCGGCCGGGGCGGCGGCGGGGACCGTGGTCAGCTCGTCGCGGTGCGGACCCCAGGCCATGTTGCGGAAGACCATGCGGCCGGGGGCGGTGAGGGTCACCGTCCCGGGGGTGACCTGCGGGCCGCCCGCCTGGGTGTGGTCGCGGCGCTCCGCCCGGGCGGAGGCGTGCAGGACGGAGGCCAGGGCCACGGCCGCCAGGACCGCGAGCGCCGAGAGGAGGATCAGGAGCCGGGAGCGCAGGGTCATGCGGCGGCCTTCCGGAGGGGGCGGAGGGTGAGGGCGTAGGCCGCGCACACCGCCAGGGCCACCGCCGACACGCTCAGCGCCGTACGGTCGCCCCACAGCGTCCACGCCGCCCCGAACCCCAGTGAGCAGGCGAAACGCGCCCCCGCCTGACCCGTCTGGACCAGCGCGAGACCCGACGAGCGCAGCGTCTCGGGGACGCTGTCGGACGCCGCCGCCATCAGGACGCCGTCGGTCGCCGCGTAGAACGTGCCGTGCAGGGCCAGCACCGCGTACGGCAGGGCCGTGCCGTGCCAGGACGTGAGCAGCAGGAGGTAGGCCAGGAGCAGGGCGCCGTGGCCGGCCAGGAAGACGCGCCAGCGGCCCCAGCGGTCGGCCAGGCGGCCCAGCGGGACGGCGAGCAGGAGGAACGCGGCGGCGGTGCCGAGGGGGAGCAGGGCGAACCAGCGGTCCGGGACGCCGAGCCGGCGTTGCAGCAGCAGGTAGACGAACGAGTCGCTCACCGTCGCGAGGCCGAGGAGCAGGGCGCAGACGGTGATGCGGCGCAGGTCGCGGTGGGCCAGGAGGCCGAGTGCCGCCCGCAGCGTGGGGCGCGCGGTGGACGCGGCCGGCGCGGTACGGCCACCGGTGGGAGCGGTCGTCACGGCACGGCCGTCGGTGGGATCGGTCGCCACGGCACGGCCGTCGGTGGGGCCGGCCGTCTCGGTACGGCCGCCGCCCGGGACGAACAGGACCAGGACCAGCACGCCCAGGACCGCCACGCAGAAGCTGACCGTGAAGACCGCGTCGTAGCCGTCCACGGTCGCCCGCAGGATGAGGAACGCGGCGAGCGGGCCGAGCAGCGCGCCCGCCGTGTCCATGGCCCGGTGCACGCCGAAGGCGCGGCCCCGGGTCTCGGGGGTGCTGGAGAGCGAGATCAGGGCGTCCCGGGGAGCCGTGCGCAGGCCCTTGCCGGTGCGGTCGGCGGCCAGGATCAGGCCGATGGGCGTCAACGAGTGCGCCACCAGCAGCAGGGGCTTGCAGAGCGCCGACAGGGCGTAACCGGCGCCCGCCACCCACTTGTGGCGCCCGCCGCCGCGGTCGGCCAGGTGGCCGCCGACCAGGCGTACGACCGCCGAGAAGCCGTTGTAGACGCCGTCGAGGAGGCCGAAGCCCAGCGGGGACAGGCCGAGGCCCGCCACCAGGTACAGCGGGAGGACCGCCGTGACCATCTCGGAGGAGACGTCGGTGACCAGGCTGACCGTGCCGAGGGCGAGGACGGTGGGCGCGATCGTGGAGCGGTACCGCCCGGCCTTCGAGGGCCGGGCGGTACCTTCCACGGACGCCGTCGCCGGAGCGCTCGCGCGGCTGTCCGCTACGTACACGTCAGGACGCCCAGATCCCGGTGATGTCGGACGAGGACGCCGCGTTGCCCGCGTGGGTGCTCAGGCCCTGGCTGTCCTCCAGGGTGCGCAGCAGGTCGTAGTGGTCGTACGTGGTGGACGAGGTCGAGCCCGCGGTGACCGGCTGGCCGTACAGGACGGTCGGGATGCGGTTGCCGGAGAGCAGGTTGTCCTCGTCCATGGTGACGACGAGGAGGCTGTTGTGGGTCTGCGCCCAGGTGGCGTACGCACCCAGGTTGTTCTTCAGCCAGGTGTCACCGGTGGCCACCGAGCAGTCGTGCATGTCGCTGCACAGGTTGGGGGTCACGAAGGACAGCTGGGGGAGGGTGGAGTAGTCGGTCGGGAACTGGGCGAACGTCTTCGCGGTCGAGGTCGGCACGTTGCTGAAGCCGAACCACGGGTTGTGCTTGCGCGCGTAGTTGCCGCTGCTGCACGTGGTCGAGCCCTGGCTGGGCAGGGTCTCGTTGTAGCTGGCCCAGGTGCGGCCGGCCGCGAGCTGCTCGGAGGCGAGGTTCGCCGCCGAGGAGAAGCCGGCCGTGTAGCAGCTGTCGCTGGTGATGCCCTGGGTGGAGCCGGAGAACAGGGCGAAGTAGTTGGGCTGGCTCGGGTGGGTCTCGGCGTACATCTGGGTCAGGTTGGCGCCGCCGGACTTCAGCGAGTTGATGTACGGGGCGCTGGAGGAGCCGATGACCTGGCTGTAGGCGTGGTTCTCGAAGACCACGACGATCACGTGGTCGGGGGTCGGTACGGCACTCGCGGCGTGCGCGGAGCCGCCGCCGAGCCCGGTCCACAGGCCGACCGCGGCGGCGGTGAAGGCGGTGGCGGACGCCACCGCCGTACGGGCGCGGCGCAGCATCCCGGGACGTGCGGAACTGCCGGACACATCAACCTCCGGTACTGGGGGAAGGGAGGGGTTCGGGTGGCGGTGCGGACTGAGCATGCACACGCCAATAATCTCCGCTCCCACCGCGTCCGGCCAGAGAGGTGAAGACCGGATGAACTGCTGGGCCCGGTGCCCGGTGCCCGGTGACCCGGTGGGCTACTCCCACTTCGTCTGGCTGAAGAGCTCGCCCTTGCCGAAGCCGAGGACCCTGCGGGGCCGCACGGCGAAGACCAGGGCCCGTCCCGGCCCGTGGCGGAAGCAGCCGTCCGCCACCTCGTAGTGCCAGAACGGGCCGTACTTCGCCTCCCAGGCCGCCGCCAGCTCGCGCAGCCGGCCGTCGTCGGTCACGCGTACCGCCTCGCCCTCGACCGTCACGTCGTACCCGCTGGTCCAGCTGTTGGTGCCGGTCGTCAGGACGACGTGCGGGTTCCCGGCGAGGTTGGCCGCCTTGCGCTCGCCGGGGCCGGTGCCGAAGTGCAGGGCGCCGTCGTGCCACACCGCGAGCAGCGGGGTGACATGGGGGCGCCCGTCCGGGCGTACCGTCGAGATCCAGAACAGCTCGGAGTCCGTCAGCACCTTCTCCGCCTCGGACCAGTCGCGCGCCGAGGCGCCCTCGCTGCTGTAGCGGGCGTCCAGCTCGCCCTCGGGGTCGCGCATGATGCCTCCCTGGGTTCGTTGCCGGTACGGACCACGATCCCGCCCGGAACTCATCGGCGCTCGTGCCCCGGTCTGCGGTTAGGCTCGGGCGGAGACGACCTTGATCCGGAAGGAGTCCGCGGATGGCGCCGGGGCGCAGGAGCAGTACCTTCACGCGACTGCTGCGGCACGGCTTCACCGATGCCTCGGCCGCCGAACGGCTGCTGGACGGCCCCGAGCTGGCCGCCGTACGCGACGACCCGGTGCTCCTCGAAGCCCTGGGCGGCACCGCCGACCCCGACCTCGCCCTGCACGGCCTGGTACGGCTCCTGGAGGCCCAGCCGGGACCCACCGCCCGCCGGGAGCTGCTCGACACCCTGATAGCGGCCAAGCCGCTGCGGGACCGCCTGCTGGGCGTCCTCGGCGCCTCCGCCGCCCTCGCCGACCACCTCGCCCGGCACCCGCGGGACTGGGACGAACTGGTCACCTACGAGCCCCGGGACCTGCACCCGGGCGTCGCGGAGTTCGAACGCGGGCTCGCGGGGGCCGCCGACCCGGTCGCCCTGCGCGTCGCCTACCGGCGCTGCCTGCTGTCCATCGCCGCCCGCGACGTGTGCGGCACGACGGACGTCGCCCAGACCGCCGCCGAACTCGCCGACCTGGCCACCGCCACCCTGCGCGCCGCCCTCGCCCTCGCCGAGGCCGCCGCGCCCGAGGACGCCGCCGCCTGCCGGCTCGCGGTGATCGCCATGGGCAAGTGCGGCGGCCACGAGCTGAACTACGTCTCCGACGTCGACGTCATCTTCGTCGGCGAGGCGGCCGACGACGCGGACGAGAGCAAGGCGCTGCGGTCCGCCACCAAGCTCGCCTCGCACATGATGCGGATCTGCTCCGAGACCACGGTGGAGGGCTCGATCTGGCCGGTCGACGCCAACCTCCGCCCCGAGGGCCGCAACGGCCCCCTCGTGCGCACCCTCAGCAGCCACCTCGCCTACTACCAGCGCTGGGCCAAGACCTGGGAGTTCCAGGCCCTGCTCAAGGCCCGCCCGGTCGCCGGCGACCTCGACCTCGGGCAGGAGTACGTCGCCGCGCTCGAACCCATGGTCTGGAAGGCCGCCGAGCGCGACAACTTCGTCGCCGACGTGCAGAAGATGCGCCGGCGCGTGGTGGCGAACATCCCGGCCGCCGAGATCGACCGCGAGCTGAAGCTCGGCCCCGGCGGCCTCAGGGACGTCGAGTTCGCCGTCCAGCTCCTCCAGTTGGTGCACGGCCGCACCGACGCCACGCTGCGCTCCGGCACCACCCTGGACGCCCTCCAAGCCCTCGCCGCCGGCGGCTACGTGGGCCGCGCCGACGCCGTCCAGCTCGACGACGCCTACCGCTTCCTGCGCTCCATGGAGCACCGCATCCAGCTCTACCGGCTGCGCCGCACCCACCTGGTCCCCGAGGACGAGGCCGACCTGCGCCGCCTCGGCCGCTCGCTGGGCCTGCGCACCGACCCGGTGACCGAGCTGATCCGCGAGTGGAAGCAGCACACCGGGGTCGTACGGCGCCTGCACGAGAAGCTCTTCTACCGCCCGCTGCTCGACGCCGTCGCCCAACTCGCCTCCGGTGAAACCAGGCTGAGCGCCGAGGCGGCCCGGGAACGGCTGGAGGCCCTCGGCTACGCCGACCCCGCCGCCGCCCTGCGCCACCTGGAGGCCCTCGCCTCCGGCGTCACCCGCAAGGCCGCCATCCAGCGCACCCTGCTGCCCGTCCTGCTCGGCTGGTTCGCCGACTCCGCCGACCCGGACGCGGGCCTGCTGAACTTCCGCAAGGTCTCCGACGCCCTCGGCAAGACCCCCTGGTACCTGCGGCTGCTCAGGGACGAGGGCGCCGCCGCCGAGAACCTCGCCCGCGTGCTGTCCGCCGGCCGCCTCGCCCCCGACCTGCTGATGCGTGCCCCGGAGGCGGTGGCCCTGCTGGGCGACGGCGACGGGGGCGGCGGCCTGGAACCGCGCGGCCGGGCCCAGCTGGAGCAGGAGATCCTCGCCGCCGCCGGCCGCGCCGACAACGCCGAGGACGGGGTACGGGCCGCCCGCGGGGTGCGCCGCCGCGAGCTGTTCCGGACGGCCGCCGCCGACATCGTGGACTCCTACGGCACCGACACCAAGCCCGTCGAGCCGGACCAGGGCGCCCTGGTCGACCGGGTCGGCGGCGCGGTCTCCGACCTGACGGCGGCGACCCTGGCCGGGACCCTGCGCGCCGTGGTCCGGGACGGCTGGGGGGACACCCTGCCGACCCGGTTCGTCATGATCGGCATGGGCCGGTTCGGCGGCCACGAGCTGGGCTACGGCTCCGACGCCGACGTCCTGTTCGTGCACGAGCCGCAGGAGGGCGTGGCCGAACGCGAGGCGGCCGACGCGGCCAACAAGGTCGTCGCCGAGATGCGCCGGCTGCTCCAGATCCCCAGCGCCGACCCGCCGTTGCTCATCGACGCGGACCTGCGTCCCGAGGGCAAGTCCGGGCCGCTGGTGCGCACGTTCAAGTCCTACGAGGCGTACTACCGCCGCTGGTCGCTGGTCTGGGAGTCGCAGGCCCTGCTGCGCGCCGAACCCGTCGCGGGCGACGAGGAGCTGGGCCGCCGCTTCATCGGGCTGATCGACCCGCTGCGGTACCCGGCGGAGGGGCTCGGCGAGGACGCGGTGCGCGAGATCCGGCGGCTGAAGGCCCGGATGGAGTCCGAGCGGCTGCCGCGCGGCGCCGACCCGAAGCTGCACACCAAGCTCGGGCCGGGCGGGCTCTCCGACGTGGAGTGGACCGTGCAGCTGCTGCAACTGCGGCACGGCTGGGCCGAGCCGGGGCTGCGCACCACCCGGACCCGGCAGGCGCTGGCCGCGGCGACGGCGGCGGGACTGCTGGGGGCCGAGGAGGCCGAGACACTGGACGAGGCCTGGGTGCTGGCCACCCGGGTGCGCAACGCCGTGATGCTGGTGCGCGGCCGGGCCGGCGACACCTTCCCCACCGAGAGCCGGGAGCTGGCCGCCGTGGGGCGGTACCTGGGGTACGGGGACGGGCACGCCGGGGACATGCTCGACGCGTACCGGCGTACCACGCGCAGGGCCCGGGCCGTCGTCGAGGAGCTCTTCTACGGGGCCTGACGGGGCTTGCCGCCCGTCTCGGCGGGCGCGGGCAGCCGCACGGTGACGACGAGGCCGCCGCCGGTGCGGGGCGCGAGTTCGAGGGTGCCGTCGTGCGCCCGGACGACGCTGCGCACGATGGCCAGCCCGAGGCCGACCCCGGCGTGCTCGTCGGTGCGGACCCGTTCCGTGCCCCGCTGGAAGGGCTCGGCGAGGGTCGGCACCAGCTCCGGCGGCAGCGGACGGCCCGTGTTCTCGACCCGCAGCACGCTCGCGTCGCGCCGCCGTTCGGTGTGGACCGTCACGGTGCCGTCCGCCGGGAGGTTGTGGACGACGGCGTTCTGGACGAGGTTCGTCACCATCCGCAGAAGCAGCGCCGCGGAGCCGACGGCATGCGCCGGCCCGCCGGTGACGTCGAGCGTGATCCGGCGCTTCTCGGCGAGGGGAAGCAGCGTCTCGGCGGCTTCCTCGGCGACGAGCGAGAGGTCGACGGACTCACGGGCGAAGCTCCTGCCGTCGGCGCGGCTGAGCAGCAGCAGGGCCTCGGTGAGGTCGATCGCCCGTGTGTTGACGGTGCGCAGGCGTTCGACGAGTTCGCCCCGGTCCCGCGTGGGGTCGTTGCGGGCGGCGTCGAGGAGCGTCCGGGTGACGGCGAGCGGGGTGCGCAGTTCGTGGGAGGCGTTCGCGGCGAACCGCTGCTGTTCGCCGACGTGGGATTCGAGTCGTTCCAGCATGGTGTCGAACGCGTCGGCGAGTTCGCGGAACTCGTCCCTGGGGCCCGTCATGCGGATCCGGTGGGAGAGCGAGCCGTCCGAGGCCAGCCGGGCCGCGGACGCGATCCGGGTGAGCGGGGCGAGCATCCGGCCGGCCAGGATCCAGCCGCCCAGCAGGCCGAAGACGAGGAGGAAGACCAGGGCCGTGGCCGCGGCGGGCGCGAAGCCGTTCAGCAGGTCGGAGCGCTTGGGCCCGAGGATGATCACGGCGCCGAACCGCCTCTGGATGGACCTGGCGTCCTCGTTCGGCAGCCAGCGCAGCACGAACACCCACATCACGGCCAGCAGGAGAACGCCGGCGACGACGAGGAATCCGGCGTAGCTGAGGGTGAGCTTCAGCCGGGCGCTGAGGTTCGGGCGTCTGGTCACGATGCCCCCAGGGTAGGGAGGTGTGCGCACCGGCACGTGACTCAGCCCGTCGGTGTCGGCGCGTGGTGCGGCCGGTCCGACGGCGCCGGTGCCGTCGTACGCCACCAGCGGCGCGAGGCCAGCCCGGCCAGCAGGGCGCCGACGGCGTTGACCAGGACGTCGTCCACGGAGGACACCCGGTCCAGGCGCAGGACGTACTGCGCGGTCTCCACCAGGGCCGAGCAGCCCGCCCCGAGCGCCAGGATCCGCGGCGCCGACGCCAGGGCCGCGAACCGCACCGGGGCGAAGAACCCCAGCGACGCGAAGACCAGCAGGTTGCCGACGATCCCGAGCGTCCCCATGGTCGCCAGGTCCCGCAGCGGTACGAGGCTCACCCGGGCCGGGGCGGTACCGGCCGCCCCGCCCGGCATCATCGTCAGCCACACGAACGGCACCGTCCCGTGCACCATGCCCACCTCGGCCAGCGACAGCCGCCCCGCCGACGCGACCCCGGCGGCGCGCCGGAGGCGGGTCAGCGCCCACGCCGCGAGCCCGGCCAACGGCAGCGTGACCAGCGTCATCAGCACCACGCCGTTGAACGTGTCGAAGCAGCCGTGCCACCGCCCGGCCGCGCAGTTCGGAGCGGACATCATGAGCGGCCGGCGCATGGCGAACGCGGCGCAGGACAGACCGAGGACCGCCAGGCCGAGGAGGGACGGGCCGAGGAGGGACGGGCCGAGGAGGGACGGGTTTCGGTTCACGGCTCCATGGAAGACGGCGGGCGGTTGCCGCGGCGTATGCGGTTCTCGATATGCCCGCGATACCCGGGGTCTGCCAACGGGCGGGGCGGGGGGTCAGCCGGGGAGCAGGGTCCGGGCGTGGTTCATGAGGCCCGTCAGGCCCACCTCGAAGGCGCGGTCCGCCCTGCCGTCCCCCACCGCCGCCAGGGCCTGTGCCAGGTGCGGGGTCGGGGTCCGGTCGGTCAGCTCCCACATCGCCTCCGGGGCCGCCAGGTCCAGCGCCGAGCCGAGCACCAGGTTCTCCAGGGCGATCAGCAGGGGCATCACGTCCGCCGGGGCGAAGCCCGCCGTCAGCAGCACCGTGACCGCGCGCTCGTACTGCTCCAGGACCCGGGGCGCCCGCACCGGCGAGGTCATCAGGAGCGGGATCGCGCGCGGATGGGCGGCGAACGCGGCCCGGTAGGAGCGGGCCCAGGACTCCACGGCGGTGTCCCAGGGGGCCAGGTCCAGGGTCGCGGGGTCGATCGCCGTCGCGACCCGTTCGCGCAGCAGCTCGACGATGCCGTCCCGGCCGTCCACATGGTGATACAGCGAACCGGCCTGGGTGCCGAGCCGCTTCGCGATCTGCGGGACGCTGAAGTCGCCCTGCTCGTCAACGAGTTGCAGCGCGGTCGTGGTGATCCGCTCCCGGTCGAGGAGCGGGGTGCGCGGCCGTCCCATGCGTGTGTTCTCCCCCGAAGGTGTGAAACGGGTCTTCCCGGATGTCCAGGAGGAGGCTACATTGCCAAAACCGAAAGGCTTTAGATTTACGGGTCCGGGGCAGTCCCTGCCCTGGTAGCGCCGGTCATCCCGCACGCCCGGAACCCTCCCCGTCCGTCGCGCTCGAAGGGCTCCCCCTCCATGTCCGTCACCGCTCGCGAGGAGAGCACGCCACCCGCCGTGGCGACCCTCCGCTCCGGCTCGCTCGGCACCGCCGACATCGCCTTCTTCGTCATCTCCGCCGCCGCCCCGCTCACCGTGATGGCCGGCGTCGCCCCGCTCGCCGTCCTGCTCGGCGGCATCGGCGCCCCGGCCGGCTACCTCATCGCCGGCATCACCCTCGCCGTCTTCGCCGTCGGCTTCACCACCATGAGCCGGCACGTCCGGAGCGGCGGCGCCTTCTACGCCTACATCACCCGCGGCCTCGGCCGCCCCGTCGGCATCGGCGCCGCACTGCTCGCCCTCGTCGGCTACAACGGCATGGAGATCGGCGTCTACGGCCTCCTCGGCAGCGCGGGCCGGGACACCGCGAAGGCCCTCTTCGACGTCGACGTCCCCTGGCTGCCGATCGCCCTCGCCGGACTCCTCCTCATCGGCTACGGCGGCTACCGCTCCATCGAGTTCGGCGCCAAGCTGCTCGGCGTACTGCTGGTGGCCGAGACCGGCATCCTCGTGCTGCTCGCCGGCGGAGTGCTGGTGAAGGGCGGCGCGCACGGCCTGTCCGGCGCCTCGTTCGCCCCCGGCCACGTCTTCGTCTCCGGTACGGCGGTCGTCCTCGCCTTCGCGTTCGCCGCCTTCACCGGCTTCGAGTCCACCGTCATCTACCGCCGCGAGGCCCGCGACCCGAACCGCACGGTCCCGCGCGCCACCTACGTGGCCGTCGCCTTCCTCGGCCTCTTCTACGCCTTCATGGTGTGGATCATCATCCAGGCCTTCGGGAACCAGGACGTCATCGCTGCCGCCGCCAAGGACCCCGGGGGCCTCTTCTTCACCGCCATCACCACCTACGTGGGCGGCTGGGCGGCCGACCTGATGCACGTCTTCATCGTGACCAGCATCATCGCCTCGCTCCTCGCCTTCCACAACGCGATCAACCGCTACGCCCTCGCCCTCGCCGAGGAGGGCGTGCTGCCCGGGTCCCTGGGCAGGATCCACCCGCGCCACCGCTCCCCGTACCTGGCCGGTGTCGCCCAGACGGTCCTCGGCTCCCTGGTCGTGCTCGCCTTCTGGGCGGCGGGCGCCGACCCGTACAACCAGCTGCTGCTGTGGGTCAACACCCCCGGAATGATCGGCCTGTTCGCGCTCCAGCTGCTCGCCGCGATCGCGGTGCCCTGCTACTTCCGCCGGGTACGGCACGAGGAGGGCACCCTGCGCACGGTGGTCGCCCCGACCGTCGCCGCGGTCCTCCTCGCCACCGCGATAGGGCTCGTCATCACCCACATCGACCTGTTCACCGGCGCCTCGGACACGGTCAACACCCTGCTGATCGTCATCGCCCCGGCCGTCTTCGTCGCGGGCCTCGGCCTCGCGTGGTGGCTGCGCCGCGAACGCCCCGCGGTGTACGAGGACTTCGCGTCCGAACCGGCCGAATAGCCGAACAGCCGAATCATCGAACAGTCGAATCGTCGAACAGCCCTACCGAACAAGGGAGTTCACCGCACCATGACCGCCACCGCCACCGCCGCCCCCGACCTGATCCTGACCGGCGCCGAGGTCCGCACCCTCGACCCCGCCCGGCCGCACGCCACCGCCGTCGCCGTGCGCGCCGGGGTGATCGCCGCCGTCGGCGACGAGCGGGACGTACGGGACTGGCGGGGGCCGGGCACCGAGGTCGTGGCGCTGGACGGCGCGCACCTGGTGCCCGGCCTGGTGGACGCGCACAGCCACCCGGTGTGGGGCCTGGACATGGCGACCGGCGCCGACCTGTCGGGCGTCCGCGACCTGGCGGCCCTGCGGGCGGCGCTGTCGGGGGCCGACCGGATCGACGGCTGGGTGATCGGCTTCGGCCTCGACCACAACGCGTTCGAGGGCAGGCCGGTCGACCGCGCGCTGGTGGAGGACGTCCTCGGCGGCGCGCCCGCCTTCCTCCGCCTCTACGACGGTCACTCGGCCCTGGCCAGTGGTGCGGCGCTGGCCGCGGCGGGGGTCGCCGGCCCCCGGCCCTTCGCCCAGCGGTCGCAGGTCGTCTGCGATCCCTCGGGCCGCCCCACCGGGCACCTCGTCGAGCACGCGGCGATGCAGCTGGTCGAGGGGGTGATGCCCCGCCCGTCGTACGCGGCCCGCCGGGCCCGCCTGGTCGAGCTGCTCGCCGCGATGGCGGCCACCGGGCTGACCGGGGCGCACGTCATGGACGCCGGGGACGCGGAGCTGGTCGGGGCGGTGGCCGAGGAGACCGTGCTGCCGCTGCGGCTGCGCTTCGCGCCCTGGTGCATGCCGGGGGTCGACGAGGCCGGGCTGGCGGAGCTGGTCGAGGCCCAGGGGCGGGGCGGCCGGCACTGGACGGTCGACGGGGTGAAGTTCTTCATGGACGGCACGGTGGAAGGGGGCACCGCCTGGCTGGAGCACGCGGACTGCCACGGGCAGGGGACGGCGGCGTTCTGGCCCGACCCGGACGCCTACGCCGCGGCCGTACGGCACCTGCACGCGGCCGGGGTGCGCACGGCCACGCACGCGATCGGGGACGCGGCGGTGCGGCACGTCCTGGACGTGGTGGCGGGGCTGGGGCCCGGTGCGGCGGGCAGGCACCGGATCGAGCACATCGAGACGGCGCCGGACGCGCTGCTCCCGCGGTTCGCGGAGCTGGGGGTGGCCGCGTCGATGCAGCCGCCGCACACCGCGTACACGCGCGCCGACCGCACCGACGAGTGGTCCCGCCGACTGGGCGCCGACCGCGCCGACCGTGCCTGGCGCCTCCGCGACCTCCGCGACGCGGGCGCGACGGTCGCCCTCGGCTCGGACTGGCCGATCGCCCACTACGACGTACGCTCCGTCCTCGCCACGGCCCGCACCCCGCGCGGCGCCGCATCGGGCCCGGGCCTCACCGGCCTGGAGGCCCTGGAGGGCTGCACGAGCCATGCGGCGCGGGCGGCGGGTGAGGCAGCCGTAGCAGGCTGCATCACGGTCGGCCACCGCGCCGACCTCACAGCCTTCGCCCTGGACCCCGTCCAGGCCCCGGCGGACGAACTGACCGAGGCACCGGTACGACTGACGGTGACCGGGGGCCACGTGGTGCACCGGGGGAAGTGAGCCGTCGGCGCGCTGAGGCGGATCCGGCACCGCCGGGTCCCACCGTCGTGGCTGACCACCGCGGCGGCGGGGACAGGGGGCCGGCGGACGGTCCGGGCCGGCAGAGGATCTCGGCCTACAGATGTTGTGAGCCGCAGCCGTTCTTGAACCGCGGGTTCGGTCCAGCGGGCGGCGGGCTGAGGCCGGTCCGGCACCGCCGGGTTCCACCGCCGTGGCTGAGCGCGGTGGCGGCGGGGAGAAGGAGGGCGATCATCTGCCGGCCCCCTTTTCCGCCGCGAAGTCCGCCCAGCCGGCCGCAGGCACCCGGCTCAGCCGCCCGCAGGGCTGCGCAGCAGGGTTGTTCCCGTCGGCTGGCGGGGCAGGGTGTAGGGGAGGGCGCCGTACCAGAGGCGTACCACTGTGAAGCCGAAGGTGAGGCAGAGGGCGCCGCCGACCGCGTCGAGCCAGAAGTGGTTGGCGGTGGCGACGATGACGAGGAGGGTGGCGGTCGGGTAGAGGAGGCCCAGGAGCCGTACCCAGGGGATCGACGCGAGGGCGAAGATCGTCAGGCCGCACCACAGGGACCAGCCGATGTGCATGGACGGCATCGCGGCGTACTGGTTGGACATGTGCTTGAGATCGCCGGAGGCCATCGAGCCCCAGGTGTGGTGGACCATCACCGTGTCGACGAAACGGCCGCCGTTCATCAGGCGGGGCGGGGCGAGCGGGAACAGGTAGTAGCCGAGGAGGGCCACCCCGGTGGTGGCGAAGAGGGCGAGGCGGGCCGCCGCGTAGCGGCCGGGATGGCTGCGGTAGAGCCAGACCAGGACGCCCAGCGTCACCACGAAGTGCAGCGTCGCGTAGTAGTAGTTCATGCCGACGATCAGCCAATTCACCGAGTTCACGGCGTGGTTGACCGACTCCTCGACGGCGATCCCCAGCCCGCGCTCGGCCTGCCAGATCCGGTCGGCGTTGCGCAGCGCCTGCGCCCTCTGCTCCGGGACCGCGTTGCGGATCAGCGAGTAGGTCCAGTAACTCACCGCGATCAGCAGGATCTCGAACCAGAGCCGGGGCCGCCGCGGCGTGCGCAGCCGCCGCAGGAACCCCTGTTCTCCCTCACCCGTGACGGTCCGCGGAAGGGTCTGTTGTGCGCGACCTTCCGGCTCTGTCACGGTCGAGTCACTCATAGGCACAGAGTCTGCCAGAAAAGACGTTGTCGACAGATCATCCCAAGGTTGGGTTCACGGTGCACGTTCTACGGCAGGGCGACTACTTCCCGGGTACTGCCGCCGTAGAACCGCGTACCACCAGTTCCGGCATGAAAACGAACTCGCTGTGCGGAGCCGGGGTACCGCCGATCTCCTCCAGCAGGGTGCGCACCGCGGCCTGGCCCATCGCCGGGACCGGCTTGCGGATGGTGGTGAGCGGCGGGTCGGTGAACGCGATGAGCGGGGAGTCGTCGAAGCCGACCACGGAGACGTCCCGGGGGACGTCGAGGCCGCGCTGCCGTACGGCCCGTATCGCGCCGAGCGCCATCATGTCGCTGGCGCACACGATCGCCGTGCAACCGCGGTCGATGAGCGCCGTGGTGGCCGCCTGGCCGCCCTCCAGGGTGTAGAGGGAGTGCTGGACGAGCTCGGACTCGATCACGTCCGCCGACAGGCCCAACTGGTCCTGCATCGCCCGCACGAACCCCTCGATCTTGCGCTGCACGGGCACGAACCGCTTCGGGCCGAGGGCGAGCCCGATCCGGGTGTGGCCCAGGGAGGCGAGGTGGGTGACGGCCAGGGTCATCGCGGCCCGGTCGTCGGGGGAGATGAAAGGCGCCTGCACCTTGGGGGAGAAGCCGTCCACCAGGACGTACGGCACGCCCTGCGCCCGCAGCCGCTCGTAGCGCTGCATGTCGGCCGTCGTGTCCGCGTGGAGGCCGGAGACGTAGATGATGCCGGCGACCCCGCGGTCCACCAGCATCTCGGTCAGCTCGTCCTCCGTGGACCCGCCCGGGGTCTGGGTGGCGAGCACCGGGGTGTAGCCCTGCCGGGTCAGCGCCTGCCCGATGACCTGGGCGAGCGCCGGGAATATGGGGTTCTCCAGCTCGGGCGTGATCAGGCCCACCAGGCCCTCGCTGCGCTGCCGCAGCCGTACCGGACGCTCGTAGCCGAGGACGTCCAGGGCGGCGAGCACGGACTGGCGGGTGGTGGCGGCGACGCCCGGCTTCCCGTTCAGGACCCGGCTCACCGTCGCCTCGCTCACCCCCGCCTGCGCTGCGATGTCGGCAAGCCGTGTGGTCACGGCACTGGACTGTACCGGCCGTATGTCCCCTTGCACACCGATCGGGCGCCTGATGCGGCCTGGGGGGCGGCCCGCTGTGGGCTGCTGCGTCATCGCACTCCCTACTGAAACGTGACGGCAAGAGCTTGCAGAGTCTTGCACAAGTGGCCCCCGTAGCGCTCCACCGCTGTAAACAAGCGTCTCACGGCGGTCGCCGACAGGTCACGCCCGGATAACTTCGGAGATCTCTTGCACTTTTTTGCTGCAAGGTCTTTCGCAAGGATTGCATCGCTGTTACGTTCCCTGACGCCCGGCGGCAGCGAAGGCCCGGGCTTTCACCCTCAAGGAGAACTCATGCGGCGTGGCATAGCGGCCTCCGCGCTGGTGGCGTCCCTCGCCCTCACGGCGACGGCGTGCGGCGGAAGCGACAGCGACAGCAAGTCGGACGGGCCGGTCACCATCACCTGGTGGGACACCTCCAACGCCACCAACGAGTCGCCGACGTACAAGGCCCTGGTCAAGGAGTTCGAGGCCGCGAACAAGGGCATCAAGGTCAACTACGTCGACGTCCAGTTCGACCAGGCGCAGAACAAGTTCGACACGGCCGCCCAGTCCGGCAAGGGCGCCCCCGACGTGCTGCGCTCCGAGGTCGGCTGGACCCCCGCCTTCGCCAAGGCCGGCTACTTCGTGCCGCTGGACGGCACCGCCGCCCTCGCCGACAAGGACAAGTTCCAGTCCAGCCTGATCACCCAGGCCCAGTACGAGGGCAAGACCTACGGTGTCCCGCTGGTCACCGACACCCTCGCCCTCGTGTACAACAAGGCGCTCTTCAAGAAGGCCGGCATCACCACGCCCCCCGCCACCTGGGACGAGGTCAAGGCCGACGCCGCCAAGATCCAGGACAAGGCCAAGACCACCGGCTACTGGGGCCCCGAGGCCGCGTACTACACGCAGCCCTTCCTCTACGGCGAGGGCACCGACATGGTCGACGCCTCCGCCAAGAAGATCACCATCACCTCGGCCGCGGCGAAGAAGGGCTACCAGACCTGGCTGGACCTCTACTCCGGCAAGGGCCTGCACAAGGCGGACGTCACCGCCGACGCCTACGCCCACCGCCAGGACGCCTTCGTCAACGGCAAGGTCGCCATGACCATCGAGGGTCCCTGGGAGATCACCAACTTCTACAAGGGCTCCGCGTTCGGCGACAAGTCCAACCTCGGCATCGCCACCGTCCCGGCCGGCTCCACCGGCAAGGCGGGCGCCCCGACCGGCGGTCACAACCTCTCCGTCTACGCCGGCTCGGACAAGGCCCACCAGGAAGCGGCCGAGAAGTTCGTCGCCTTCATGACCTCCGCGAAGTCCCAGACGGAGATCGCGCTGAAGAACTCCACCCTGCCGACCCGCTCCGACGCCTACACCGCCGAGGTCAAGGCCGACCCGGGCATCGCCGGCTACCAGGCCGTCCTCTCCTCCGCCCAGCCGCGCCCGGCGCTCGCCGAGTACTCCTCCCTGTGGGGTCCGGTCGGCACCGAGCTGACGAAGATCGCCGGTGGCAAGGAGTCCCTGGACAAGGGGCTGAGCACCGCCGAACTCGGGATCGAGAAGCTCGTCCCCGACTTCAGCAAGTAGGCGCCGGCCGGTCGCCGGAGCGCGCCCCGTTCAGGGGGGGAGCGCTCCGGCGGCCACCGGCCTGTGCCCAGCCCGATCCCGGAAGAACCAGAAGGTGTCGAACCATGACAGTCGCCATCGACCGCGCGACCGGCAAACGCCACGGTGACCGCGCGCCCCGCCCCGGGCTGGGCCAGCGGCTGAAGAACAGCTACCAGAAGTACTGGTACGCCTACGCGATGATCGCCCCCGTGGCCGTCGTGCTCGGGGCGATCGTCGTCTACCCCCTGGTGTACGGCTTCTACCTGACGCTGACGGACGCCAACAGCCTCAACACCGCCCGCACCATCGGCGTCAACCACATCGACGCCACCTACAAGTTCATCGGCCTGGACAACTACAAGGACATCCTGTTCGGCCCGACGTCCTACGACCGCTTCTGGTCCCACTTCGTCTGGACGATCGTCTGGACCGCGCTCTGCGTCACCCTGCACTACACGATCGGTCTCGGCCTCGCCCTGCTGCTCAACGAGAAGTTCCGCGGTCGCACCTTCTACCGCATGCTTCTCGTCCTGCCCTGGGCCGTGCCCACCTTCGTCACCGTCTTCGGCTGGCGGTTCATGCTCTCCGACAGCGGCATCATCAACAGCGCGCTGCACTTCCTCCATCTGCCGCAACCCGCCTGGCTGGAGGACACGTTCTGGCAGCGGGCCGCCGCGATCCTGGTCAACACCTGGTGCGGTGTGCCGTTCATGATGCTCTCGCTGCTCGGTGGGCTCCAGGCCATCGACGGCACGCTGTACGAGGCCGCCGAGATGGACGGCGCCAGTGCCTGGCAGCGCTTCAGGTACGTCACCCTGCCGGGCCTGCGGTCCGTCAGCTCCACCGTCGTCCTGCTCGGCATCATCTGGACGTTCAACCAGTTCGCCATCATCTTCCTGCTGTTCGGCGACACCGCCCCGGACGCGCAGATCCTGGTCACCTGGGCCTACTTCCTCGGCTTCGGACAGCAACCGCGTGATTTCGCCCAGTCCGCCGCCTACGGCATGCTGCTGCTGGCCATCCTGATCGTCTTCACCTCCTTCTACCGCCGCGTGCTCAACCGCAACGAGCAGCAGCTCGCGATCTGAGGCAGGAGCTCCCATGAGTACGACCACTGTCGAGACCTCCGCCCAGGTCGCCGAGGAGGCCCCTGTGCCCGGTCCGCGCCGCATCCGCCGCCGGGGTGAGCGCGGTCCCCTCGCCACCGCCGCCACCCACGGCATCCTGGGCGTCGCGAGCCTGATCGCGTTCTTCCCGGTCGGCTGGCTGATCTTCCTGTCCCTCGGCCCGGACAAGGACGACTACCTCCACCCGAGCGGCATCTGGCACAAGATGACGCTGAGCAACTACTCCTTCGTCCTCCAGCACACCGGGTTCTGGGACTGGTTCAGGACGACGATGATCGTCGTCGGCGGTACGACGGTCATCGGGCTCGTCCTCGCCTCCACCACCGGCTACGCGGTCTCCCGCATGCGCTTCCCCGGCTACCGGAAGTTCATGTGGCTGCTGCTGGTCACCCAGATGTTCCCGGTCGCCGTGCTGATGGTGCCGATGTACCAGATCCTGTCGGACCTCGGCCTCATCGACAGCTACCTCGGCCTGATCCTCGTCTACTGCACCACCGTCGTCCCCTACACGGCGTTCCTGCTCAAGGGCTACTTCGACACGATCCCCTTCGAGATCGACGAGGCCGGCCGGGTCGACGGACTCTCCCCGTTCGGCACGTTCGCCCGGCTGATCCTGCCGCTGGCGAAGCCGGGCCTCGCGGTCGCCGCGTTCTACAACTTCCTCACCGCCTTCGGCGAGGTCGCCTTCGCGTCGACGTTCATGCTCAGCGACGACAAGTACACGTTCGCGGTGGGGCTGCAGAGCTTCATCAGCGAGCACGACGCACAGCGGAACCTGATGACCGCGACGGCGGTGCTGATCGCGATACCGGTGGCCGTGTTCTTCTACCTCGTACAGAAGAACCTGGTGACCGGACTCACCGCGGGCGGCACGAAGGGCTGACGCCGGTTGCCGGAAAAGCTGCTTCGGCCGTCGTGTGTCTGCGGCGCCGTTGTGGCTGGTCGCGCCCACGCGGCGGAAGCCGCACATCGATAGAGCCCCGCGCCCCTTACGGGGCACGGGTGGCGGCCGTGGTGACCATCCGACCCCGCTGTCACCACGGCCGCCTCCACACCCCACCCTCTGACCCGATGACCCAGTTACGACGCATCAAGGACGCCATGAGCCAGCAGCATTCCGCCGCCGACCCGGCCCCGACCACCGCCACCCTCGCCCGTCGCCGCGACTGGTGGCGGGACGCGGTGATCTACCAGGTGTATCCGCGCAGCTTCGCCGACAGCAACGGCGACGGGATGGGGGATCTGGAGGGCGTGCGCGGCAGACTCCCTTACCTGCGTGACCTCGGTGTCGACGCCGTGTGGCTCAGCCCGTTCTACGCCTCCCCGCAGGCGGACGCCGGCTACGACGTCGCCGACTACCGGGCCGTGGACCCCATGTTCGGCAACCTGCTGGACGCGGACGCGCTGATCCGGGACGCGCACGCGCTGGGTCTGCGGATCATCGTCGACCTGGTGCCCAACCACTCCTCGGACCAGCACGAGTGGTTCAAGCGGGCGTTGGCGGAGGGGCCGGGATCGCCGTCGCGCGACCGGTACCACTTCCGTCCGGGCAAGGGCGAGAACGGCGAACTGCCGCCCAACGACTGGGAGTCCATCTTCGGCGGGCCCGCGTGGACCCGGGTGGCGGACGGCGAGTGGTACCTCCACCTCTTCGCCCCGGAGCAGCCCGACTTCAACTGGGACCACCCCGCCGTCGGCGACGAGTTCCGCTCCATCCTGCGGTTCTGGCTGGACATCGGCGTGGACGGCTTCCGTATCGACGTCGCCCACGGCCTGGTGAAGGCGGAGGGGCTGCCCGACCTCGGCGGCGCCGACCAGCTCAAGCTGCTGGGCAACGATGTCATGCCGTTCTTCGACCAGGACGGCGTCCACGACGTCTACCGGCAGTGGCGGCACGTCCTCGACGAGTACGCCGGTGAGCGGATCTTCGTCGCCGAGGCGTGGACCCCGACCGTCGAGCGCACCGCCAACTACGTCCGCCCGGACGAGCTCCACCAGGCCTTCAACTTCCAGTACCTGAGCACGGAGTGGGACGCCGCCGAGCTGCGCGAGGTCATCGACCGCACCCTGGAGGCGATGCGCCCGGTCGGCGCCCCCGCCACCTGGGTCCTCTCCAACCACGACGTCACCCGGCACGCCACCCGCTTCGCCAACCCGCCGGGACTGGGGACGCAGATCCGCACGGCCGGCGACCGGGAACTGGGTCTGCGCCGGGCGCGCGCGGCCACCCTCCTCATGCTCGCGCTGCCCGGCTCCGCGTACATCTACCAGGGCGAGGAGCTGGGCCTCCCGGACGTCGTGGACCTGCCCGACGAGGTCCGCCAGGACCCCGCGTACTTCCGGGGCGCGGGCCAGGACGGCTTCCGGGACGGCTGCCGGGTGCCGATCCCGTGGACGCGGGAGGGCTCGTCGTACGGCTTCGGCGGCGGGGGCAGCTGGCTGCCGCAGCCCGCGAGTTGGGGCGAGCTGAGCGTGGAGGCGCAGACGGGGGTGGCCGGTTCGACGCTGGAGCTGTACCGCGCCGCGCTGGCCGCCCGCCGCACCCAGCCCGACCTCGGTGCGGGCGACCGCGTGGAGTGGCTGCGCGCGCCCGAGGGCGTCCTCGCCTTCCGGCGCGGGGAGTTCGTGTGCGTCGCCAACACCGGTGGGGAGTCGGTGACCACACCCGCCTACGGCAGGGTGCTGCTGGCCAGCGGTGAACTGACCGAGGCGGACGGCGAGGCGAAGCTGCCGGCCGACACCACCGTGTGGTGGACCACCGCCTGACGGGTCGTCACCCGGTAACTTCTTGCAGCAACTTCACAGGGCCCGCTACCCATCCGGGGAGCGGGCCCTTAACATCTGCGCAACCGCAAGGTTTCAGCAAGGTTTCTGCAAGAGCCTTCAACGGTGAAGGAACCCCACATGGCACGTAAGACACTCTCCGCCGCACTGGCGCTGGCCGCCTGTAGCGTTGTCATGACCCCGTCCGTCGCGTCGGCCTCCCCGCCCGGCACGAAGGACGTCACCGCCGTCCTCTTCGAGTGGAACTACGGCTCGGTCGCCAAGGAGTGCACCAACACCCTCGGCCCCGCCGGCTACGGCTACGTCCAGGTCTCCCCGCCCGCCGAGCACATACAGGGCTCCCAGTGGTGGACGTCGTACCAGCCGGTGTCGTACAAGATCGCGGGCCGGCTCGGCGACCGCACCTCCTTCCAGAACATGGTGAACACCTGCCACGCGGCCGGTGTGAAGGTCGTCGTCGACACCGTCGTCAACCACATGTCCGCGGGCAGCGGCACCGGCACCGGCGGCTCCTCGTACACGAAGTACACCTACCCGGGCCTGTACTCCTCCTACGACTTCGACGACTGCACCTCGCTCGTCTCGAACTACGCCGACCGCTGGAACGTCCAGCACTGCGAACTCGTCGGCCTCGCCGACCTGGACACCGGCGAGGAGTACGTCCGCAAGACCATCGCCGGCTACATGAACGACCTGCTGAGCCTCGGCGTCGACGGCTTCCGCATCGACGCGGCCAAGCACATCCCGGCCGAGGACCTCGCCAACATCAAGACCCGGCTGACCAATCCGTCCGTGTACTGGAAACAGGAGGTCATCTACGGCGCCGGCGAGGCCGTCCAGCCCACCGAGTACACCGGAAACGGCGACGTCCAGGAGTTCCGGTACGCCTACGACCTCAAGCGCGTCTTCAACGACGAGAACCTCGCCTACCTCAAGAACTACGGCGAGGGCTGGGGGTACATGAGCAGCTCGGTCGCCGGGGTCTTCGTCGACAACCACGACACCGAGCGCAACGGCAGCACGCTCAACTACAAGGACGGCGCCACCTACACGCTCGCCAACGTCTTCATGCTCGCCTATCCGTACGGCGCCCCCGACATCAACTCCGGCTACGAATGGTCGGACGCCGACGCCGGGCCGCCCAACAACGGTGTCGTCAACGCCTGCTGGCAGGACGGCTGGAAGTGCCAGCACGCCTGGCCGGAGATCATCCGCATGGTCGCCTTCCGCAACGCCGTGCGCGGCGAGTCGGTGACGAACTGGTGGGACGACGGCGCCGACGCGATCGCCTTCGGACGGGGCGCGAAGGGCTATGTCGCCGTCAACCACGAGTCGAGCTCGCTGACCCGGACGTACCAGACCTCGCTGCCCGCGGGCACGTACTGCAACGTGCAGGCGAACACGCCGGTGACGGTCAACGCGAGCGGCCAGTTCACCGCCACCCTGGCCTCGAACACCGCCCTCGCGGTCTACGCCGGGAAGTCCACCTGCTGAGGATCCATCCGCTGGGTCCCGATCACCGACAGCAGCCGCAGCGCCTCCTCGGACGGTGAGCCCGGTGCGGCCGTGTAGATCACGACCTGCTGGTCCCGGTCCGGGACGTCGAGGACATCGCAGTTCACGGTGATGTCCCCGACCAGCGGATGCCGGAAGGTCTTGACCTGGGACGGCTGCGCGGCCACGTCGTGGGACTCCCACAACCGCCCGAACTCCTCGCTGCCGGCGAGGAGTTCGGCGACCAGCCCGGACACCTCCGGCGTGTCCGGGTAGCGGGCGGCGGCGCCCCGCAGCCGCTGCGCCGACACCCGGGCGAACGTGTCCGGGTCCGACACCCCGTACAGCCGCTCACCCGGCGGCAGCGGATCGAGGAACGCCTTGCGCACCAGGTTGCGCTCGCGCGGCGGCAGTGCGGAGAAGTCCTCCATCAGCGCTGCCGCCAGGTCGTTCCAGGCGAGGATCTCGAAGGTCGCCGACGTCACGATCGCCGCCGCCCGCGGCAGCCGGCACAGCAGGTCCAGCAGGCTCTGCCGGACCTCGCGCACGGGACCGCACGGCGGCCCGGGCGGAGCCCCCGCCAGATGGTGCAGATGGTCCCGCTCGGCGTCCGACAGCCGCAGCGCCCGCGCCAGCCCGCCCAGCACCTCCCGCGACGGCCGCGGTGCCCGGGCCTGCTCCAGACGGGCGTAGTACTCGGCCGAGATGTACGCCAGCTGCGCCACCTCCTCACGCCGCAGTCCCGGCGTACGGCGCCGGGGCCCGCCGGGCAGCCCCACCTCGCCCGGGCCGATCCGCTCACGCCGGCTGCGCAGGAATGCCGCGAGTTCTCGCCTGTCCACGCGTCCAGTGTGCGTCGGGCGCCCGGTCTCATCCAGGTACCGCCGGTGCCTGGCTGGGCCCCGCACCCCGGCGCAGGCTGGACAGCATGAACGACACACAGACCACGCATCCGCAGGGCCTGCTGGCCGGCAAGGTCGCCTTCGTCAGCGGCGCCGGACGCGGGATCGGCGCGGCGGCTGCCCGGCTCTTCGCCCGGGAGGGCGCCCGCGTCCTGCTGGCGGCCCGGACCGAGGCCCAGCTCAAGGCGGTGACCGAGGAGATCAGGGCGGCCGGCGGCACCGCCGACCACACGGTGTGCGACCTCGCCGACGCGGCGAGCGTACGCGCCGCCGTCGACCGGACCGTGGAGGTCTACGGCCGGCTCGACCTGGCCTTCAACAACGGCGGGGTGATCCAGCACCCCGGCCCCCTGGACGAACTCCCGGAAGCCGACTTCGACCGGATCACCGCCGTGAACCTCAAGGGCGTATGGCTGGCCATGGCCGCCGAGGTCGAGGCCATCCGCGCCACCGCCTCCGGCGGCGCCATCGTCAACAACTCCTCCATCGGCAGCCTGCGCGCCAACCCGGTCCTGCCGGTCTACGGCGCCCTGAAGCGAGCCGTCAACAGCCTCACCGAGTCGGCCGCCGTCACCTACGGCCCCGAAGGCATCCGCGTCAACGCCATCGCCCCCGGCGGCACGGTCACCGACATGGTCCGCGCCTGGGAGGCGGACACCCCGGGTGTCGTCGACCGCATGAAGGCGCAGACCCCGCTGGGCCGCACGGCCGACCCCGACGAGATCGCCGAAGCCGCCGCCTGGCTCCTCAGCGACCGCGCCTCCTACGTGACGGGCACGGTCCTGCGGGTGGACGGCGGGGCCCGGGCCTAGATCACGGCGTGACGTCGATGTGCCTGGCCAGCGCCGTGACGGAGAGGTCACCGTGGTCGACCCACTGGGGGAAGGCCAGCGTCTTGTGCTTGGTCGAGGCGGGCGGCGTGATCTCCAGGTAGGAGGCGTGCACCGCGCCCGACGTGCCGGTGTTGGCGTGCGTCCAGGCGACGACCGCCTCGGCGCTCTGGCCGTCCTTGAGGACCAGGGTCTTCTTGCCCGGGTCCTTGGCGTACCAGGTGTTGCCCCAGTGCGTGTGGGTGGTGATCGCCTTGTGCGCGGAGTTCTCCAGGCCGAGGCCCGGGTAGCCGCGCAGCGCGCAGGTCTTCCCGCTGAGGTTGCGCAGCCTGATGACGACGCCCTGGTGGTTCATCCCGCCGGCCAGCTGCGTGCCGAAGGTCGCCTTGAGCGCGGCGGCGGAGCAGGTGGGCGTGGCCTTGGCGGCGCTCGGGCCCGCGGCCTCGGCGGTTCCGGCCCAGGCGAGCCCCAGGCCGGCGACGGCCGCGACGGCGAGCACCGCACGGCCGAGCCTGCGGCCGGTGCGGTGCCGGGTGGTGGTGGACAGGTCGGTGGTGTTCCGGTGTGCGTTCACGGTGACAGTGCTCCACTCGCGCTCCGAGGCGCGGGCCGCGAGGTGCGGCCCGCGCCGGCTTCGTGTGCCGTACACAAAGTCAGATGCGCGGTACTCCGGAATTGTTCACGAGAGACGACAGGAAATTTCCGTACCTGTCCGCCACCGCCCGACTACTTCCAGGTGTCACTCGTCGTGTAGCCGGACGAGCTCCCCGTCGTGTACGACCGGTTCGTGCCCGACTCCCAGGTCACGTTCCCGGACGAGTCCTTCTTGATGTACTTGTAGGTGAAGGCCGTGCTCTTCGGGACGATCACCAGCTTGCTCCATGTCGGGTACGACTCCGAGGACAGCGGGATCGCGTCGCCGGTGCTCCAGGAGCCGAGGGAGGCGAGGGAGCCGACGACGTAGACGTTGGTGCCGTAGGTGGTGGTGGCGTACTCGTTGAAGGTGACGTCGGTGGCGTCGGCGTTCGCCACGTTCCAGGAGTTGTTGAGGGAGACCGCCGACGTGGTGGTCGTGGCCGATCTGTTGGCGTTGGACTCCCAGGTCACGTTGCCTGAACTGTCCTTCTTGATGAATTTGTACGTGAAGGACGTGTTGATCGGCACGCTCACCGCGCCCGACCAGATCGGGTATCCGGAGGACGAGAGCTGGACGGCCTTCGAGGTGTCCCAGCCGCCGAGGGCGTCGATGGAGCCGACGACGTAGACGTTGGTGCCGGTGGTGGTGGACGCGTACTCGTTGAAGGTCGCGGTCACCGTGGAGGTGGAGCCACCGCCGCCGCTGCCGCTGTCGTCGCAGCCGACCGTGCAGGTGTAGGAGGAGTTGTAGAAGGCGACGGCGTCCTTCGCGGGGATGGTGATGCTGGCGCTGCCGCCGGAGACGGTGACCGTGCTGTCGCCGCCGTCGATGACGTCGGAGTACGTGCCGTCGGCCATGCCGGTCGCGAAGGTGTAGGTGGCCGACGACGAGCCGTTGTTGACGGCGAAGAAGCCGGCGCCGCTGCGGCCGAAGCCGATGACGTTCGACGACATGGTCTGCCAGTTGGAGACGGCCGCGCTGCCGGCCGCGTTGTGCCAGGCGACCATGCCGACGACGGCGGTGTCGCGGTCGAGGCAGTTCCAGCCGCTGGAGCAGTTGGTGTCGGTGACGAAGCCCGCGGAGTTCGGCGGTGCCTGGTCGCTCTGGGTCCACTGCCAGCTGGAGTAGATGGTCGGCGTCGACCACTTGTAGGCCAGCTCGAAGAGGTTGGCGAGCTTGTAGCTGTCGCCGTCCTTGTACGACATGTGCAGGCCGTTGCGCTCGGTGTCGTGGTTGGTCACGAAGGACACCGAGTTGGCGGCGGGCAGGATGCCGCTGCTCTCCAGGGACGACAGGTCGCTGACGTTGCCCTGGAAGGCCGACTTCATCTTGCTCGCGTAGGTGAAGTCCAGGACGTCACCGGAACCGTAGTAGTCGCTGGGCTGCGGGGTCGAGCCCGGGTACACCTCGTCGAAGACGTACGGCGCCGCCCCGGACGTCGTGGTGTTCAGCTTGGCGACGATGGCCGCCATGTCGGTGGCCGGGATGTGCTTGGCCGAGTCGACGCGGAAGCCGTCGACGCCGAGCGCGATCTGCTTGTTGAGGAAGGCGGCTAGGCCCGAACGGACGTTGTCCGCACTGGTCTTGAGGTCGGGCAGGCCCAGCAGCTCGCAGTTCTGGACCTGGGTGAGGTTCGAGTAGTCCTGGATGGTCAGGTCGGAGGTGGGGCAGTCGGCGGAGGTGTGGTAGTCGCTCGGGTCCCAGTCCGGGGTGTCGTACTTGTTGGTGATCGTGGTGCCGTCGTAGCCGGTGCCGGTCTGGGCGGCGGTGTGGTTGATCACCGCGTCGGTGTAGACCTTCACGCCCGCGGTGTGGCAGGCGGTGACCATGGCGGCGAACTGGGTGGCCGTGCCGAAGCGGCTGTTCAGGGTGTACGAGTAGGGCTGGTAGACGTCCCACCAGTAGTAGCTGGACTGCTTGAGGGACTCGGAGGGCGGGGCGACCTGCACCGCGCCGTACCCGGCCGGGCCGAGCACGTTGGTGCACTCGGACGCGATCGAGTTCCAGTTCCATTCCCAGAGGTTGGCGATCACGTCGCCCTTGGCGGTGGTGTCCGCCTGTGCGGCGGTGGCCGGCAGGGCGACGACGCCCGCCAGCGCCAGCGCGCCGGCGGCGATCGCGACGGCTGTGCGTCTGAAGACACCCGGGGGGCGGTGTCCGGTCATGTGCGGCTCCCAAACAAGAGGGACAGGCTTCAACAACCCTGGAGCGTGGGCCAGTTGAGACAACGCGTCAATACGCGCCGTGAAAGTTCTTGCTGTGAGTTTCAAGCCTCTTGCTGTAAACCTTTCGTTAGCGATACGGTCGCGCGGGGTCGGACCCAGACGGATCCAAGAGAGCCGCTATCGCTAGGAGTTCACGCCGGTGATACATGTCAGACGGGTCGCGGTCGTCGCCGTCGCCGCCCTCGCCGCCGCGCTCGTGCAGCCGGTCGCCGCACACGCCGCCGCCCCGCCCGCGCCCCCTTCCGACGCGCGACTCGCCGCCGAGCCCGCCCGGCACGACGACACCCGCGAGCAGTTCTACTTCGTCATGCCGGACCGTTTCGCCAACGGGGTCACGGGCAACGACAAGGGCGGCCTCACCGGCTCCCGGCTCTCCACCGGCTACGACCCCACCGACAAGGGCTTCTACCAGGGCGGCGACCTCAAGGGCCTGACCAACCGGCTCGACTACATCAAGGGGCTCGGCACCACCGCCATCTGGATGGCCCCGATCTTCAAGAACAAGCCCGTGCAGGGCACCGGGAGCAACGCCTCGGCCGGCTACCACGGTTACTGGATCACCGACTTCACCCAGGTCGACCCGCACTTCGGGACCAACAAGGACCTGGCGACCCTCATCTCCAAGGCGCACGCCAAGGGCATGAAGGTCTTCTTCGACGTCATCACCAACCACACCGCCGACGTCGTCGACTACGAGGAGAAGTCCTACGACTACCTCTCCAAGGGCGCCTTCCCCTACCTGACCAAGGACGGGCAGCCCTTCGACGACGCCGACTACGCGGACGGGAAGAAGAAGTTCCCGGCGGTCTCCACCGCCTCCTTCCCGCGCACGCCGACGGTCACCAGCCGGTCGAAGGTGCCGTCGTGGCTCAACGACCCCACGATGTACCACAACCGGGGCGACTCGACGTTCGCCGGCGAGTCCGCGACCTACGGCGACTTCTCCGGCCTGGACGACCTGTGGACCGAACGGCCCGAGGTCGTCAGCGGCATGGAGAAGATCTACGAGCGGTGGGTGAAGGACTACGCCATCGACGGCTTCCGGATCGACACCGTGAAGAACGTCGACATGGAGTTCTGGACCCAGTGGGCGACCGCGCTCGACACGTACGCGGCGCAGCACGGCCGTAAGAACTTCTTCATGTTCGGCGAGACGTACTCCGCCGACACGTCCGTCACCTCGCCGTACGTCACCCAGGGGCGGCTGGACGCGACTCTCGACTTCCCGTTCCAGGACGCGGCCCGCTCCTACGCCTCCCAGGGCGGCAGCGCGCAGAAGCTGGCGAGCGTCTTCGACGACGACTACAAGTACACGACCGACAAGGCGAACGCCTACGAGCAGGTCACCTTCCTCGGCAACCACGACATGGGCCGGATCGGGTACTTCCTGGAGCAGGACAACCCGAAGGCCACGGACGCCGAACTGCTGGCCAAGGACCGGCTCGCCAACGAGGTGATGTTCCTCAGCCGGGGCAACCCGGTCGTCTACTACGGCGACGAGCAGGGCTTCACCGGCTCGGGCGGTGACAAGGACGCCCGGCAGACGATGTTCGCGTCGAAGGTCGCCGACTACCTGGACGACGACGAGATCGGCACCGACCGCACCGCCGCCAGTGACTCCTACGACACGAGCGCACCGCTCTACCAGCGGATCAGCGCTCTCGGCAAGCTCCGCAAGGACAACCCGGCCCTCGCCGACGGCGTCCAGACCGAGCGCTACGCGGCCGACGGCGCCGGGATCTACGCGTTCACCCGGACGGACGCGAACACCGGTCAGGAGTACGTCGTCGCCTTCAACAACGCGGACACGGCGAAGACCGCGACCTTCGCCACCGGGTCGGCCGGGATGCGCTACCGCGCGGTCTACGGCACGGACGGCACCGTGACCTCCGGCACGGACAACGGCGTCACCGTCACCGTCCCCGCCGAGTCCGCCGTCGTCTACAAGGCGGCCGGTCCCCTCGCCAAGCCCGCCACCGCACCCACCCTGACCCTCACCGCCCCGGCCGCCGGAGCCACCGGCACCGTCGGCCTCACCGCGGACGTCACGGGTGGGCAGCTCGACCGTGTCGTCTTCGCCGCCCAGGTCGGCAACGGGAAGTGGACCGTCCTCGGCTCGGCCGACCACGCCCCCTACAAGGTCACCCAGACCCTCGCCGCGGACGTCCCGGCCGGCACCGCCCTGCGCTACAAGGCGGTCGTCGTCGACACCGCCGGGCACACCTCCGGCGCGCTGGCCGCGAGCACCTCCGGCACCCCGCCCGCCGCCGGGACGCCCACCGCCTCCTCCCGCGACTACGCGGTCGTCCACTACAAGCGCACCGACGGCGACTACGCCGACTGGGGCCTGTACGCCTGGGGCGACCTCGCCGACGGCGAGGCGACCACCTGGCCCGCGAGCCACCCCTTCACCGGCCGCGACGCGTACGGCGCCTTCGCCTACGTCAAGCTGAAGCCCGGCGCCGCGAACGTCGGCTTCCTCGTCATCGACAAGGACGGGAACAAGGACGTCTCCGCCGACCGGTCCATCGACGTCACCAAGACGGGCGAGGTCTGGATCGAGCAGGGGAAGACGGACGTCCTGACCGAGAAGCCGGCCGCCGACTACCCCGCCCAGGACACCACCGAGGCGGTCGTCCACTACCACCGCGCCGACGGGGACTACGACGGCTGGGGCCTGCACGTCTGGACGGGCGCCGCGAACCCCACCGACTGGTCGAGCCCCCTGAAGCCGGTGAAGACCGACGCCTATGGCGCGGTCTTCGAGGTGCCGCTCACCGAGGGTGCCACCAGCCTCAGCTACATCATCCACAACGGCGACGAGAAGGATCTCTCCGCCGACCAGTCGCTCGACCTCAAGGCCGACGGCTACGAGGTGTGGCTGTTGAACGGCCAGGAGAAGTACCTGCTCCCGCAGCCCGCCGGCAGCGCAGCCGCGCTCGACCTGACCACCTCCAAGGCGGTCTGGATCGACCGGGACACGGTCGCCTGGGACGGCGCCGACGGCGCGGTCTCCACCCAGCTGGTCTACTCCCACGACGGTTCGATCGCCGTCAAGGACGGGGCCCTGACCAGCGACGACGAGCGGTGGCTGCGGCTGACGAAGACCACCCTCACCGACGCGCAGAAGGCCAGGTTCCCGTACCTGAAGGACTACACGGCCTGGTCGGTCGACCCGCGCGACCGCGGCCGGGTGCGCGAGGCGCTCGGCGGACAGCTCGTCGCCTCCCAGCGCGCGGCCAACGGGGCCGTGCCGGCCGCGACCGGCGTGCAGCTCGCCGGGGTACTGGACGACGTGTACGCGAAGGCCACCAAGGCCGCCCTCGGCCCGGTCTTCCACCACGGGAAGCCGACCCTCTCCGTGTGGGCGCCGACCGCGCAGTCCGTCGCCCTCGAACTCGACGGCGCGGTCAAGCCGATGCACCGCGACCCCGCCACCGGCGTCTGGTCCGTCACCGGCCCCGCGTCCTGGAAGAACAAGCCCTACCGGTACGTCGTGAAGGTCTGGGCGCCCACGGTCCGGAAGGTCGTCACCAACAAGGTCACCGACCCCTACTCGGTCGCCCTCACCGCCGACTCCGCGCGCAGCCTCGTCGTCGATCTGGACGACAAGTCGCTGGCGCCGGGCGGCTGGTCGACGTACACCAAGCCCAAGGCCGTCCCGCTGAAGGACGCCCAGATCCAGGAGCTGCACGTCCGGGACTTCTCGGTGGCCGACTCCACGGTCCCGGCCGCCGACCGGGGCACGTACCTCGCCTTCACGGACAAGAACAGCGACGGCTCCAAGCACCTCAAGGCCCTTGCGAAGGCCGGGACTTCGTACGTGCACCTCCTCCCGGTCTTCGACTTCGCGACCGTGCCCGAGAAGAAGGCCGACCAGGCGAGCCCCGGCTGCGACCTCGCCTCCTACCCGGCCGACTCCGAGCAGCAGCAGGCGTGCGTCTCCGCGGTGGCCGCGAAGGACGCCTACAACTGGGGTTACGACCCTTACCACTTCACGGTCCCCGAGGGCTCGTACGCCACCGACCCGGACGGCACCGCGCGTACCGTCCAGTTCCGCAGGATGGTCAAGTCGCTCAACGGCGACGGGCTGCGGGTCGTCATGGACGTCGTCTACAACCACACGGCGGCCGGCGGGGAGGCGGACACCAGCGTCCTCGACCGGATCGTGCCCGGCTACTACCAGCGGCTGCTCGCCGACGGCAGCGTCGCCAACAGCACCTGCTGCGCCAACACCGCGCCCGAGAACGCCATGATGGGCAAGCTGGTGGTGGACTCGATCGTCACCTGGGCGAAGGAGTACAAGGTCGACGGGTTCCGCTTCGACCTGATGGGCCACCACCCGAAGGCCAACATCCTCGCGGTCCGCAAGGCCCTCGACGCGCTGACCCTGAAGAAGGACGGCGTCGACGGCAAGAAGATCATCCTGTACGGGGAGGGCTGGAACTTCGGCGAGGTCGCCAACGACGCCCGGTTCGTGCAGGCCACGCAGCAGAACATGGCCGGCACCGGCATCGCCACCTTCTCCGACCGGGCCCGCGACGCGGTGCGCGGCGGCAGCCCCTTCGACGACGACCCCGGCATCCAGGGCTTCGCCTCCGGCCTCTACACCGACCCCAACTCCTCGGCGGCCAACGGCACCACGGCCGAGCAGAAGGCCCGGCTCCTGCACTACCAGGACCTGATCAAGGTCGGTCTCACCGGCAACCTCGCGCAGTACCGGTTCACCGACAGCGACGGCAAGGAGGTCACCGGCGCCGGGGTCGACTACAACGGCTCGCCCGCCGGATACGCCGACGCGCCCGGCGACGCCCTCGCCTATGTCGACGCGCACGACAACGAGTCGCTGTTCGACGCGCTGACGTACAAACTGCCGGCCGGCACCTCCGCGTCCGACCGGGCCCGGATGCAGGTCCTGGCGATGGCCACGGCCGCCCTCTCGCAGGGGCCCTCGCTCTCCCAGGCAGGCACCGACCTGCTGCGCTCCAAGTCCCTGGACCGCAACTCCTTCGACAGCGGCGACTGGTTCAACGCCGTCCACTGGAACTGCGCCGACGGCAACGGCTTCGGCCGCGGGCTGCCGACGGCCGCCGACAACCAGTCCAAGTGGTCCTACGCCAAGCCGCTGCTGACCTCGGTGAAGGTCGGCTGCCCGCAGATCGACGGGACCTCGGCCGCCTACCGGGACCTGCTGCGGATCCGTACGACCGACAAGGCGTTCTCGCTGGGCACGGCCGCGCGGGTGCAGGCGGAGCTCTCCTTCCCGCTGTCCGGGACGGACGAGACGCCCGGCGTGATCACCATGGAGCTCGGCGACCTGGTCGTCGTGTTCAACGCGAGCCCCGCCCCGCAGGAGCAGCGGGTGGCCGCCCTGGCCGGAACCGGCTACCGGCTGCACCCCGTGCAGGCGTCGGGCGCGGACTCCGTCGTCAAGGCGGCATCGTACGAGCGGGAAACGGGTACGTTCGAGGTTCCGGGACGCACGGTGGCGGTGTTCTCCCGGACGAGGTGACCGTGGCCTTACGTCGGTGGGGCAGGCCCGGGACCGGGTACTGCCCCACCGGTGTCTGTCCAGGGGCTGGGAGAATGGACGTCAACGGCAAGCTGACCGACACGACCGTGCTGGTCGTGGACGACGAGCCCGCGAGCCGGTACGCGATGGGCACCGTCCTGCGGCGGGCCGGTCACCAGGTCGTCGCCGTCGCCGACGGCCGGCAGGCGCTCGCCGAGCTCGACGTACGGCTGCGCAAGGGCGCCCTGCCCGACGTCGCCCTCGTCGACGTGCACCTCCCGGACATGAGCGGCTTCGAACTCTGCCGCCGGCTGAAGGAACGGCCGCACATGGCCGGCCTGCCCGTCGTGCACTTCTCGGCCCTGCGCACCGCCCCGGTGGACCGCTGCCCGGGCCTGGACACGGGCGCCGAGGCGTATCTGGCGGTGCCCGCCGATCCGGAGGAGATCGAGGCGGCGGTCCGGTCCGCGGTGCGCGCCGCCCGGCTCCGCGCCGACGACCAGGCGCTGGTACGGCGGCTGAAACTGCTGTCGCAGACCATCGTCACCATCCAGGCGGCACGCTCGCTGCACGAACTGGCCGACGCCGCCGCGGACGGCGCCGCCCGCCTCCTCGGCTGCCCCGCCGCCGTCTTCGTCCTCGACCAGGACGACGAGCTGTACCGCGGCCTGTACCGGGAGCGCACCTCCCTCGCGCTGCCGGACGAGGGCGCCCACCGGGACGTGGCCGGTCTGCTGCGGCGGCTCACCCGCGGGCAGTCCGGGGTCCGCATCACCACCGTGCCGACCCCGCTGTGGCCCACCGGGTTCTTCCGCCCCGGGGTGCAGCACGACGCCCGGCTGACGCTGGTCCTCACCCAGGACGGCAAGGTGCCGGTCTGCGTGGCCACCCCGACCCGCGGGCAGCGCAGGGTCGACCCGGAGAACGAGGCGCTGCTGGCCCAGCTGGCCCAGGCCACCGCGCTCGCCGCCGAGCCGCTGCTCATGTACCAGGTGGAACGGCATGTCGCGCTCACCCTCCAGCACAGCTTCCTGCCCCGCCCGCACCAGCTGCCCGAGCTGCCGGGCGTCGACATAGCGGTCCGGTACGAGCCCGCCTCCCAGGAGACCGAGATCGGCGGCGACTTCTACGCCGCGCTGCGGGTCGGCGACGGGGTGCTCACCGCGGTCGGGGACGTCGTGGGGCACTCGCTGGACGCGGCCACCGTCATGGTCGAGCTGCGGCACGCGCTGCGCGCCTACTGCCTCACCGAGAGCGACCCGGCCGCCCTCGCCGAACGGCTCGACAAGCTGCTCCAGCACTACCACGCCGAGGTCACGGCCACCGTCTGCCTGGCCCTGATCGACCCGGGGACCGGACGCACCCGCGTCGCCAACGCCGGGCACATCCCGCCGCTGATACTGGGCGAGGACGGCAGTGCCGAGTACGTCAAGGCGTCCGGTCCGCTGCTCGGCGTGGGGCTGCCCCACCCGCCGCCCACCGAGCTGGTCCTCGAACCCACCGACCGGCTCCTCATGGTCACCGACGGCCTGATCGAGACCCGCGGCACCGACCTCTCGGTCTCGATGGAACAGCTGCGGGCCGCGGCCGGCGGTGCCCTGCCCGGCCTGGAGGCCCTGTGCGACACCCTCCTGGCCTGCTTCGGCCGGGACCGTGAGGACGACATCGCACTCCTCGCGCTGAGCCTGGCCGACCGGGCCGCTCGCTGACCTCGTCCGCCGCGGAGGAACGCCGACCGGTCCCAGCTGGCGCTATGGCGAATTCGAGCGGAACCGAGCGGAATCGCGCGAAGTCGAGCGGAATCGAAAGGCGGACGAGAAGTGGTACGGGCTATTCCGTGCCGATAGCGTTCGCCATGGCCATGACTGTCACTATTCGTGGTCGATTCCCCGCTTGATCGAAGCCGCGGACCGGCCTATAAAGAATGTGGAGCGGAATCTTCCGTCGCCGGGTGCGTAAGATCCGCTGGGAAGGCTGGGGTCGGCGTGCCGGTATGGGTCTCCTGAATCCGCCCCCGTCACCGGGATTTGATTCGGAGTTAATTGGTGCACACTGTTTATTAATCCAGGGTGCGTTCCGCGGTGTCCTCGAACGCGTGAATTATTTTCCGGTGCGGTGGCGTTTATACGCCCATATCTGCGCCGGACTGCGCCCTCTATCAACGGTGCAACACCGTGCGCTCATGGAAGCAAGTAGCGGCCGGCTGGCGGGGGTTGTACGTTTTTCCTCACCGAGGGCATATTCCAACCAGCGGTTCTCGCCGTTGAGAGGGACACGCATGACGAGCCACGCAACCGAATTCGAACTCGAAAGTCTGCTCCGCCGGGCGTTACAGGCCACAGGTACCGGCGCGCGTTGGACGACCGACGCGGACGACATGTGGTGCCGCCTTACCCACCAGTCCGGTATGCAACGTCGGCAGGGCTGGAAATTGCACGTCTCCGCCACGGCCGCCTCCGCGCCGAAAGTGCTTGAGAAAGCGTTGGAAGTGCTGCTGCGCGACGAGTCGGCTTTCAAGTTCGTGCGGTCGCTCGAACAGGTGAGCGCGCTCAATTCCCGCGCCACGCCCCGGGGAAGCTCGGGCAAGTTCATCACCGTCTACCCGGCCTCCGACACCGCCGCCGCCCGACTCGCGATGGAGCTGCACGGGGCCACCGCGGGACTGGCCGGCCCCCGGATCCTGTCCGACCAGCCTTATGCCCCGAACAGCCTGGTGCACTACCGCTACGGAGCCTTCGTCGGCCGGCGGCGGCTTTCGGACCAGGGGCTGCTGGTCTGGTTCATCGAGGACCCCGACGGAAATCCCGTGGAGGACAAGCGCACCGGGCAGTATTCCCCGCCCTCCTGGGCGGTCAGCCCCTTTCCCGCCGCGGTACCGCTGCCTCCGCGGCAGGAGAAGAAGGCGGCGAACCGCCCGGTGCTGCTCGGCGGCCGGTTCGCCGTGCGGGAAGCGATCCGGCACACCAACAAGGGCGGCGTCTACCGCGGCACCGACGTCACCACCGGCGCACCTGTGGTGATCAAGGAGGCCCGGCCGCACGTCGAGGGCGACGCGTCCGGCGCCGACGTCCGCGACTGGCTGCGCGCCGAGGCCAGGACGCTGGAGAAGCTCAAGGGCACGGGGCTGGCACCGGAGCCGCTCGCGATGTTCGAGACGGGCGGGCACCTGTTCCTCGCCCAGGAGGAAGTACCGGGCGTGCCCCTGCGCAACTGGGTCGCCGAGCGCTTCCGGGACGTCGGGAGCGAGAGCTACCGGGCGGACGCGCTCGCCCAGGCCGGACGCCTGGTGGAGCTGGTCGCGGCGGCCCACGCCCGCGGCTGCGTCCTGCGGGACTTCACACCCGGCAACGTCATGGTCCGCCCCGACGGCGAACTGCGCCTGATCGACCTGGAGCTCGCCGTCCTGGAGGACGACGTCCCGCTGCCGACCCGGGTGGGGACCCCCGGCTTCAGCGCCCCCGAGCGCCTGGCGGACGCACCGGTCTCCGCGACGGCCGACTACTACAGCCTCGGCGCCACCGTGTGCTTCGTGCTCGCCGGGAAGATACCGAACCTGCTGCCCGAGGAACCGGACACCAGGCCCGCCGAACAGCGGTTCGCGGAGTGGCTGGCCGCCTGCGACGAAACCCTGGGTCTGCCGGCCGGCCTGCCGGAGACGATCCTCGGGCTGACGAAGGACGATCCCGCCGAGCGCTGGGACCCCGTCAGGGCGCGTACGGCCCTCCGCGCCGCGGACCCGGCGCGACCGGGTCAACCCGCCGCCGGAGCGAGGCGGCCCGCCGCCGGGCCGGGGCCCTCCGCCGCCGGGCCGCCGGAGACCGGCGATCCGGACGGGGCGGTGCAGGACGCGATCACCGGCATGGTGGAGCACCTCGTCGACACCATGACCCCCCGCGACGACCGGCGGCTGTGGCCCGTGTCCACCCTGGCCGGCGAGACCGACCCCTGCACCGTGCAGCAGGGCGCCGCAGGTGTACTGGCGGTCCTGACCCGGTACTTCGAACTCACCGGCGACCCACGCCTGCCGGGTCTGCTCCGCACCGCGGGCACCTGGATCGCGGCCCGCACCGACACCCGCGCCATCCGTCCGGGCCTGCACTTCGGAGGCCGCGGCATCGCCTGGGCGCTGTACGACGCCGGACGCGCCGTCGACGACCGCACGCTCACCGACCACGCGCTGGCCCTGGCACTCGCCCCGCTGGAACCGACACCCAGTCACGACATCACCCACGGCCGCGCGGGCAGCGGACTCGCCGCCGCCCACCTGTGGCGCCGTACCGGCGACCCACGCCTGGCCGAACTGGTCGTCGACGCGGCCGACCGGCTGGCCGCCGCGGCCCGGCCCGAGGTGCCCGGCGTGAGCTGGCCCGTCCCCGCGGAAGCCGTCTCCGAAGAGGCCGGCAAACGCTATCTGGGCTACGCACACGGAGCGGCGGGCATCGGCAGCTTCCTCCTCACCGCCGCAGCCGTCTCCGAACGGCCGGAACACCTGGAGCTGGCCGTCGCCGCCGGAGAGCTCCTGGTCGCCAACGCCGTGCAGGTCGGCGGAGCGGCCCAGTGGCCGGCCCAGGCCGGCGACCCGCCCACGGCCCCGTACTGGTGCCACGGCTCGGCGGGCATCGGCTCCTTCCTGGTCCGGCTCTGGCAACGGACCGGGGACAAACGATTCGGCGATCTTGCCCGCGGCGCCACGCACGCCGTCGTGGAGCGTGCCTCCCGGGCCGCCCTCACCCAGTGCCACGGGCTGGCCGGCAACGGCGACTTCCTCCTCGACATGGCCGACGCCACCGGGGACCCCGCCTACCGGGCGGCGGCCGACGGCCTGGCCCGCCTGATCGTCTCCGAACGCGCCCACCGCGACCGGCACGTCGTCTTCCCCAACGAGTACGGGGACGTCTCGACGAGCTGGAGCGACGGGTCCGCGGGAATCCTGGCGTTCCTCCTGCGGACCCGCCACACAGACCCCCGGCACTGGACTGTCCAGCAGCCGGGCTGAGCGACAGGAAATCCCCTGTCGTCACCGCTCACAGAAGGAGAATGTCATGGAGAACCAGGCCCTCGAGCTGCTGGCCGAACTGCACGCCCTTCCGGAGACCGACCCGGTCGACTTCGACGGAGCGTCGTACTCGGGCACGTGCGCGTGCGTCGGCCTGCTGACGCTGCTCAACACCGTCTGCGTCGGCATCAGCTGCGCGTAGCCGAAGAACTCCGGCCGGTGGCCGCCCTCGGGCGGCCACCGGCCGGAGCCGAGCCCGCTGCGGCCGGCAGGCCCGCGGAAGACACCCCCGTGGACGAGGACTCGACCATGCAGCCACCCGCCGGTGACACCGCTCGTACCCGGACGACCGTGCCGACCGCCGCTGTCCCGCACCCGGACGCCACGGAGCCCGCCGCACGGCCCGGGTACGCCATCAGCACCCGCGGCCTGGTCAAGAGCTACCCGGGCCCGGACGGAACCGCCACCCACGCCGTTCGCGGCCTCGACCTGGACGTCCTCGAAGGCGAGACCTACGCGTTCCTCGGCCCCAACGGTGCGGGGAAGTCCACCACCCTCGCCCTGCTGTGCGCGCTGACCCGCCCCACCGCAGGACGTGCCACGGTGGCCGGTGTCGACGTGCTCGACCGGCCGGACGAGGTGCGCGCAACGGTCGGGATGCTCTTCCAGCACAGCGCCCTGGACCCGGACCTGACGGCCGAACAGAACCTGCACGTCCATGCCCGCCTCTACGGCCTGAGCCGCCGTCACGCCCGCCCGCGCGTCACCGAGATGCTCGAAACGGTCGGACTGACCGACCGGCGGCGCTCCCCGGTACGCACCCTGTCCGGCGGCATGCGCCGCCGTCTGGAACTCGCCCGCGGCCTGCTGCACGCCCCCCGGGTGCTGTTCCTCGACGAGCCGACCACCGGGCTCGACCCGCACGCCCGTGCCCAGGTCTGGGAGCACCTGCGCGCACTGCCCGAACGGCACGGCTGCACGCTCCTGGTCACCACCCACTACCTGGAGGAGGCGGAGCACTGCGACCGCCTCGGCATCATCGACCAGGGCCGGCTCGTCGCCCAGGGCACGCCCTCCGCCCTGAAGGCCGCGATCGGCGACGACCGGGTGGTCCTGCGCACCGGCGACGACCCGGCGGCACGGCAGGTCGTGGGCCGGACCGCGCCGCCTGGCCGCGCCGTCACCCTGGACGCCGAAGGGGTGTCCCTGCGGGTGCCCGACGGCAGCGCCTGGATTCCCCGCCTGTGCGTGGCCCTCGCGGACCACGGCATCCCGGTGCACGCCGCGTCCGCGACCCCGCCGACCCTCGACGACGTCTTCTTCCACCACACCGGCCGCAGCATCCACGGCCCCGGGCCGCACCCGGCACCGGCCGCCCCCACGGCAGCGGCGGAGGAGACCCCGTGACCGCACCCGCCCGCCCGGCCGAGGACGCCTCCGCCACCTCTGACGGTCCCGGCCGCCCGCCCGGGACCCGCCTGCGCCACGAACTGCGCGCGGTCCACGCCCTGGTCCACCGCGACCTGCTGCGCCTGTCCGTCCAGCGCGTCCACACCGCCCTGATGCTGCTCGAGCCGGTGCTCTACCTCTTCGTGCTCGGCGGTGGCCTGGCCGCCCTGATCCCGAACTCCTCACTGGGCGTCGGCTACCAGGCCTACCTCTTCCCGGGCATGCTGATCATGACGGTCCAGGCGCCGGCCATCATCGTCGGCATCCGCCTGATCACCGACCGGCAGAGCGGCTACCTCCGCGAACTCCTGATGGCCCCGGTCCGCAGGTCCACCCTGTTGCTCGGCACCTGCGCCGGCGGCACCCTCGTCTCCACGGTGCAGGGCGCCGTCCTGCTCGGGCTGGGCGGTGCCGTCGGCCTGCCCTACGACCCGCTCCTGCTGGCGCTGCTCCTCGCCGCCCTGATCCTCGCCTCGTTCACCGTCACGGCCCTGTCCCTGCTGCTGGCCGTCAGCCTCGACCGGCCCGAGGTCTTCCAGATGCTGCTCGGCCTGGTGATGATGCCGCTGCTCTTCCTCTCCGGCGGCTTCTTCCCGCTGGCGAACCTGCCGGGCTGGGCCCACACCCTGTCCGTCGTCAACCCGCTCGCCTACGGAGTGGACCTGCTCCGCCGCTGCATCGCGCTGCGGGTACCGCACCAGGCGGCCGGCGTCGGCGTCGAGTGGTTCGGCCGGCGACCGCCCCTGCTCCTGGAGGGCTCGCTCCTGCTGGCCGGCGGGGTCGCGGCCCTGCTCTGGGCGGCCCACCGCTTCGGCCGCCCCGACTAGGCTGGGCCCCGGTTGCCGTAGAACAGGAGTGCTCATGCCGCAGATCACCGTCGACTACACCGCCACGGCGGACTCCGCCTTCGACAAGGCGGGCTTCGCCCGGGCCCTGCACACCGCCGTGGTCGAGATCGCCGCCGCCAAGCCCGAGGCCTGCAAGACGCTGTTCCGCGCCGCCGACGAGACCGCCTTCGGCTACGACGCCGACGGGGGGCACGTCATCGTCCACGTCACGTTCGGCCTGCTGGCCGGCCGCACCGACGAGACGAAGGCGAAGCTGACCGAGGCGACCCTGGAGCTGCTCCGGGACCACCTGAAGCCGGAGGGCTCCGTGCTGCACGCGTCCGCGGAGGTACGGGACCTGGATCCTTCGTACCGGAAGTACGAGAGCTAGGCTGCCGCGCCGTCGTGGTTGCTCGCGCAGTTCCCCGCGCCCCTGAAGGGGCGCTCACCGCAGCGCCCTGCTTTTAGGGGCGCGGGGAACTGCGCGACCAGCCCCCACGCAGCGCAGCCGGCAACGGTAGGCCTAGCCCGCCAGGGCGATCAGGCGGGCGGCCAGGTCGGCGAACGGGCCGTCGGTCGGCTCCCCGTGCACCATCCGCTTCACCAGCGCCGTCATCTCCTCGTCGTACGCCGCACTCACGGCCGTCAGCGCAGCGAAGTCGTGGACGAGCTGGATCTCCAGCTCGGCGCGCGGGATGCGCCGCCCGTCCAGCCAGATCAGTGCCGTCGACTCGGCGAGCGAGATCCAGGAACGGACGACCAGTTCCAGGCGGGCCGGCGCCTCGGCGATGTCGAGGTGGGAGAGGATCTGCTCGTAGGCGACCTGCCGTACGGAGTCGATGAGCGCGTTGGTCGCCGAGGAGCCGACCGCCGGGCCACCGCGCATCAACGCGGCGAAGCCGGGCCCGTGTTCGTCGACGAAGTCGAAGAAGCGGCGCATCACACGCAGCAGCCTCGCCCCGAGCGGACCCTCGTGCGGTTCCTCGAAGCGGCCCGCGAGATCCTCCGAGGCCCGCTTCAACGCGGCCTCGTACAAGCTGAGTTTGCCGGGGAAGTAGTGGTAGACCAGTGGCCGCGAGATACCCGCGGCCGAGGCTATCTCGTCGATGGAGACCTCGTCGGGCGAGCGACGGCTGAACAGTTCGAGGGCGACGCCGATCAACTGCTGCCGCCGCTCCTCGACTCCCATCCTGCGGCGTACCCCGGTTGTCATGCGAACACCTTACCGATCGGATCCGGCCTCCCACGGACCCGACCCTTCACGGGTGTTCACAGATCCAGCACAAGTCTCCCACTTCGGGCCCGCGACACACAGATGAGCATCGAGTCGGCACGCTCCGTGTCCGTGAGAAGCTCGTCGCGGTGCTCCACCTCCCCTTCCAGGACCCGCTGTTGGCAGGTCCCGCAGAACCCCTGCGCGCAGGAGTACGGAGTGTCGGGCAGCTCCGTACGTACCGCGGCCAGCACGGACTCGTCGGCCAGTACCGTCAACGTCCGCCCGCTGCGCCGGAGTTCGAGTTCGAAGGCGTGGTTGCCGCCGGTGTCGGCGCGCGGCGCGAAACGTTCGAGGCGGACCGCCGGGAACCGCTCCGCCACCGCCGCCATCAACCCCTCGGGACCGCAGCAGTACACCGCCGCGCCCGCCGGGACGGCCAGCGCGTCGAGGTCCGGACGCCCGTCCTCGTCCTCCGCGACGACCGTCACCCGCTCGTCCCCGGCCAGCTCCGCCAGGAACGGCATGGACCCGCGCGTCCGCCCGCAGTACAGCAGCCGCCACGCCACCCCGTCCGGCACGGCCCGCACCATCGACAGGATCGGCGTGATCCCGATGCCCCCGGCGACGAACACGTACGAGGCGGCCTCGACGAGCGGGAAGCGGTTGCGCGGCCCGCGCACCTCCAGCTCCATGCCCTCCACGACCTGTTCGTGCACCTCCCGCGAACCGCCCCGCCCGTCCGCGACCAGCCGGGCGGCGACCGTGTACGACGAGGTGTCGGCCGGGTCCCCGCAGAGCGAGTACTGCCGGACCAGTCCTGACGGCAGCACCACGTCGAGATGGGCGCCCGGCTGCCAGGGCGGCAACTGCCTTCCTTCCAGGCGCAGTTGGACGACCCCGTCGGCGATCGTCCGGTGCGAGGAGACCAGCAGCCGCAGCGCCCGGGAGCGCGGCCGGCCGGAGGTCGGCGGGTCCAGGGCCGGCATCGGCCACAGCGGGGAGGCCTCGATACGGCGGCGCAGCGCCCGCCTGACCAGCAGCGCGGCGCCCGCGACGGCGACGGCGGTCCGCAGCCTCGGCGTCATCACCTGCCCTCCTGCTCGGCGGCGAGCGCGGCGGGGGAGGAGGCCAGGTAGGCGACGGCCTGCTCCGTGGAGCCCTCCTGGGAGGGGTGGTAGGTGCGGCTGAGGTAGCGCGGGATCGACTTCAGCATGTCCCCGGTGGCGGGCAGCGTGCCGCGCCGGCCGGCCAGGTAGAAGTCCCGGAACCGGGCCCGGCCCGCGTCGAGCGTCGGGTCGTTCGCCATGAAGAAGCGGGCGCCGCGCTGCCACAGGAACACGATCGCCGTGAACGCCGTCGCCCAGGTCCGCACCCGGCGCCGGTAGCCGCCGTCGAGGTGCAGGAACAGGTCGAAGGCGACCGACCGGTGCTCGACCTCCTCGGCGCCGTGCCAGCGCAGCAGGTCCAGCATCATCGGGTCGGCGCCGCGCCGGTCCAGTTCCCCGGCGTTGAGCACCCAGTCGCCGAGGAAGGCGGTGTAGTGCTCGATGGCCGCGATCAGCGCGACCCGTTCGAGCAGCCACCAGCGCCTGGCCCGCCCCGGCGGCAGGGTCCGGTCGCCGAGCAGCTTCTCGAAGAACCAGTCGACCTGCGCGGTGTACGGCGTCGGGTCGAGACCCTGTTCCCGCAGGTGGGGCAGTACCTCGTCGTGGGCCTGGGAGTGCATTGCCTCCTGCCCGATGAACCCGACGACGTCCGCGCGCAGCCGCTCGTCCCGGATGAGCGGCAGCACCTGCTTGTAGACGTGCACGAACCACCGCTCGCCGGCGGGCAGCAGCAGGTGCAGCACGTTGATGGTGTGCGTCGCGAAGGGATCGCCGGGCACCCAGTGCAGGGGGGTGTCCTCCCAGGCGAAGGACACGTTGCGGGCCTTGAGCGCGATGTGCTCGGAGGGCACCGGCTGCGGCTGCTTGTTGGACATGGCGTCAATGTACTGACGGGTAGGTGGCCTGAGAAGACCTCGGGCCCACCTTGTTTACGCGAACGTCAGCAAGGCGCCGTGGCGGGCCTCCGGCGGTGCCGGCTCACCGCAGCCCGCTGATCGCGCTCCCGTCCTCCAGTGTCCCCGCCAGGTCTGCCTGGGCGCCCTGCTTCGCCCTCGCCACCAGCTGGGTCCCCTGCGCCGACGCCGTGACCCCGCCGGTCGCCCGGATCGACGCGGTGTCACGGCTGCCCGCGGCCAGCAGGTACCAATGGCCGCCGCCGGACTTCCACAACACCCCGGCCAGCACGTGCGGATCGCGCGGACCGCAGGCCGTCACGTCGCCCCCCTTCGCCGCGACCGCCCCGTACCGGCTGCCCGGCGTCCGGAACTGGGCCAGCGACACCGTCCCGTCGCCCCGCCAGGTCTCGGTGCGCGTGCACACCCACGACCCGGCGCCACTGGCGTCCGGCAGCTGCTGCTCGGCGAACGCCCACGCGTTGACACTGCGCACCCCGGCCGACCGCTCCGCGGCCAGCGAGCAGGCGAACGGTGCCCAGTCGCGCAGTGCCGCCGCCCCCGTGGCCTCGCCGGTCCCGCCGGGCCGCCCGGCGGTGAGCCGGGCCGGTACCAGTTCGCCCAGGTCGGTCGCCAGGTGCACACCCTGCGCGTCGGTCAGCTGGAGCACGTTCCAGGACGTGCACGTCTCCTGCTGCACCGCGGGGCTGGCCAGCGGCCCGGTCACCCCGTCGGTCAGCCCGAGGTCCAGCGCCCCGGAGTCCGGCTTCGTCAGGTCCCGCTCGGCCGCCCCGGTCACCCAGGGGGCGGTCAGATAGCGGACGTTGCCGTCGGAGCGGCCCAGGACCAGGGCGCTCGCCTCCACGCCGGTCGCGCCGTCGGCACGGGCGAAGTCCAGGGCCGCGCCCTCGGTACCGTCCTTCGGCTCGGCGTAGCGGACGATGCGCAGACCGTCGTAGAAGATCGCCACCCGGGCGCTGTCCACCACGCCCGCGTACAGCAGCTGGGGTGGTCCGGCCGCGCCGCCGGTCTGGGTGCCGGGGGTCGCCGAGACGCGGACGGTGGCGCCGGGGCGGGCCCAGACGGCGAGGGCGCGGCGCAGCAGCGCGGTGTCGCCGGTGAGGGCGCCGCGGGCCGGCCAGACGGAGAAGTCGGTGCGCGCGGCGGTCTTCCAGGCCCCGGTGGGGACCTTCGTCAGCTGGGCCGGGTCCAGGGCGGCCTGGGCGGCCGGGTTCTGCGCGTACACCGGGGCGGCTGCGCCGTCGGCGCCCCAGCCGCCGCCCGGCAGCGCGACCAGCGCCCCGCACACGGCGAGGGCGGCAGCCGCGGCGAGCGCGGCCTTGGTGTGCCGGCGGCGGCGCACCAGGTCGGTGGGCCGGGCCTGCAGCGAACAGGGGTCGAACTCGGGGGAGTCGAGCAGCGGGTACTCCGCCGGGACGCCGTTCGCCTCGGCGAGCGCGCCCTCGGGGTGCTCGACGCCGGCCGCCTTCAGCAGCCCCCGTACGTCGGCGTCGGGGAGCTGTTCGAGGCCGCGCAGCGCGTAGGCGGCGCGGGCCGGTCCTGAGAGGGCGGCGAGCCGCTGGTCCAGGGCGAGTTCGTCGGCACCGCCGGAGCGCGGGAAGAGCCGCAGGCCCCACACCTGGGGGAGCAGCGGCGGCAGCTGGGCCCGCTTCGGCCACGCGGTGAGCCGCAGCGGCCGGCCCGCCTCCAGCGCCGCACACACCACTTCGAGGCGGACCAGCGCGTACCCGGGGTCGGTCCGCCGGCCGTCGGACTGGGCCGGGACCACCGGGACCTGCTTCCGGCCCCGGGGCAGCGCCCGCTGGACCAGGGCGTGCGCGGTCAGGACGCGACGGCCGCGCGCGAGCCCCGGCGGCAGCACCAGGTAGGCGAGCCGGACCAGCCGGGGGTAGTGCTCGACGAGCGCGGCCTCGGCCTGCTCGACGTCGACGGCCGGATGCGGGGCTCCGGCGGAGGCTGCGTGACGCTGGGCTACATCCTGTGACTGCACGTCCTGAAGAACGAGCGACCCGTTGGTTGGTCACCGCCACACGGGTGACACTGCGGTGTCCGCACGATGTGAGCCGATGTGAGTGGTTCGCGGCCCGCAGCCGTATCGAAGGGGACGGGCCCCCTGAAGGCACCCGGGGCCGGCAATGCGACCGGAGGAACAGATGAGGTTGACCCGACCGATGCTCGCCGTGGCCGGCGCCGTGGCCGTACTGGCGCTGGCGGGCTGTGGATCCGGAGACAGCGACGCGGCGGCCAAGATCCCGGTCACGGCGACCGGCAGCCTGGAGAGCCTGGCCGCCAAGGTGAAGTGCACCCCGGACATGCAGATCGACTCCGACGAGGTCCGCCAGGCGATCTGCAAGGTCCCCGCCGGCAAGTTCGTCTTCGCCACCTTCGCCACCGACCGCGGCCAGCGCGAGTGGATCAACGACGCGAAGGACTACGGCGGTTTCTACCTCGTCGGCCGCAAGTGGGTCGCCGTCGGCACCGACAAGCTCGTCAAGACGCTGCAGACCACCCTGGGCGGCTGGGAGGAGATCGGCACCGACCACAGCAAGCACACCAGCTGACGGTCCCCGAGGGCATACGGAAGCGGGCGGTGGGAGAATCCCACCGCCCGCTTCTTGGTGCTATCGGCTAGTCAGCGCTGTCGGCTACTGGCACCGCTTGCCGGAGTTGATGCAGTTGGCGATGGTGGTCGCCAGGTTGTTCTTGAAGACCGCGATGAAGTCGTCGTGGTCGGTCGCGGACTTGTGGAGCTGCTCCGGGAAGCCGTCCACCGCGTAGGCGTTCTTCACCTGGCCGTTGACGATGCTCGGCGGGGTGACGTTGTAGACCAGGCGCATCGTCAGCTGCGGGATCGCCTTGAAGCCGTTCCCGCAGACACCGCTCGCCGGGTCCGCGAACGCGACGTGCGTGCGGTGGTTGGCGCTGTCGATGTTCGTGCCGTCCCAGCAGCTCTGGAAGGCGAAGGTGCGGACCACCTGGCTGCCCTGCGGGCAGATCGGGTACTGCTCGGTCAGCTGGACCTTGTTCTCGAAGCCGGTGCAGCTCCAGTGCGCGTTGGCGTTGGCCAGACCGTTGGTCGTGGTCTTGGCGTCACCGGTGATGATGCGCAGGAACTGGGGCATCGCCGTGACCTTGCTGGCCGGGCTGCCGACGTACTTGATCTGGGCCTGGACCGGGGTCAGGATCTTGCCGACGTTGCCCTCGGTGCCACCGCCGGCCGCGTTCTGGTCGAAGTCCTGCGAGCCGTCCTGCTCACGGACGACCGGCCAGTAGTACGCCGACAGGTCGCTCTGGTTCTGGCAGCTGGTCTGGTCCGCGATCAGCGTGTCGTTGGTCGCGAACGCGTCGACCTTCTGGTTGCCGACGTAGTCGTGCAGGTGGTGCGCTCCGTTGGTCACGCCGGGCGCCACGATCACGTTGTCGGTGTTGTGGTTCTTGTTCGCGTTCACACCGCACTTGGTGGTGAACGAACCGGTCGAGGCCTGCTGGCCGTTCTGCGGCTTGCCCTGGACGTTGGCGGCGACCTTCGTGATGTCCACGAAGTCCGCGGCGGTCGGGCCGTTGCCAGCCTGTCCGCCGATGCCCACGTCGACCGGGGTGCTGGCGCTGGCGCTCGGCGCGGCGGTGGCCTGGCCGCCGCCGTTGTTCTGACCGCCGTTGTTCTGGCCGCCGTTGTTGTTCTGGCCGTTGTTGTTGTTCCCGCGGCCACCGTTGTTGCCCCGGCCACCACCGGCGGTGGTCTGGTTCACGGTCTGCGTGGTGCAGGCGGCGAGCTGCGAGAGCGCGCTGTTGAACTGGCCGCCGACCCGCGTGACGTCGATCCTGATCCGGTCGATCGTGGCCGCCCGCTTCTCCTTCAGGGGGCCGATGATCGCGTTCTGCACGAAGTTGGCGTCACCCGCCTGCGCCTGGCGCGTGGAGGCGAGCCGGGAGTAGGCCTCGGTGATCTGCTTGTCGAGGTTCGCCAGTTCCGTCGCCACCCCCTGCTTGGCCTTGGCGGGCACGCTCGTCAGCTTCTGGCCGACGTCCGGGCAGGAGATGGTCGCCACCGTCGCGGAGGCGGCCTTGGTGTAGTTCTGCGCAGAGTTGTTCGACTCGTGAGCCGAAGCGTTCATCTGCGCGTAGAGCAGCCCGCCCCCGCCGAGTGCGACAGCCGCCGATGCGGCTATGACCTTGACGGTCAGCGGCGAGCGGCGTTTGCGTATGTTGCGTCCCATGGAACTCCTCAGACCTTCCTTGCGGGGCGGCATCGAGGCGCCCGACAGGAGTGAAGCGGCGTCCTTTCATACGCACCCCGTCTCAGGCGTGTTCAGGCGTCTCACAAATTCATCAGAGATTTGTTACGCACTTGGGGCACAACAGCCGTTTGAGCAGGGCAATTTCTGGAAAATCAGCGGTCGCGGTCCAGATACGCGAGCACCGCGAGGACGCGCCGATTGTCGTCGTCCGACACCTCAAGTCCCAGTTTGGTGAAGATGTTGGAGGTGTGCTTCGCGATGGCCCGTTCCGTCACGACGAGCTGGGCCGCGATCGCCGCGTTCGACCTGCCCTGCGCCATCAGCTCCAGGACCTCCAGCTCGCGCGGTGTCAAGCCCCCGAGCGGCCGGTCGTCGGCCCGCCGGGACAGCAGCTGCTGGATCACCTGCGGGTCCATGGCCGTACCGCCCGCCGCGACCCGCCGTACGGCGTCCACGAACTGCTCCGCGTCGAAGACCCGGTCCTTCAGCAGGTACCCCACCGCGCCGCTGCCGTCGGCCAGCAGCTCGCGCGCGTACAACTGCTCGACGTGCTGGGAGAGCACCAGCACCGGCAGCCCCGGCCGGTCCCGCCGCGCCCGGAGCGCGCACTGCAGCCCCTCGTCGGTGTGGGTCGGCGGCAGCCGGACGTCGACCACGGCCACGTCCGGCCGCAGCTCGGCCAGCGCACGGTCGAGTTCGGGGCCGGACTCGACGGCGGCGGCGATCTCGAAGCCGTAGGCCTCCAGCAGCCGGACCAGCCCGTCGCGGAGCAGGAACAGGTCCTCGGCTAGGACAACGCGCACGGAATCTCCATGGTGACCATGGTGGGACCGCCCGCGGGACTGCTGACGGCCAGGACGCCGTCGAATGTACCCAGCCGCCGCTCCACCCCCGTGAGCCCCGACCCGGCCCCGATCGCCGCGCCGCCCCGGCCGTGGTCGGTGACCGAGATCCGCAGCATGCCGCCGCCCTCCGGCACATGGTGCAGATCCACCCATATCCGGTCGGCCCCGGAGTGCTTGACCGCGTTGGTCAGCACCTCGCTCACCGCGAAGTACGCGGCCGACTCCAGCGGCGCGTCCGCCCGCCCCGGCAGCTCCACCGTCACCTCGGTCGGCACCGGCAGCCGCAGCGCCAGCGCCCGTACGGCGTCCCCGAGCCCGCGCTCGGCCAGCACCGGCGGATGGATGCCCCGGACCAGGTCCCGCAGCTCGCCCAGCGCCTCCACGGACGCCTGCCGGGTCTGCGCGAGCAGCTGCCTGGCTTTCTCCGGATCCTTGTCCAGCAGCATCTCGATCGTCCCGAGGTCCATGCCCATGGCGACCAGCCGGGCCTGCGCCCCGTCGTGCAGGTCCCGCTCGATCCGGCGCAGCTCGGCCGCCGACGTGTCCACCGCGTCCTTCCGGGTCTCGGTCAACACCCGGACCCGCTCGACGAGTTCGCCCTTGCCGGGGTCGAGGAGGGCGCGGCTGAGCCGGAAGTGGACGGTCAGCAGGGCGGGTGCGTAACGGGAGGCGTTGACGAGGAGGACGGCGCCGAGCGCGGCGGCCCCGAGCGCGGTCGCCTGGTCGGTGACCGGCACGAAGCCGTACCAGTAGGTCTCGCCGTTCGCGAGCACCCGCCACAGCCCGGCGGCCATCGCGAACCCCTCGAACGGATAGAACACGAGCACCGCCGGCAGCAGCGCGGTCACGAACCCGGCCGTCAGGTCCACGGACAGCCACAGCAGGTCCCGCCCGACCTGCGGGTCGCCCAGCATCGCGAACGTCCTGGTCCAAGGGGTGGCGTCGGCCGGGATCTCGCGGTAGGCCGACCGGATCCGCACCCCGCACCACTCGTACGCGAACCGCCGCCGTACGTCCGCCACGTCCCGCACCCCGCCCAGGATCCACGGTGTGGTGACGATGCCGACGCCGACCGGGATCAGCGCGACCGACACCGCGACCAGCGTGAAGCAGAGCGCCGACACCGGCAGGATCACCACCGCCAGCGCCAGCCCCCGCACGGCGGCGATCAGGCTCTCCCGGGCCCTGGCCCGAAAGCCCCTGCTGTCTGTGTTCGTCGTCATGCCGTCAGTCTGTCCGACCGGACGAGCGGGGGGCACTGGCCCGAAGCCCCATGTCAGGGGGTGGTGCTGGGTACACCCCACGACCTGCCGGCTGTCGGCTGCGGCGCCGTCGTGGCTTGTCGCGCAGTTCCCCGCGCCCCTTACGGGGCGCTGTCCGGGCCCCGTAAGGGGCGCGGGGATGCCCGGCTCGGCGCTCGCCGGGCGGATGGCGGTGCGGGCGGGTGCGGGCGTGGCCGTCGACCACAC
>NZ_JBEZLP010000045.1:0-86906 GCF_040652195.1 Streptomyces sp. NPDC048278
GGCGTTGACTTTTGGCACGCTGTTGAGTTCTCAAGGAACGGTCGCTTCCTTTGTACTCACCCTCTCGGGCTTTCCTCCGGGCTTCCCTTCGGTGTGTCCAACCTTACCAGATCTGTTTTCCGTTCCGTTTCCGGTCGGAATTCATTTCCGGTGGCCGTTGGAGGGCCTTTGCCTTTTCGATTGCCTTCCGGCTCTCTTTCGGCGAGTCCGACTTTATCAGAAGTTCTTGGCCGGTCTGACCAGCCACTCATTTCTGAGCAAATCGGGGGTGGCTTCAATGTCTCGGAGAGAACTCTCCGTTGTGAAGCAGATCGATTCTAACGATCGGCCCTGAACCTGTCCAGTTCTAGGCAACTGTTTGAATCTACCTCCCCGTCCAACCCGTGTCAACGGGTCTTCCGGGGCGAAGAGGAGACTAGCAGCTCACAGGAGGTCTCCGCACATCAGGCAGCCGTAGGGACGAACGCGCTGCGCTCGGTCTCCTCGAGGTCCCCCGTCTCGCCGGCGCGCGCGGCACGGCCGCCGATGATGAAGACGTAGGCCAGGAAGGCCAGCTCAGCGGCGACCCCGATGCCTATGCGCGCCCAGGTCGGCAGGCCGGACGGGGTGACGAAGCCTTCGATGGCGCCGGAGACGAACAGGACGAGAGCGAGGCCGATCGCCATGCCCACGGCGGCGCGGCCCTCTTCGGCCAGCGCCGCACGACGGCTGCGTGGGCCCGGGTCTATGAGAGTCCAGCCGAGGCGGAGCCCGGTGCCCGCGGCCACGTAGACCGCGGTGAGCTCCAGCAGCCCGTGCGGGAGGACCAGGCCCAGGAAGGTGTCCAGGCGGCCGGCCGAGGACATCAGGCCGAAGCCGACGCCCAGGTTCAGCATGTTCTCGAAGAGGATCCAGAGGACCGGGAGACCGAGGAAGACGCCCAGGACCAGGCACATCGCGGCGGCCCTGGCGTTGTTGGTCCACACCTGTGCCGCGAAGGAAGCCGCGGGATGGCTGGAGTAATAGGTCTCGTACTCGCCACCGGGGCGGGTCAGCTCGCGGAGCTGGCTGGGGGCCGCGATGGTCGCCTGCACGTCCGGGTGGGTGCCGATCCACCAGCCCAGGACGATCGCGATGGCGGTGGATATGAGCGCGGTGGGTACCCACCAGTGGCGGGAGCGGTAGACGGCGGCCGGGAAACCCTGGCCGAGGAAGCGGGCGACATCGCGCCAGGAGGCGCGGCGGGTGCCTGTCACGGCGCTGCGCGCGCGTGCCACGAGCTGGCTGAGGCGTCCGGTGAGCTGTGGGTCGGGAGCGCTGGACTGGATCAGGGAGAGATGGGTGGCGGTGCGCTGGTAGAGCGCGACGAGTTCGTCGGCCTCGGCTCCGTTGAGGCGCCGCTGGCGGCGGAGGAGTGCGTCGAGACGGTCCCACTCGGCTCGGTGTGCGGAGACGAAGACGTCGAGGTCCATCGGGTCTGCCTGCTCCTCGGCTGGTCGTCGACTGCCTGTCGTGGCGACGTCGGGGCGACGTCGTAAGGATGTCTCGCATGTCAGCTTGTCGTACTGCGGCGCGATGCGCCCTCAGCTTGGCAGACTTGCGCTGTACAGGGCAGACCAGGGGAAGGCGGCGGGCGTGAGTGAGCTGGTGACGGGCGAGGCGGTGGCGCTCGAACTGCGTCCCGCGAGGCTGCCCAGCAGGGCACTCGCCCTACTGCTCGACCTGATCGTGTACTTCACCGTGTACATCGGTGTCTCGATCGGCCTGGCGGCGGCCACGGCCTCGCTCGACGACGCCGCGCAGGTCGCCCTGGCGATCGCGGCCTTCCTGCTGGTGCTGGTCGGTGTGCCGATCGCGGTGGAGACGCTGAGCCACGGGCGCTCGCTCGGGAAGATGGCGTGCGGGCTGCGGGTCGTGCGGGACGACGGCGGGCCCATCCGGTTCCGGCATGCGCTGGTGCGGGGCGCTCTGGGTGTGGTCGAGATCCTGATGACGTTCGGGGTCGTCGCCTGTATCGCCTCGCTGGTCTCGGCGCGTGGGCGGCGGCTCGGGGACGTGTTCGCGGGGACCCTCGTCGTGCGGGAGCGGGTGCCCGTCGGGCAGACCCGTTTCGTTCCGCCGCCCCCGCCCTGGCTGGCGGGACGTTTCGCCGAGCTGGACCTGTCGGCCGTTCCGGACGCGCTGTGGCTGGCCGTACGGCAGTACCTGACGCGGATGCAGCAGCTCGATCCGCAGGTCTCGTGGTCGATGGCCGTGCAGCTCGCGGGCGATCTCGCGACGCGGACGGGTACTCCGGCGCCCTCGGACATACCGCCGGCCGCGTATCTGGCAGCGGTGGTGCAGGAGCGGCAGGCCCGGGAAGCCCGGCGGGCCTTCGCTGCCGGCCATGCTTCTGCGTCCGCCGGTGTCCCCGGCGCGTACGCGCCTTCTCCGACACCCGGTACGCCCCCCGGGCCCACACCGGCACCGGCGCACGCACCCGCACCCATGCCTGCCGCGCCCCTGCCTGCCGCGCCCGTGGCTCCGCCTGCGGCGGCGGCCGAGCGGCCGGCCACCGGGTTCGTGCCGCCGGCCTAGGCGCGGTCCGGTCCGGACCGGTCCTCGGGAGCCTGCTGCTCAGTCCTCGGGGGCGGTGAAGGACGTCGGCGGTGACCGCAGGTCCTCCAGCTCGATGCCGGGGGCGGCCAGGACCACGTCGCCGGCGAGGTGCACGGGGTGCTGTTCGCCTGTGTCCAGGGCTGTGACCTGGTATTCGTCCACGGTCAGAGGGCCGTTGTCAGTGGCGTGTGTTTCTCTTTTCAGCAAGGCCCAGGACTGGTCCAGGGTGCGCGGGGCGAGGACGGGGTCCGTGAAGGCCACGAGGCGTACGCGGGTCGCGGCGGCGGAGGGAGTGAGGCGCAGGAGACGGGCGGTGGCGATGAGGAACGCGGGGGACGTACCGGTGAAGGCGTGGGCGCGCACATTGCCTTCGGTGGCATGGGTGCCGGTGGGGTCCGTACGGACCCAGGTGACACCGTCGAGGGCGGCGCCACGGACCTGCCAGCCCCCGGCGTGGAGTTCCAGGCGGATGGGGCGGCCGAGGTCGTCGAGGGCGAGATCGACGGAGCCGCTGTGGTCACCGGAGGGGGTGGTCACTTGGGAGACATAACGCCAGCCGGAGGGGCCGGGGGCGCACTGGAAGTGTTCTTCGCCGAGGGGGGTGTGATCGTGCGGATCGTGGAGCGAATACCGGCCGCGGGGCATGGGGGTCCTGGGGCTTGACGGGTCGTGGGTCCGGCGCTCGGACCTGTGGTACGGCCGCGCGGGCGGTCGACGGGCCAAAGGGGCAGGCCCCCGGCACGGGGGTGCGGGGGCCTGCCTCGGCGGAACGGCGGACCTGCCGCCGGGAGAGCGCGTCGGTGCACGGGTGCGCTTCCCGGTGGGCGGGTCTCGGACTCAGTAGCGGTAGTGGTCCGACTTGTACGGACCGTCGACCTGCACGCCGATGTAGGAGGCCTGCTCGGGGCGCAGCGTCGTGAGCTTCACGCCGAGCGAGTCCAGGTGCAGGCGGGCGACCTTCTCGTCGAGGTGCTTGGGCAGCGTGTAGACACCGACCGGGTACTCGTCGGGCTTGGCGAACAGCTCGATCTGGGCCAGGGTCTGGTCCGCGAAGGAGTTGGACATCACGAACGAGGGGTGGCCGGTGGCGTTGCCCAGGTTCAGCAGGCGGCCCTCGGACAGGACGATGAGCACCTTGCCGTCGGGGAAGGTCCAGGTGTGGACCTGCGGCTTGACCTCGTCCTTGACGATGCCGGGGATCTTGGCGAGGCCGGCCATGTCGATCTCGTTGTCGAAGTGGCCGATGTTGCCGACGATGGCCTGGTGCTTCATCTTGGCCATGTCCGAGGCCATGATGATGTCCTTGTTGCCGGTCGTGGTGACGAAGATGTCGGCCTTGTCGATGACCTCGTCGAGCGTCGTGACCTGGTAGCCGTCCATCGCGGCCTGGAGGGCGCAGATCGGGTCGATCTCGGTGACGATGACGCGGGCGCCCTGTCCGCGCAGGGACTCCGCGCAGCCCTTGCCCACGTCGCCGTAGCCGCAGACGACCGCGGTCTTGCCGCCGATGAGGACGTCGGTGGCGCGGTTGATGCCGTCGATCAGCGAGTGGCGGCAGCCGTACTTGTTGTCGAACTTCGACTTGGTGACGGCGTCGTTGACGTTGATCGCCGGGAAGAGGAGGACGCCGTCGCGCTGCATCTCGTACAGGCGGTGGACGCCGGTCGTGGTCTCCTCGGTCACGCCGCGGATCTCGGAGGCGAGCTGGGTCCACTTCTGCGAGCCGTCCGTGATGGTGCGGTGCAGGAGTTCGAGGATGACGCGGTGCTCGTCGGACTCGGCGGTCTCCAGGCCGGGGACCTTGCCGTCCTTCTCGTACTCGACGCCCTTGTGGACGAGGAGGGTGGCGTCACCGCCGTCGTCGAGGATCATGTTGGGGCCGCCGGTGGGGCTGTCCGGCCAGGTCAGCGCCTGCTCGGTGCACCACCAGTACTCCTCCAGGGTCTCGCCCTTCCAGGCGAAGACCGGGACGCCCTGCGGGTTGTCGGGCGTGCCGTTCGGGCCGACGGCGATGGCGGCGGCGGCGTGGTCCTGGGTGGAGAAGATGTTGCAGGACGCCCAGCGGACCTGTGCGCCCAGGGCGACCAGGGTCTCGATCAGGACGGCGGTCTGCACGGTCATGTGCAGGGAGCCGGTGACGCGGGCGCCGGCCAGCGGCTGGGTCTCGGCGTACTCCTTGCGGATCGCCATCAGGCCGGGCATCTCGTGCTCGGCGAGGGTGATCTCCTTGCGGCCGAACACGGCCAGGGAGAGGTCGGCGACCTTGAAGTCCTGTCGGTTGTCGACAGTCGTCATTGCGAGCTGCTCCTCGGGTTGGGTCGAGGGTGGGTACGGCTGGTCTGCGCGGCGGCGGACACAGGAGTGCCCGAGAAGAGGACACAGGCATGCCCGCGTGCGCGCAGCGCAGTCCGTCGGAGGCCCTCTCTCCCTCGGACGGTCCGTCTGGGACCGCCCGACCGCCATCAGCAGCGACGTCTGGCTCCGTCCCAAGCTACACCGGAGGAGCGGGCCGTCCCCAGTCCGCCTCCGAACAGATCACGCCGTTCGAGGGGGTCAGTGACCGGCGGGGTGGGGGGCCGGGCCGCCCGGGGTGGCTTCCGGGTCGGGGCCCTTGGCGGCCTCGGCCTCGTTGTAGATGTCGGGTTCGAGGTAGATCACGCGGGCGATGGGGACCGCGGTGCGGATGCGGGCCTCGGCTGCGTTGATGGCCTTGGCGACCTCGGCGGCCGTGTCGTCGTGCTGGACGGCGATCTTCGCGGCGACGAGGAGTTCCTCGGGGCCGAGGTGGAGGGTGCGCATGTGGATGATGCCGGTGACGGTGTCGCCGTCGACGATCGCGGCCTCGATCTTCCTGACCTCGTCGACGCCGGCGGCCTCGCCGAGCAGGAGGGACTTGGTCTCGGCGGCGAGGACGAGGGCGATCAGGACGAGCAGGACGCCGATGCAGACGGTGCCGATGCCGTCCCAGACGCCGTCGCCGGTGAGGACCGCGAGGCCGACGCCGAGGAGGGCGAGGACCAGGCCGATGAGGGCGCCGAAGTCCTCCAGGAGGACGACGGGCAGTTCGGGGGCCTTGGCGCGGCGGATGAACTGCGACCAGGACAGCTTGCCGCGCAGTTCGTTGGACTCCTTGATGGCCGTCCGGAAGGAGAAGCCCTCGGCGACGACGGCGAAGACGAGGACGCCCACCGGCCAGTACCAGTGCTCCACCTCGTGCGGGTGGCTGATCTTCTCGTAGCCCTCGTAGATGGCGAACATGCCGCCGACGGAGAAGAGCACGATCGAGACGAGGAAGGCGTAGATGTACCGCTCGCGGCCGTAGCCGAAGGGGTGTTGCGGGGTCGCCTCGCGCTGGGCCTTCTTGCCGCCGATGAGCAGCAGGAACTGGTTGCCGGAGTCGGCGAGCGAGTGGACGCCCTCGGCGAGCATCGAGGAGGAGCCGCTGAACGCGAACGCCACGAACTTCGATGCCGCGATCGCGAGGTTGGCGCCGAGTGCCGCCACGATCGCCCTGGTGCCGCCTGACGCGCTCATGTGTTCGCGGTGTCCCTTCTCGTTCTCGCCGTCGTCCGTCTACGCCGTCCGGGCGTGTACCCGTCCGGGCGTGTCCCCGTCCGGGCCGGTGCTCGTCTTTGCCCGTGCTTTGCCGGTGGGCCATTCTTGCAGCCCGGTCCCGGGCGGGACGCGGGCCCCTCAGACGATCACCGTGGCGCGGAACACCGTGCCCGCGCCGGACACCTCCGCCTTCTCGCCCGCGGGGACGAACACCGAGCGGCCGGGGGCCAGGTCGTACCCGCCGACGTGGACCGCACCGGCGGTGCAGAGCAGGATCTGCGGGGTGGGCAGCGTCAGGTCGTGGGCGGCGGTGCCCTCGGGCAGGACGTAGCGGGAGAGCCGGAACTCGTCGATCGGCGTCTCGTAGACCTCCTCGCCGTCCGGGGCCGCCTCGGGGCGCAGCACACCGGCGTCGCCCGCCTCGAAGCGGACGACGCGCAGGAGTTCGGGGACGTCGACGTGCTTGGGGGTCAGGCCGCAGCGCAGGACGTTGTCGGAGTTGGCCATGATCTCGACACCGAGGCCGTTGAGGTAGGCGTGCGGGATGCCGGCGCCGAGGAAGAGGGCCTCGCCGGGCTGCAGGCGGACGCGGTTGAGGAGCATGGCGGCGATCACGCCGGGGTCGCCCGGGTAGTGGTGGGCGATGTCCGCGTAGGGCGCGTAGTCGCCGCCGAGGCGGGTGCAGGCGGCCGTGGCCTCGGCGACCGTGCGGGCCATCTCCTCGCGGTCGGCGCTGAGGATCGCGGTGAGGACTTCGCGCAGGGCGGCTTCCTCGGGGTGGGCGCGCAGCAGGTCGACGTACGGCTTGAGGGAGTCGACGCCGAGGCCGTCGAGGAGTTCGGCCGTCTGTTCCGGGGCGCGGAAGCCGCACAGGCCGTCGAACTCGGTGAGCGCACAGATCAGTTCGGGCTTGTGGTTGGCGTCCTTGTAGTTGCGGTCGGGGGCGTCGACCGGGATGCCGCGCCGCTCCTCGTCCTCGTAGCCCTCCCTGGCCTGGGCCAGGTCGGGGTGCACCTGGAGGGAGAGCGGGGCGCCGGCGGCGAGGATCTTGAGCAGGAAGGGCAGCCGCGGGCCGAACCTGGCGACAGCCTCCTCGCCCAGTTCGGCCTTCGGGTCCGAGTCGATGACCTCGACGAGCGTGCCGCGCGCGGTGCGCGAGGGGGCGCCGGGGTGCGCGCCCATCCACATCTCCGCCTGCGGCTCGCCGCTCGGCTCTGTCCCGAGCAGCTCCGGGATGGCGGTCGGGGAACCCCAGGCGTAGGGGCGGACGGTGTTGTCGAGGAGGTCCATGACTTCTCTCTGCCGGTTCTCTCTGCGGGCGGGGGGCGGACAGGGGTGCGCGGGGCACGCGCACGGGGCACGGGACCCGGGGCGCGCGGGCAACGGGCGTGGGCACGGAGGAACGTGGTGCGCCGTACGGTCGTACGACGGCCGCGTTCACCGTGTGTTCCCCCACCGGTACGCCTTCGGTACGGCCCTCAGGTCGTCCGTCGTGCGTGGGGCCCGGTGCCGGTGTCCACCTCAGGCCCTCGAAGCGAGCGTCAGGTAAACGGCGGCGAAATCCGTGACGGCGATCAGTTCCGCCAGGGTCTCCAGCTCGTCGCCCGCCTCGGGCTCCAGCTCGCTGATCGGGGTGTCGTGACTGAGGGCGAGGTCGCGGGCGGCGGGAGCTGCGGTGAGGCCGCCGAGGGGGCGGTCGCGGAGCAGTACCACGCGCGCGTGCAGCGCGGGCGCCTCGTCCACGCGGTCGCGGAAGAAGTCGTCGGGGTCGGCGCTGGCGGCGAGCGGGCCGGCGAGCAGGGCGGTGTGGGCGGCCAGGGCTTCGGGGAGTTCGGCGACCAGGGCGGGGCGGCCGGCCAGTTCGGCGAGGGCGGCGGCGAAGCGGCGGCCGGCCGGGCCCGCGGAGTCGCCTTCCGTCCAGACGACGGGGAGCGCGTCGGCGAGTTCCGCGGCGAGGGTCTTGGCCGGGTTGCTGTAGGTCACGATGGCCGGGCCGCAGCGCTCGGCGATCTGGTCGAGGCGGTCGGCGACCTTCTCCAGGGCGTCCGGCGGGGCGGTGAGCAGGCCGACGCGGTCGAGGAGCGCGAGCAGCGGGGTGAGCAGGGCCCACAGGACGCCCGGGGAGGAGCCGGCGAGCGGCTCGCCGTGGTCGTACGGGGCCGTCGCCATCGGCATGAACAGGCCGTGGGCGCCGGCCACCGCCTCGGCGAGCGGGGTGTCGGCGGGGGCGACGGCGGCGACCGAGCAGCCGCGTCGGTAGGCCTGGTCGGCGAGGAGGGAGAGGCTGGGTTCGGTGCCGTCCGGGGTGGCGATCAGCAGCAGGTCGACGGAGCCGGCCCAGCCGGGGAGTTCCCAGCGCAGGGCGCCGGCGGCCGGGGCGACGCCGGTGGGGGCGAGGCGGGTGACCGGGCTGCCGGGGCCGGCCAGCGTGCCGAGGAGGTCGGCGGCGTGGGTGGCGGCTACGCCGGGGCCCGCGATCAGGACGGCGCGCGGGCGGCCGTCCGGCTTCAGCTCCTGGACACCGGCCTCGGTGGCGTGCCGGGCGGCCGTACGGACGCGGGCGCCGGCCTCGGCTGCGCCGCGCAGCAGACCTCGGCGGTCGGCCTCGGCGAGGTCCTCCGGGGTGTCGAGCAGCGTTTCGTCGAGCATGGAGCGGCCTCCGGTTGCCGGGGTCCTGATGTTCCGCGGTTGTCGTGCTGACGTGCCTTGCGTACTGCTTACGCCGGTCGGCGGGCCTCGTCGACGAGGAGGACGGGGATGTCGTCGCGGACGGGGTATGCCAGGCCGCAGTCCTGGCCGGTGCAGATCAGCTCGGCGTCCTGCTCCTTGAGGGTGGCGTGGCAGGCCGGGCAGGCGAGGATCTCCAGGAGGCCGGCTTCGAGCGGCATGGGGGTTCCCTTCGGGGGTGGATGTTCGCGTGCGGTCAGGTTACCGCCGGTGGGGTGGGTTGGGCTGGCCGCGGGTGACGGCCGACCGCCCGCCGATGTGACCGCCCAGGGGGCTCCGCCCCCTGGACCCCCGAGACCTTCGCCCACCCACCACCCGACTCGGTCGATCGAGAAGCGAGGACGGGGCGATGCGCGCCGACTCGGCCGACCGGGAGGCGCCCTGGACACGGGGCGGCTCGGGGGCCGATGGATGCCCGGGGCGCCGGGCGGCGCGGAGGCCGATAGGTGCCCAGCGCGCCGGGCGGCTCGGCCGGTCCCATCTGGGGCCGACGCGTACCCGGAGCCCCAGGCGGCTCGGCCGGTCCGATCGGAGGCCGACGCGTACCCCGAGCGCCGAGCGGCTCGGAGGCCGATAGGTGCACGGCGCCTCGGGCGGCTGAGGCCGGTGGGTGCTCGGCGCCTCGGGCGGCTCGGAGGCCGGTGGGTGCTCGGCGTCGCGGGGCAGCTCGGGGGCCGGTCGTGTCCGGGGCCCTGGGCAGCTCGGAGGCCGGTCGGGGTCCGGGGTCCTGGGTGGCTCGGGGGCCGGTCGGGGTCCGGGGTCCTGGGTGGCTTGGAGGTCGGCAGGGCTCCGGTGGGAGGTCGATCGGGTCGTCGGGGACGGAAGCGGGTCGGAGGGTTGGGGTCAGGACCTGATGAGGGCCAGTACCTCGTCGCGGGTTTTGGTCATCGTCGCCTCGTCCTTTGCCTCCGCGTTCAGGCGGAGCAGGGGTTCCGTGTTGGAGGGGCGGACGTTGAACCACCAGTCGGCGGCGGTGACGGTGAGGCCGTCGAGGTCGTCGAGGGTGACGTCGTCGCGGTCGCCGTAGGCGGCGCGGATCGCGGCGAGGCTGGCCTGCTGGTCGGCGACCGTCGAGTTGATCTCGCCGGAGCCGGTGTAGCGGTCGTACTGGGCGACGAGGGCGGAGAGGGGGCCGGACTGGCCGCCGAGGGCGGCGAGGACGTGCAGGGCCGCCAGCATGCCCGTGTCGGCGTTCCAGAAGTCCTTGAAGTAGTAGTGGGCCGAGTGCTCGCCGCCGAAGATCGCGCCGGACCTCGCCATCTCGGCCTTGATGAAGGAGTGGCCGACGCGCGTGCGGACGGGGGTGCCGCCGTTCTCCCGGACCACCTCGGGGACGGTCCAGGACGTGATCAGGTTGTGGATGACCGTGCCCTTGCCGCCGTTCTTCGCCAGCTCCCGGGCGGCCACCAGGGCCGTGATCGCCGACGGCGAGACCGGCTCGCCGCGCTCGTCCACGACGAAGCAGCGGTCCGCGTCGCCGTCGAAGGCCAGGCCGAGGTCGGCGGACTCCTCGCGGACGCGCTGCTGGAGGTCGACGATGTTGGCCGGGTCGAGCGGGTTGGCCTCGTGGTTCGGGAAGGTGCCGTCCAGCTCGAAGTACATCGGGACCAGGGTCAGCGGCAGGCCCTCGAAGACCGTCGGGACCGTGTGGCCGCCCATGCCGTTGCCCGCGTCGACCACGACCTTCAGGGGGCGGATGGAGGCGAGGTCCACGAGGGAGCGGAGATAGGCCGCGTAGTCCGTCAACGTGTCGCGGGTGGTGATCGTTCCCGGCGTGGCGGCCGGCTCGGGGGCGCCCTCCTGCAACCAGCGCTCGGCCAGCTCCCGGATCTCCGTCAGGCCCGTGTCCTGGCCCACCGGCGCGGCTCCGGCGCGGCACATCTTGATGCCGTTGTACTGCGCGGGGTTGTGCGAGGCCGTGAACATCGCGCCGGGCAGGCCGAGGGCGCCCGAGGCGTAGTACAGCTGGTCGGTCGAGCACAGGCCGATCTCGGTGACGTCGACGCCCCGGGCCGCCGCGCCGCGCCCGAAGGCACGGGACAGCGCGGGCGAGGAGGGCCGCATGTCGTGGCCGACGACGATCGCGGCGGCACCGGTCACCTGGACGAACGCGGCACCGAACAGTTCGGCGAGCGCCTCGTCCCACTGATCCGGAACCACTCCGCGCACGTCGTACGCCTTCACGATCTGCGACAGATCAGCTGCAGCGGCCACAGGCCAACCCTCCTGGAATACTTTCGGTCGCCCCAAACTACCTGCCCCGGGTGAGGGTCCGACGCCGGATCCCCCGGCGGTGGCGACGGCGGATGGGACAGCGGGCGCGCCGCGGACTCCTGGCTGTGATCTGCGGAGATCCGACGTGAGCGAACTCGAACGAACTCAAGCGGACTCGGGCGAACTCGGGCGATCACTGTCGAGCGCAGTGGTCGGCGGAGACAGGTAAGAGTCGGAGGGCGCCGGCCCGGCCGGGTTCACGGCAGCATCCAGCCCAGCACCGGGCCGCTCTGTGCGACCACGATCAGGCACATCACCAGGAGCAGCCCGAGGCTCCACGGCAGCACCCTGCGGAGCAGGTCGCCCTCGCGGCCGGCGAGGCCCACCGCCGCGCAGGCGATCGTGAGGTTCTGCGGGGAGACCATCTTGCCGAGGACGCCGCCGGAGCTGTTGGCGGCTGCCAGGAGTTCCGGGGAGAGGCCCGACTCGTGGGCGGCGCTCACCTGGAGGGCTCCGAAGAGGGCGTTGGCCGAGGTGTCGGAGCCGGAGACGGCGACGCCGAACCAGCCGAGGACCGGGGAGAGGAAGGCCAGGCCCGCGCCCGCCGCCGCCACGAAGTGGCCGATGGTCGCCGCCTGTCCGGAGAGGTTCATGACGTAGGCGAGGGCAAGGACGGACGTCACGGTGAGGATCGCGAACCTCAACTCGCGTACGGTCGCCGCCCATTCCGCGACCGCCGCGCGCGCGTGGACGCGCAGGACGGCCGCCGTGGCGATGCCGGCGAACAGGACCAGCGTGCCGCCGGTGGAGACGACCGGCCAGGTGAAGAGATTTCCACCGACCGGTTCGCCCTTCGGGTTGACGACGTCCAGGAAGGGCCAGTCGTAGACGCGGTTCGCCTTCGCCAGCCAGTCCTTGACCGGCGGGATCTGGGCGATCGAGAAGACCGTGACGATCAGGGCGTACGGGGCGTAGGCGCGCAGGACTTGGGGCCGTTCGTCGCGCTCGTCCAGGTCGGCGCTGCGGGCGCCCGTGAGGACGGCCGCGCGGACCTCCTCGGCCGCCGGCACGCGTGCGTGCGGTACGGCGAGCAGGGCAGCGGTGCCGGCCAGGGCGGCGCAGATGTCGGCGAGTTGGGCGGAGAGGTAGTTGGAGGCGGCGAACTGGGCCGCGGCGAAGGCGATTCCGCACGCCAGGGCCGGTACCCAGGTCTCGCGGAGGCCGCGTACGCCGTCGACCAGGCCGACCAGCACCAGGGGCACCACCAGGGCGAGGAGCGGGGTCTGGCGGCCGACGACGTCGGCGACCGAGTCCAGGGGCAGGCCGGTGACCTGGGCGAGCGTCACCACCGGGGTGCCCATCGCGCCGAAGGCCACCGGCGCGGTGTTGGCCACCAGGGAGACGACGGCCGCGCGGACCGGGTCGAAGCCGAGGGCGACGAGCATCACCGAGCAGATCGCGACCGGGGCGCCGAAGCCGGCGAGCGCCTCCAGGAGGGCGCCGAAGCAGAAGGCGACCACGAGGGCCTGGATCCGCGGGTCGTCGGAGAGTCGCCCGAACGAGCGACGCAGGACGTCGAAATGGCGGGTACGGATCGTCATCCGGTACACCCACAGGGCGTTGACGACGATCCACAGGATGGGGAACAGGCCGAACGCGGCGCCTTGGACGGCACTGGAGACGGTCTGGTCCAGCGGCATGCGGTAGGCGAGCCGTGCGACGAGGACGGCGGCGAGAAGGCCGCTCAGGCCCGCCAGGTGGGCTTTCATGCGGACCCCGCCGAGCAGGACCAGGACGATCAGCAGCGGCAGGGCGGCGACGAGGGCGGACAGGCCGAGCGAGCCGGCGACGGGTTCCAGTTCCTGGACGTACACGGGCGCCTCCCCGGATTCCGGCATGCGGAAAGCGTTTTCCCGCCGACGGTCACCCGGAATGGTCGTGTCCGCGACAAGGGCGCGTCAATGGGTGTGCGGGAAGGAACGATTCATCGCCCTACAGGGCCCGTGAAAGACATCTGCTGAAAGACCTCTACGGGACGTCGGCCGCCGTCGCGCCGTCAGTTGTCCGGTGAGCGCAGTACCCGCAGATGGCCGCGCCGGGCGACCTCCATCGGGTCCGCGCCCCGGCCGCCGCCGCCCGCCTGCGCCGCCCGCTCCTGGGGGCGGGCCGCCTCGCGCACCGCGTTCGCGAGCGCTTCCAGGTCGTCCCCGCTCGGACGCGCCGGAGCGGAGCCGTCGAGGAGCCGGACGACCTCCCAGCCGCGCGGGGCGGTGAGGCGCTCGGAGTGCTCGGCGCACAGGTCGTAGCAGTGGGGTTCGGCGTAGGTGGCGAGCGGGCCGAGGACCGCGGTCGAGTCGGCGTAGACGTACGTCAGCGTCGCGACGGCGGGTCGGCCGCAGGCGGTTCGCGAACAGCGACGTACAGGGCTCACGACGTTGGACGGTACCGCACTCTTGAGCGGGCCGCGACGACTCTCCCCCAGGTCACTCCACCGTGTCGTACTGTGAAACACCCCACACACCCCTCCCGACACGCCCTGCTGACCTGCACGGAACGGATCGCCGGGGGTCACGGCCGGTACCGCATCCGGTCACGGGTCGGTACAAACACCGTCAATTGCCTTGAGTTCGCCGGTCTCGTGGGGATACGGAAACGAGCCCAACCTTGGCCGGAATGGTCATCCTGTGACATGCCGCCCGGGTCGGTGCCGGTGCGTGGAGCGGCGCGGCCGGAGCCCGCGAGGACTACGCTTCACCAGTGATGGACAACCGTGTACCGCCCCGTGCCGCCGGCCCCGGGCCTCGTCGACGCGACCGCCACGGCCGGGGCATGCGCGGGCCGATCGCGCCGCCCCAGGTGCCGCTGGCCGCGAGCCGCGCCGACGTGTTCGCGGACCTGGTGCAGGACTCGGTGGAGCGTCTGGAACGGCGCTGGCCGCAGCTCGCCGACATCGATTTCCTGGTGCTCGAAGTCCCGCGGCTGCAGGACCGGCACGGCGAGGACTGGGACGACGAGGCGGTGCCGCTGGGCGGCATCATTCCCGCCCGCGAGGGACGCCGGGCACGGGTGGTCGTCTACCGACGGCCGGTCGAGATCCGCACCAAGGGGCGCGACGAGCGGGCCGCGCTGGTGCACGAGGTCGTCGTGGAGCAGGTCGCCGAGCTGCTCGGCCTCACCCCGGAGACCGTCGATCCCCGGTACGGCGAGGACTGAGCCCCCGCTCCCGGCGACCCCGCGTCTCCCGTCCCGCGCCTACTTCTGCAGCACCGACACGTCCTGGTCCGCCTCCGGCACCGCCACCGTGCCGCGGTCGTCCGGCAGCGTCTGGATCGTGAAGCCCGGGACGCCGTCCTCGGTGGCCGCGAGGGTGCGGGCGCCGTAGACCGGGCCGCCGGAGACCGTCTCCACGGTCAGCGCGTAGGTGCCCTTCAGACCGGACGGCACCGGGGCGTCGACGTTCTGGGTGGTGCCGGACTTGATCGTGAACGTCTTGGACACCGCCGTGCCGCCGCCGCTGCCCGCCGACGCCGTGACCTTGACCTGGGCGGTCGCGGTGGGCGCGGTCAGGGAGAGGGTGGTGCCCTTGCCGCTGTTGTCGGCGGACGTCGCGCGCGTGCCGACGGGCGCGGTCGCCGGGATGTACGCGGTCTCCTGGTTACTGCCCTTGCCGCGGGTGACGCGCAGGGCCGCCACCACCGGGACGGACTGGTCGGTGGGCGTGAGGATCAGCGAGCCCGCCTCGCCGCGCGTGACGTCGCCGAGGTCGGTCGCGGTGGTCATGCCCGACTTCACGTGCAGCGTCTCGTTGCCGGCCGGGGTGATCGTGCCGTCCGGGGAGGCGAGGCGCACCTTCAGGTCCGCGTCGCTGTCGCCGGTGGTGAAGGCGATCAGCCGGACGTCGGTGGCGTCCTTGGGGATGCCGGGCAGCACCAGGCTGCCGGCCGGGTCGGCGGAGGCGGCCAGCCAGTCGCCGCCGGTCTTGTCGTCCAGGGCCTGCACGCTCGCGCCGACCCGGCCGCTGCGCACGCTCACGTGCACGGTCAGGTCGGTCTGCCGCTCGTCGGTGAGCGTGGACAGCAGGACCGGCTCGCTGGCGTGCGGCTGGACCGTGATGCCCTCCCCCACCGTGGACTTGAGCTGGCCGTCCTTGCCGTACAGCTCGATGTCGACCACGGCGGCGCCGTCGTCGGGGTTGGTGAGGTGCACGTAGTCGGTGCGGCTCGCGGCGGTGCTGGCGCCGGGGAACCAGAAGTCGGTGTCGGCCGCCGTGCAGTTGACCCCCTGGAGGCCGCGCCCGGTACCCGCGGCGACCTCGGTGGTCTCCTGGACCGTCCAGCCGGGGGCGTACTTGCCCTCGGCGGTGCCCACGTAGGCGGGGCCGTCGGCGCCGGAGGTGTCCCCGGTGACTGGCGTGCCGGGTGTCTTGGGAGTGAGGACGGGCTTGGCGGCCTTCTTCTTGCCGCCGCTGCCCGTCCCGTCCGCCGACTGCTCGGTGGCGGCCTGGAGTCCGGCCTTGCCGTCGCTCGTGGTGCCCTGGGTGACGGGCGTGAACGACGTGTACGAGGTGTCCGCGATGTCGGACAGGCTGGGCGCCGGGCACAGCAGCGTGGTGCGCTCCACGGGCAGCTGGGCGGCCGTCTCCGCGGTGTGCGCGGGGGTGGCGGCCGGCTGGCTGAGCTCGGCGAACCCGGTGACCGCCGCGAGGGCGGCCGTGCCGGCGAGCAGGGACAGGGTGGTGCGGTTCACTGCTGGCTCCCGTCGTGGTGCTCGCCGCCGTTGCCACGGTGGTGCTGGGCGGCCGGGTCGTAGGCGGGATCGTAGGCCGGGTCGTAGCCCTGCTGGTACGTCGGGTCGTACGCCGCCTGGCCCTGGCCCTGCTGACCGCCGTAGGCGTACGGGTCGTACTGGCCGGTCTGGTAGGGGTCGTAGGTCTGCTGGTCGTAGCCGCCGGTCTGGTACTGGCCGGTGCCTGCGCCGGCGCCGGCGCCCTGGTACGGGTCGGCGTAGCCGGTGTCGTAGCCGTCGGCCTGCGGGTAGGACGCCGGGTCCCACTCGTCGTACGACTGCTGCTGCGGGATCGCGGCCGGGGTCTCCTGCTGCGGAGCCGTCGCCGGGAAGTCGGCGTCGTCCGGGGTCTCCCGGTACTCGTGGGACTCCTGGGACTCGGTGGACTCCGGGAACTCTGGGAACTCCGGGAGCTCCTCCTCGGCCTCCGCCTGGGCGCGCAGGCGGCGGGCGCGGCGGCCCTCGCCCTCGGTGGCCTGGGCGGGGATCGGCTGCTCCTCGGGGAGGTCGTCGTCGACGTCGCGGCGGCGGCCGGGCAGGGCGAGGACGACCAGGACGACGGCGAGCGCGCCCTGGACCCACAGCCAGACGGTGTGGGTGAACGGGGTGTCGTAGGTGACGTCCAGCTTCCCGCCGGAGGAGGGGAGTTCGAAGCCCTGGGCCCAGCCGTCGACGGTGGTGCGGGTGAGCGGCTTGCCGTCCAGGGTGGCCGTCCAGCCGGGGGAGGCCGAGTCGGCCAGGCGCAGGACACGGCCCTCGGCACCGGTCGGGACGGTGGTGTGGATGTCGACCGGGCCGGCGGCCACGGAGGCGGGGGTGCCCGAGCCGTTCGCCGACACGATGGTCGCGCGGGAGACCTGCTGGTCGACGCGCCACAGGGCGCTGCCGTTCTGCTGGCTGAGCCGGGACAGGCCGGGCGTGGCGTCGAGCACGCGCGTGATGTCGCGCGGTGCGCCCTTGTGGACCAGGACGTAGCGCACCGCGAACCCGCCGAGCTGGTCGGTCTGGTCGGCTCCGGAGCCGGCGACCAGGTTGGCGACGACCTTGTCGAGCTGGGCGTTCTCGCCGTCGGCGGCGGCCACCTCCGCGTCGCCCATGCGGGCGCCGGAGCCGCGTACCAGCATGTAGGTCACGCGCGCGGTGCTGTCGCTGTCGAGGACGAGGGTGCGGATCTGGTCGGTGGTGTCGCTGTCCTCGGCGACGAAGGCGGGCACCTGGGTGGGGTCGCGGCGCTCGACCGGGCCGTCGGCGCCCGCGATCATCCAGCCCGCCGCGAGCAGCAGCGGACCCGCCGCGGCGGCGAAGGCGATCAGGGCGGCCACCGGCTGGCGCCAGCCGAAGCTCTGCTCGGCGACCCGGGAGCGTGCCCCGTCGGCGCCGAGCGCGGCGGCGGCGAGGATCGCGATGCCGTAGACCAGGGTCGCGGGGCCGGCCCAGGTGGACTTGTTGGACAGGACCGCGAAGACCAGGCCGATCAGGGCGACCGCCCAGGCGGTGCGGACCGCCGACTGGCGCTCGGAGCGCAGCAGGGCGGCGAGCGCGGCCAGGACGACGCCGATGAGCAGCAGCCCGCCCACGGTGCCGGGGCCGCCGGGGCTGGCGCCGAGCAGGTCCAGGGCGGAGGCGGCCGAGGAGCCGTACTCCAGGCCGGCCTCCTGGAAGAAGCCGGACGGCAGCAGGGTCAGCGACCAGGGGGCGAGGACCAGCAGCGGGGTGCCGAGCTGGACCAGCAGCCGCAGGCCGGAGGCGACCAGGTCGGAGCGGCGCACGGCGAGCACGGCGAGGCCGAGGACCAGAGCGATCGGCCAGACGATCGGCGTGAACGCGGTGGTGATGGTCAGCAGCAGCGCGTACGCCCAGGTGGCGCGCCAACTGCCGCGCGCTCCGGAGGAGTTCGCCAGGCCGCTGGCCGCGATGCCCGCGCGGGCGATCAGCGGCAGCAGGATCGCGAGGACGGCGGTGCCGATACGGCCGCCCGCGAGGGCGCCGGTGGCGGCGGGCAGGAAGGCGTAGGCGATGGCCGCCCAGGCGCGCAGCAGGCGCGAGGTGACCAGCGGGCGGGAGGCGAAGTAGGCGGTGAACCCGGCCAGCGGCACCGAGGCGACCAGCAGCACGGTGACCGCGAGCCCGGTGGAGCCGAAGAGCAGCGAGGCGAACGAGGCGACGATCGCGAGGTACGGCGGCGCGGACGGGGTGCCGCCGGCGCCGACCGCGTGCCAGGCGTCCGTGTAGCGCGACCACAGCTCGCTCGCGGTGCCCGGGGCGGGCAGCAGGGCGCCGCCCGCGAGGGCGCCGGAGCCGAGCAGGGCGCGGCAGGCGGCCAGCGAGATCAGCAGCAGCACCAGGAAGAGCACCGGGCCCGGTTTGCGGGCGATGCGCTTGAGACGGGCGAACTGCTCGATCTCCAGGAAGTCGGCGTCGTCGCCGCCGGGCCCGGACTCGACCGCGCCGCCGTGCCGGCCGGCCGCGGAGATCTCGTCGTCGGCGCCGAAGAGGTTGCCCGCGACCTGTTCGACGGTGGCCCGGACGGTGGCGCCGGGCGGCGGGAACAGGGGGCGCAGCTCGCCCTTGTCGAGCTGGGAGGGGCCCCGCCTGCGCCGCCCGGCGATGATCCGCTCGGGCCGCAGCAGGGTGCCGAGGAGGCCGCGGATCTCGTCGAGGGCCTGTCCGGGGACCTTGCCGACGAGGTAGGCGACGGTGCGCAGCAGGGTGCCGACGACCAGGCGGAACAGGATCCAGGGCAGCACGGCCGTGCGGGCGTTGACCAGCAGGGTGTAGATCGCCCCGGCCTTGTCGACCTTGTGCGGGGAGGTGGCGGTGCGGCCGGCGCAGTCGACGGCGCGGCGCTCGCGGGAGGCGGCCTCGGCGTGCCGTACGACGGCCTCGGGGGCGATCAGGACGCGGTGTCCCGCGTTGTGCGCGCGCCAGCACAGGTCGACGTCGTCGCGCATCAGGGGCAGCCGGCGGTCGAAGCCGCCGAGCTCCTCGAAGACGTCGCGGCGGACCAGCATGCCGGCGGTGGAGACGGAGAGTACGGGCCGCACGTGGTCGTGCTGGCCCTGGTCCTGCTCACGCCGGTCCAGGCCGGTCCAGCGGCGGCCGGAGTTGGCGATGGTGACGCCGACCTCGAGGAGCTGGCGGCGGTCGTACCAGCCGCGCAGCTTGGGGCCGACGACCGCCACGTCGTCGCGGCCCAGCTCCATCTCGTTGTCCACGACCCGGAGCAGCTGGGCCAGGGCGTCGGGTTCCGGGGCGCAGTCGTCGTGCAGCAGCCAGAGCCACTGGACGGGCTCGCCGTGCGGCAGCTCCGGCATGTCGTAGGCGTCGTCGCGCCACTGGCGGGTGACCGGGTCCCAGCCGCTGGGCCGCTTCAGGTACGGCAGGTCGTCCGGGGTGAGGACGGGCGCGGTGCGGCTCGCCTCCTCGACGGCCTGGCCGAAGCCGGTGCGGCGGGCGAGGTGCAGGACGTTGGCGTCGCCGAGGGACGCGGTGAGCTGCTGGGCGGAGTCGTCCGCGCTGCCGGTGTCGGCCGCGACCGCGTACTGGACGGGGCGCTCCTGGCCGAGCAGCCCGGCGAGCGCGTCGGGCAGCCAGCGGGCGCCGTCGTGGGAGACGAGGACCGCGGTCACCACATGACGCGGAAACTCTGGTGTGGCAGCGGCGTCTTGGGCTGCCGTGTGGCTGTGCACGGACATCGAGGTACGGGCCCCGGTTCGATGGACTGCGGTGGACTCCTGCGCCCGCTGGTGGCGGCGAGGCGTCTCGGACGAGCGACCACACTATCGGCTGGGCATGTCGACGGCCCGCCGCCTGTGGATAACCCATGGGCGACGGGCCGTTCGCGCAGCTCAGATGTGGCGTTGTGTGGACGTCCGCTTCGGACGGCAGCCGGACGGCGGCCCTCCCGGGTCAGACGGCGGCCTTCTTGAGACGGCGGCGCTCCCGCTCGGAGAGTCCGCCCCAGATACCGAAGCGCTCGTCGTTGGCGAGGGCGTACTCGAGGCACTCGGAGCGCACCTCGCAGGCGAGGCAGACCTTCTTGGCCTCTCTGGTGGAGCCGCCCTTCTCGGGGAAGAAGGACTCGGGGTCGGTCTGGGCGCACAGCGCGCGCTCCTGCCAGCCGAGTTCCTCGTCCGCGTCGTCGACCAGCAGTTGCTGCACCAGCTCGGTCATGTGCGCCCCTCGTCTGTCTTTCACGTCCCCGTGCGTGGCCGTTACCGATTTCGGCTGAACGACACGAGTGAAATTACAAGTGTGCTGCTCCGGGCGAGTCAAGCCGAGATCTGCTATTGGGCCCGTTATTCACTCTGCGGAACCAAGGCCGTGCGGAAAGTGTTCAAATCGGCATAAACCTTGACACGCAGACGAGGCCCGGTCCGGGCCCTCCGACCCATACAGAGCTTGTACGGAGAAGGACGCCCAGATGTTCGATCGCGTTCCGAAGCGGCTCGCGAGCCCGGTTGTGCGCCATGTGTCCCGGGTGCCGACTGAACAAACCTTTCGGCAGCGAGGTGAACCGGATGAGGTGAACCGTGTCCCACATACCGGGCGTCGAGTTGACACCGGAGGTGTGAACCGATGTCCTTGTGGGCATGCTCGCGAACTTGGCACTCACCTCGACCCGCACCGCCGGGTCCCACGGTGCTGCCCGCGCTCGCTGTAGCTGTTGCTGTTCCAGCTGTTGAGCCGTGGTCGAAGCCGAATCCGACTGCTCCCGCTCCAGCTGAAGACCGAGTCCCCGGACTCGGTCTTCGCATTCCGTTCCCCGCTGACCTTCTTCACTGAGGAACCAACGCACCCCCATGAACAGCGACAACGACCTCCAGATCGCCGGCGACCTCCTTGAGGTCACGCACCTGCTGCAGCCCCCGCGCGAGCACCCGGTCACCGTGGCCGAGTTCGTCGGCCTGGCCCGCGCGATCGCCGCCGACCGCACGCAGTGGGAGCACCTCGTCGAGTACGACGCGACGAGCCGCTGGTACCACCGGCTGCGCACCGGCCCCGGCTACGAGGTGTGGCTGCTGTCCTGGGTGCCCGGGCAGGGCAGCGGACTGCACGACCACGGCCGCTCCTCCGGCGTGCTGACCGTCCTGGAGGGCACGCTCACCGAACGCACCGGGCGCGGCACGCGCGCGTTGGGCGCCGGTGCACAACGGGTGTTCGCGCCGGGGTACGCGCACGACGTCGTGAACGACGCCCTGGAGCCGGCGGTGAGCCTGCACGTCTACTACCCGGGCCTGACCGAGATGCCCATGCACACGGCGGCCACCGCGGCGTGCGAGGCCCGTCCCGTGACTGCGTGACGCGACTGCGTGACGCGTTGTCGGACCCGCCTGCAAGACTTGGCGCATGCGCATTGTGGTTCTGGCAGGCGGTATCGGCGGTGCCCGGTTCCTGCGCGGTCTGAAGCAGGCCGTGCCGGACGCCGACGTGACCGTCATCGGCAACACCGGGGACGACATCCACCTCTTCGGGCTGAAGGTCTGCCCGGACCTCGACACGGTGATGTACACACTCGGCGGCGGCATCGACGAGGAGCAGGGCTGGGGGCGCGCCGAGGAGACCTTCCGCCTCAAGGAGGAGCTCGCCGCCTACGGGGTGGGGCCGGACTGGTTCGGGCTCGGCGACCGGGACTTCGCGACGCACATCGTGCGCACGCAGATGCTGGGCGCCGGATATCCGCTGAGCGCGGTCACCGAGGCGCTGTGCGACCGGTGGAAGCCGGGCGTGAAGCTCATCCCCATGACCGACGACCGGGTCGAGACCCACGTGGCCGTCCAGGTCGACGGCGAGCGCAAGGCCGTGCACTTCCAGGAGTACTGGGTACGGCTGCGGGCGGGCGTCCCCGCCGAGGCGGTCGTCCCGGTCGGCGCCGAGCAGTCCAAGCCGGCGCCCGGCGTCCTGGAGGCGATCGCCGCCGCGGACGTGATCCTCTTCCCGCCGTCCAACCCGGTGGTCTCCGTCGGCACGATCCTCGCGGTGCCCGGCATCCGGGAGGCCATCGCGAACGCCGGGGTGCCGGTGGTGGGCCTCTCCCCCATCGTCGGGGACGCGCCCGTGCGCGGGATGGCCGACAAGGTGCTCGCGGCGGTGGGCGTGGAGTCGACGGCCGCGGCGGTCGCCGAGCACTACGGCTCCGGGCTGCTGGACGGCTGGCTCGTCGACTCCGTGGACGCGGGCAGCGTCGCGCGCGTGGAGGAGGCCGGCATCCGCTGCCGGGCCGTACCGCTGATGATGACCGACCTGGATGCCGCCGCACAGATGGCCCGGGAGGCGCTGGCGCTGGCCGAGGAGGTGCGCGGGGCATGACCGACGCGATCGACACGCCCGGCGCGGGCGACACGACCGGCACCACCGATACGACCGGCACCACCGGCACCACCGGCACGGCCGACGCGGTGCCCGCGTACCGGGTGTGGGCGCTGCCCGGGATCCCCGAGGTCCAGCAGGGCGACGACCTGGCGAAGCTGATCGCCGCGGCCGAGCCGGGGCTGGCCGACGGTGACGTGGTGATCGTCACCTCCAAGATCGTCTCCAAGGCCGAAGGGCGGATCGTCGAGGCGACCGACCGGGAGGCGGCGATCGACGCCGAGACCGTGCGGGTGGTGGCCCGGCGCGGGACCCTGCGGATCGTGGAGAACCGGCAGGGCCTGGTCATGGCCGCGGCCGGCGTCGACGCGTCCAACACCCCCGCCGGGACCGTCCTGTTGCTGCCCGAGGATCCCGACGCCTCGGCCCGTGCCGTCCGCGCGGGCCTGCGCGACACGCTGGGCGTCAACGTGGGCGTCGTCGTCACGGACACCTTCGGGCGACCCTGGCGCTCGGGGCTCACGGACGTCACCATCGGCGCCGCCGGCGTGGAGGTGCTGGACGATCTGCGCGGGGGCGTGGACGCGTACGGCAACCCGCTGGTCGCGACGGTCGTCGCCACCGCCGACGAACTGGCCGCCGCCGGCGATCTGGTGAAGGGCAAGGCGACGGGGATGCCGGTCGCCGTGGTGCGGGGCCTCGCCCATGTCGTGGCCGACGCCGGCGACGACGGGGACGGCGCGCGGGCGCTGGTCCGGGACGCGGGCAGCGACATGTTCCGGCTCGGGACGTCCGAGGCGGTCCGGGAGGCGGTGACGCTGCGGCGGACGGTGCGGGCGTTCACCGACGACCCCGTCGACCCCGGGGCGGTACGGCGGGCGGTCGCCGCGGCCGTGACCGCGCCGGCGCCGCATCACACGACGCCGTGGCGGTTCGTGCTGCTGGAGTCGGCCGAGGCGCGTGTCCGGCTGCTGGACGCGATGCGGGACGCGTGGATCGCCGACCTGCGGAAGGACGGCAAGTCGGAGGAGTCGATCGCGAAGCGGGTACGGCGGGGCGACGTGCTGCGGAACGCGCCGTACCTGGTCGTGCCCTGCCTCGTGATGGACGGGGCGCACACGTACGGGGACGCGCGGCGGGACGCGGCCGAGCGGGAGATGTTCGTGGTCGCGGCGGGGGCCGCGGTGCAGAACCTTCTGGTCGCGCTGGCCGGGGAGCGGCTGGGGTCGGCGTGGGTCTCGTCGACGATGTTCTGCCGGGACGTGGTGCGGGGTGCGCTGGCCCTTCCTGGCGGGTGGGAGCCGATGGGGGCGGTGGCGGTGGGGAAGGCGGCGGAGGCTCCGCGGGAGAGGGCCGAGAGGGAGGTCGGGGACTTTATCGAGGTGCGGTGAGTTTTTGCCGCCTTCTGCAGGGGGTCCACCGGTCCGTCGGCGAGTGCATGTCGTGGGGGCTGGTGGCGCAGTTCCCCGCGCCCCTAAAAGACGGGCGCCTGAGGCCTAGGATTCTTTGAGTGGCTGGTCGGTTTGCTCCTAAGCCCACGCGTACGACGGTGCGGGGTGGGCAGGTCGTCGTGCCTGCCGGTGGGGTTCCGAGGCAGGCTGTCGCGGCCGGGCGGGTTCGGCTGTGGAAGCCGGACGGGGCCCTTGATCTGGGGCTGGTGCTGGGGCCGCTGCGGCGGGGGCCCGGGGATCCGACCTTTCGGGCCACCCGGGACGGGTCCGTGTGGCGGGCCAGCCTGACGCCCGCCGGGCCCGGGACGCTGCGGGTCGCCGTGTACGGCGGTGAGGTGCGCGGGGAGGCCTGGGGGCCGGGGGCCGGGTGGCTGCTGGAGCAGTTGCCGGAGATGCTCGGTTCCGCCGATGACCCGTCCCTGTTCGTGCCCCGGCACCGGGTCGTGGCTGCGGCCCGGCATCGGCGGCCGGGGCTGCGGCTGACGCGGACCGGGCTGGTGCTGGAGTCGTTGATCCCGTCGGTCCTGGAGCAGAAGGTCACCACCGACGAGGCGTACCGGGCCTGGCGGTTGCTGGTGCGCAGGTTCGGGGAGCGGGCGCCGGGTCCGGCGGGGGTGGGTGAGCGGCCGATGTGGGTGATGCCGGCGCCGCGTACCTGGGCGCTGATTCCTTCCTGGGAGTGGCACAAGGCCGGGGTCGACGACAAGCGGGCCTCGACGATCCTGCGGGCGGTGCGGGTCGCCGCGCGGCTGGAGCAGGCCGTGGGGATGGCGGCGGAGGCGGCACAGGCGCGGCTGGAGGTCGTGCCGGGGGTGGGGCCGTGGACGTCGGCGGAGACCGTGCAGCGCAGTCATGGGGCGGCGGACGCGGTGACGGTCGGGGACCTGCACCTGCCGGGGATCATCGGGTTCGCGCTGGCCGGGGACCGGCATGCGGACGACGAGGCGATGCTGCGGTTGCTGGAGCCGTATGCGGGGCAGCGGCATCGGGCGGCTCGGTTGATTCTGCTGAGTGGGCAGACGCCGGCGCGGCGGGCGCCGCGGATGCCGCGGGGCGACATCGGCCGGTTGTGAATCGTGCGGGTGGGCTGGGGCCGGGGGTGGGGACGCTCACCGGCGCTGGCCGGGTGCCGCTGCGCCCACCCGTGCCGCCCTGCGGCACGCCTGCCCGCAGCTGGGAAGTAGAGGCGGCGGGCGAGGCGCCCCGTGAGGGGCGCGGGGGACTGCGCGAGCAGCCCCCGCGCGCTCGCGGGCGAACGACCTCCCGCACCACCTCTACTGGTCGGAAGAGAACCGCACCGCGCCCGCCGGGATCATCGCGTCGCACCACACTCGCGCGCCGTCGCGGAGTTCGTTGTCGGCGCCGATGACCGCGCCGTCGCCGATGACCGTGCCGGTGAGGACCGAGCGTTCGCCGACGCGGGCGCGGTTGCCGATGAGGGAGTCGGTGATGACGGCGCCGGGTTCGATCACGGCGCCCGGGAGGATCGTCGAACCGAAGACCCGCGCGCCCTCCGCCACGAACGCGCCCTCGCCCACCACCGTGCCGCCCGTCAGCTTCGCGTCCGCCGCGACCCGGGCGGTGGGGAGGACGAGGCGGTCGCCGCAGCGGCCGGGGACCGCGGGGGACGGGGCACGGCCGAGGACGAGGTCCGCCGAGCCGCGGACGAAGGCCGCGGGCGTGCCGAGGTCGAGCCAGTACGTGGAGTCGACCATGCCCTGGAGGTGGGCACCGGCCGCCAGGAGTTCGGGGAAGGTCTCGCGCTCCACCGACACCGGGCGGCCCGCCGGGATCGTGTCGATGACCGAGCGGCGGAAGACGTACGCCCCCGCGTTGATCTGGTCGGTGACGATCTCCTCGGGTGTCTGCGGCTTCTCCAGGAAGGCGAGGACGCGGCCCGTGGCGTCGGTGGGGACGAGGCCGTACGCGCGGGGGTCGGTCACCTGGGTCAGGTGGAGGGAGATGTCCGCCGAGGTCGACTCGTGCGTGGCCACCAGGGCGCGGATGTCCAGTCCGGTCAGGATGTCGCCGTTGAAGATCAGGACCGGGTCGTCGGGGCCGGAGTGCAGCCGGGCGGCCACGTTGCGGATCGCGCCGCCGGTGCCGAGGGGCACGTCCTCGGTGACGTACTCGATGTGCAGGCCGAGTGCCGCGCCGTCGCCGAAGTACGGTTCGAAGACGTCCGCCAGGTAGCTCGTCGCGAGGACGATGTGCTCCACGCCCGCCGCCCTGGCTCTGGCCAGCTGGTGCGTCAGGAACGGCACGCCGGCCGCCGGGACCATCGGCTTGGGCGTGTGGACCGTGAGCGGGCGCAGCCGGGTGCCTTTGCCGCCGACCAGGAGGATCGCTTCTGTCACCTGTCGTCTCTGCTTCCTGCCGGGACCGGCCGAACTCTGTGTCGGCCGGCCAGTGTATGCAGACCGTGCGACGGCGCCCTCGACGGCCGCGCGGTGCCACGCGGCATGGGTGTGCGGTTTCCCCCGACTGCCCCCGACGGCGTCGACCGCCGGCCCCGTACTCAGCGTCCCTGAAGGTGCGCGGAGCTGGTCCGGGCCGAGCCGAGCTTGGCGTAGAGCTTGGCGCCTGGGCATTCGGTGGCGTACCCGTCCCTGTGACCGGAGATCACGTTCAGTCGTACGTTCTTCCCCTTTGGGTAGAGATTGCCACCCCCGGACTTCAGATATGTCTTTCCCTTGGGATTGGCGCCGAAGAGTCCGAGTTTCCACGCGGTGAGCTTGGCGAGGGCGGTCAGGGCCGCGGCGGGCGGCTTGTGCGAGGCGAAGGTGCCGATCACCGCGATGCCCATGCTGTTGTTGTTGAAGCCGAGGGTGTGGGCGCCCCTGACGGCCTTCGCCGCTCCCCCGGCGCGGCCCTCGTAGATGGTTCCGCACTTGTCGACGAGGAAGTTGTAGCCGATGTCCCGCCAGCCCATGCTCACGACGTGGTAGCGGTAGATACTGCGGATGACGGACGGGGCGTCGGAGCAGCGGTAACCGTTGCCGGAGACGGTGTGATGGACGAAGGCCGCCTTGATCTTCCCGGTGTAGACGAACCCCTTCTCGCGCAGCGACTCGTCGGCGCCCCAGCCGCGGCGGGTGACGATCCGCGGGCGCGGTCCGATGTACGGCTTCGCGAGCGGGGTGGTGCCGCCGTTCAGCTCGCGGAGTTCGCGTTCGGTGTCCGCGCGGCTCAGTGCGGGGATCTCGGTGGCGGCGAAGGACACGAGGTCGGCGTTGACCGCGGACGCCGTGTCGGCCTCGGTGTCGGTGCGGGGGCGTTCTGCGGCCGGGCCCTCGGACGGGGCCTCGTCGCCGGGGTCGACGAGTTCGAGGCGGAGGCCGGCCGGGAGCAGGTCGCGTCCGACGCCGGGGCCGGGGCCGGCCTCGGCGCGCACGCGTACGTCGACCCCGTCCGAGGCGCCGACCCACAGGGGCGCGGTGGCGCCGTGCACCCGGCCGGAGGTGGCCTCCGCGGAGTCCGGGTCGGCGCCGTGGTCGGCGTTGTGCGGGTCGATGTCCTGCCAGTCCGACCAGTTGCCGGTGGCGGCGGACCGGGTGCGTACCTGGACCCGGCCGAGCAGTTCGGTTCCGGGGTTGTCCCAGATGACGCCGACGAGCGAGAAGTCCCGTACGCCGCTGCGGTACACGCCCTGTTCGGGGGCGTGGCCGAGGACGCGCTCGCGGGTGCGGGGGATGAGGGGCAGCGACCGGGTGCTGCCGGAGAGGGCGGTCGTGGCGGGGCGGGCGGCCGTGGCGGGGCGGGCGGTGGTCGTCGTGGCCCGGTCCGCGGGTGCGGCGGCCGCGGACGGCACGTTCAGCACGAGCGGCGGGAGGGTGAGGGCCGCCGCGCAGGTGACGCCGATCGAGGAAGTCAGGAGTCCACGCATGCCCCTGATCTTGAACATAGTCAGACAGACGTGCCCATCGAGGAATTGACGGTCCGTCGGAATCCGCTACGCCGAACCGGTGGCCCCGCCGGCCGGTGCGGGCGCCGGGCGCGGCGTACGCTTGCGCGGGTGAACGCCACCGATCGCACCCCTGCCGACCTGCTGCGTTCCGCGCTCGCCGCGGATCCCGGACGCCCCCTGGTGACCTTCTACGACGACGCGACGGGCGAGCGCGTCGAATTGTCCGTGGCCACCTTCGCCAATTGGGTGGCGAAGACGGCGAATCTGTTGCAGACCGATCTCGCGGCGGGGCCGGGTGACCGGGTCGCGCTGCTGCTGCCGGCGCACTGGCAGACGGCGGTGTGGTTGCTGGCCTGTTCGTCGGTGGGCGCGGTCGCCGACGTGGCCGGGGAGCCGGCGGCGGCCGACGTGGTCGTCAGCGGGCCGGACTCGCTGGAGGCGGCGCGGGCGTGCCGGGGGGAGCGGGTCGCGCTCGCGCTCCGGCCGCTGGGTGGGCGGTTCCCGCGGGTGCCGGAGGGGTTCGTCGACTATGCCGTCGAGGTGCCGAGTCAGGGGGACCGGTTCGTGCCGTTCTCTCCGGTGGACCCGGAGGAGCCCGCGCTGATCGTCGCGGGGGCGGAGATGAGTGGCGCCGAGGTCGTGGAGCGGGCGCTCGGGGATGCGGCGGGGCTGGGTCTGACCGGGCCGGGGGCGCGGTTGCTGTCGGGGCTGGGGTACGACACGTGGGAGGGGCTGAGCGCGGGGTTGTACGCGCCGCTGGGGGTCGGGGGGTCGGTGGTGCTGTGCCGGCATCTGGGGGAGCTGGGGGAGGAAGGGATCGCGAAGCGGATCGAGAGCGAGCGGGTTACAGCTTCCGCTCGCTGAGGTCGTGTCTCGGCTGCGGCCGAGTGGGGGCCGTTCGCGCAGTTCCCCGCGCCCCCAAGAAGGTGGGGCCGGTCACCCGCGTGGACCAGTTACCGCCGCCTGTGCCCGTTACCCCGGGCACTGTTGAGGGGTGACCGACGTCGTAGGGGCATCCGCCACCGGGTACGGGCTTGCCCGGAGGCGGCGGCGGTGTTGGGTGCGGGGGGCGGCGCTCGGGGTCGGGGTGGTTGTCGGCGGAGCCGTCGGCGGGGGCTGGGCGCTGTACGCCAAGCTCAGTCACAACATCACCGCCGACGAGGCGGCCGAGGCCGAGCTCGCCCGGTACGAGCGGGAGCGGCCCACCGCGCTGGTGCGGGGCGCGCAGAACATCCTCCTCATCGGGTCGGACAGCCGCGCCGGGGACGGCAACCGCCGCTACGGCAAGGACTCGGGCACCGAACGCTCCGACACCACCATCCTGCTGCACCTCGCCCGCGACCGGCGCAGTGCCACCGCCGTCTCGCTGCCCCGGGACCTGATGGTGCACGTGCCCGACTGCCTGCGCGGCGACGGGCGGCGCAGCGAGCCTTCGTTCACGCTGTTCAACTCGGCGTTCGAGGTGGGGGGTTCGGCCTGCACCGTGCGTACCGTGGAGAAGCTCACGGACATCCGCGTCGACCACTACGTCGTCGTCGACTTCAACGGGTTCAAGGACATGGTCGACGCGATCGACGGGGTGCAGGTGTGCCTGAAGAAGCCGATCGACGACAAGGCGGCGAAGCTGCGGCTGCCCGCCGGCCGGGTCACCCTCGACGGGGAGCAGGCGCTGGGGTACGTGCGGGTGCGCAAGTCGCTCGGGGACGGCAGCGACACCGGCCGGATGGACCGCCAGCAGCAGTTCCTGGGGGCGCTCGTCAACAAGGTGCAGAGCAGTGACGTACTGCTGAACCCGGCGAAGCTCTACCCGCTGCTGGACGCGGCGACCTCCGCGCTCACCACCGATCCGGAGCTGGCCAGTCTGCGGGGTCTCTACCAGCTGGTCCGCGGGCTGCGGGACGTCCCCACCGACCAGGTGCAGTTCCTCACCGTGCCGCGGGAGCCGTACGTGTACGACTCCAACCGGGACCAGTTGGAGGCGGGCCGGGCGGACGCGCTCTTCGCGCTGCTGCGGGGCGACCGCCCGGTGAAGGTCGCCAAGAAGAACACCTCCGCCGAGGACTCCTCGGCGTCCGCGTTTCGCGGTAAAACCGCCGCCGAGGACAGTTGCGAGTAAAGCACGCGCCAAGGCGGCGAACTTCCGCGCCGTTCGTTGTCAGTTAAATGAGGCGGATTGCCCGGTTGTAGGGACGACGAATTTGTCACTGGCGTCACTCGACGCTGAACTGGGCGGATAGTGTGAGCGCTCCGGTGCACCCGGCCGCGAGGTCCGTCCTGGGGTCGCGCACCGCGAAACGTGACCGAGCGTCTTGGTGGGGGGAAGGCGCCGCGTGGCCCCGACGGAGGATTCGGACAACCGTGGACGCGCAAGGCCGTGGGCGGGCGGACAACATCGATCCCGCAGACCAGTGGGTACTCAATCCGAACACCGGTGAATACGAACTGCGACTGACACCTTCCGCACCGCAGTCGGCGCAGGCGGCGCAGTCACCGCAGTCGGCGGTCCCCGGACCGCGCAGACCGGCCGCGCCGGACACCGGCCCGGGCGGTACGCGGGACGCGGCGAGCCCGGAGATCCCGGGGCAGCGCAGGCGGCGTGCCGAGCCCGAGCCGGCTGCCGGGCGGCGTTCGCGGCGGCAGCCGGTGAAGAAGAAGTCGAAGGCCAAGAAGGTCCTGTTGTGGACCGGCGGGACGATGGCCTTCGTGCTGGTCGCCGCCTCGGCCGCCGGCTACCTCTACATCAAGCACCTCAACGACAACATCACGTCCGTCTCCGACGACGGCGCGAGCACCGGTGGCTTCAGCAAGGACAAGGCCATCAACCTGCTGATCATCGGCACCGACAAGCGGACCGGCTCGGGCAACGAGGGCTACGGCGACGCCGGCAGCGTCGGGCACGCCGACACCACGATCCTGCTGCACATCGCCAAGGACCGCTCGAACGCCACCGCGTTGAGCATCCCGCGTGACCTGATCGTCGACGTGCCCGACTGCCAGACCGAGCAGTCGGACGGCAGCGAAAAGGTCATCGCGGGCACCGAGAACGTCCGGTTCAACACCAGCCTCGGCCAGGACGGCCGTACCGCCAGCTGCACCGTGCGCACGGTGACCGAGCTGACCGGGATCCAGGCCGACAACTTCATGGTGGCCGACTTCAACGCGGTCAAGACGCTGACCGACGCCGTCGGCGGGGTCGAGGTGTGTCTCGCCAAGGACATCGACGACTCGGACTCGCACCTGAAGCTGTCCAAGGGCACCCACAACATCTCCGGCGAGACCGCGCTGGCGTTCGTGCGCACCCGGCACTCGGTCGGCTTCGGCGGCGACCTGAGCCGGATCCAGCTCCAGCAGCAGTTCCTGAGCGCGCTGATGCGCAAGCTCAGCTCCAACTCGACGCTCACCAGCCCGACCAAGCTGCTGAAGCTGGCGGAGGTCGGCACCAAGGCACTCACCGTCGACTCCCAGCTGGACAGCATCGGCAAGCTGAAGGACCTCGGTCTGGAGCTCGGCAAGCTCAACCCGAAGAACCTGACCTTCACCACCATCCCGGTGCTGGACAACCCGGCGGAGAAGGTGAAGGCGACCGTCGTGCTCAACGACACGAAGGCGCCCGCCGTCTTCCAGGCGATCAAGGACGACGTCTCCTTCACCGCCGTCAAGAAGAAGCAGGCGCAGGCCAGCAAGGACGCGGCAGCCGCCCGCCTGGAGGGCAGCAAGTCCACGGCGGCCGAGGTGCGGGTGCGGATCCTCAACGGCGGGGCCCAGGCAGGCAGCGCCCAGGAGACCCTCAACTGGCTCCAGAACGAGGAGGGCGTCCTCAAGTCGGAGAACGCCGGCAACGCGGATGCCGAACTCAGCAAGACCACCTTGGAGTACGCACCCGACCAGGCCGATCAGGCACGTGAACTGGCGAGCCTCATGGGGCTGTCCGGCTCCGCGATGAAGCCCGGCAAGAGCGTGGTCAACTCCCAGGGCCTGCCCGCGATCACCCTGACGCTGGGCAAGGACTTCCAGGGGGCGGGTGTCTCCCTCACCACTCCGACAAAGGCGCCGGACGTGGACAGCAAGACCACGGCGGACAAGGTGACCTGCGCCAAGTAGGGCGGCGCGACGAAGAGTTACCCCGTACGACCGCCAAGTAACAGCGAATAAGTAGGTAACCCTATGGGTCCGTCACGCGTCTAACCGGGCGCGGGGCGGACCCGTGTGGTCCGTGTGGCGTCCGACGGGGGGCGTGGCGGCGGGCCTGTGCGCGCAGGGCGCAGGGTGGGGAGGGCAGGGCGTTGACGCAGAGCGATGTGCGGGGGGAGGTGCCTGCGGTCGAGGACACGATGTCCCTCGCGCCGAAGGCACGCAAGGCAGCACGGGCACCGAAGGCACCTGACGCGCCGGGCGGCACCGGCGACGGGCCCCGCAAGGGCGGCCCGAACGGCGGCCCGGGAAGACGGGGCCGGCGCGTACTGCGCTGGTCGGCGACCGTGCTGTCGGTGGTGATCCTCGGTACGGCGGGCGCCGGTTACCTCTACTACCAGCACCTGAACGGCAACATCCAGAAGGGCCGACGGGACATCGGCGACGCCAAGGCGCACAGAACCGCGGCCAACGCGGCCGGCCAGACGCCGCTGAACATCCTGCTGATCGGCTCGGACAGCCGTAACTCCGACGAGAACGTGAAGCTCGGCGGCGCGAAGTACGACCGGGGCAGCCCGCCGCTCGGCGACGTGCAGATGCTGATCCACCTGTCGGCGGACCGCAAGAGCGCGGCGATGGTGAGCATCCCCCGGGACACCCGCGTCGACATCCCCAAGTGCACGGACCCGAAGACCGGCAAGGTGTACCCGGCGACCAACACCATCATCAACGAGTCGCTGGCCCGCGGCGGCGCCGGCTGCACGCTGGCCACCTGGGAGAACCTCACCGGGGTCTACATCGACCACTGGATCACGATCGACTTCTCGGGCGTGGTGAACATGGCGGACGCCATCGGCGGCGTCGACGTCTGTGTGAAGCAGAACGTGTGGGACCGGCCGACGGCCGCGGTGCCCGGCGGCTCCGGGCTGAAGATGACGGCCGGCACGCACAAGGTGGAGGGCGAGCAGGCCCTGCAGTGGCTGCGCACCCGGCACGCCTGGGGCAGTGACCCGCTGCGGGCCAAGGCCCAGCACATGTACCTCAACTCGATGATCCGGACGCTGAAGGGGCAGAACGTCTTCACCGACACCGGCAGGCTGATGGACCTGGCCGAGGCGGCCACCAAGTCGCTGACGGTCTCCGAGGAGATCGGCACCCCGAAGAAGCTCTACGACCTGGGCATGCAGCTCAAGTCGGTGCCGACGGACCGGATCACCTCGCTCACGATGCCCAACGTCCAGGACCCGCAGAACAGGGACCACCTGGTGCCGGACGGTGCCAACGCCGACAAGATGTGGCAGATGCTCCGCGACGACGTGGCGTTCGACAAGAACGGCGGCGCCGAGGAGAGCAGGAAGAAGACCACGGCGAGCACCGAGCCCAGCAAGGAGCCGTCCGTCTCCGCGGGCGGCCTCGGCGTACTGGTGCGCAACGCCACCGGTACCGCCACCGAGGCCGCGGTCCCCGGCCGGGCCCGGACGCTCTCCCAGGCGCTGGCCGCCAAGGGCTACACCAGGGCGGCGGCGGACACCTCGGGGGCCGCCGCGTCGGTGGAGAAGACGGTCGTCCAGTACCCGAGCGCGGATCTGCAGGGCGACGCCCAGGCGGTCGCCAAGGCGCTGGGCATCCCGACGAGCCAGGTGCAGCAGACCACCGATGTGTCGGGTGTCACGCTCGTCGTCGGCGCCGACTGGCGGGACGGGACGGCGTACCCGAAGCAGTCCGCGCCGAAGGCCGGTGACCTGCCGGAGAACGCCGACGCGATCAACGGCTCGGACACCAAGCAGTGCATGGACGTGTACGCGCCCTATCGCTGGTAGCGCGGGTGCACAGGTCCGCACAGGTAGCCACAGGTAACTCCTAATCCGCTGCATGACACTGCCGCCGTGCCCAGTGCCCGGGAGTTCCGGGCGCGGTGGCAGGTGCGAGCGGGAGGGCGGGCAAGGTGGTGCGCAGCAGTGTGCGGGGGGAGGTGTCCGACGTGGTGTCGGTCGAGGACACCATGTCTCTCACCCCCCAGGAGGGTGGCGGCCGGCAGGACAGACGCGGGGCGGACGGTGACCGCAGACGCCGCAGACGCCGGATCGTGCGCTGGTCGGCCGCGGTCCTGACGCTGGCCGTGGCCGGCACCGCCACCGCCGGATACCTGTACTACGAGCACCTCAACGGCAACATCAAGAAGGAGTCCCTGAACATCGGGGACTCCAAGGACCGCGCCACGAAGACCAAGGCGAACGCGGCCGGTCAGACCGCCCTGAACATCCTGCTGATCGGCTCGGACGCCCGGGACACCGCCGAGAACCAGAAGCTGGGCGGCGCCAGGGACATCGGCACCGCCGCCCGCGCCGACGTCCAGATGCTGCTGCATGTGTCGGCCGACCGCACCAACATGTCGGTGGTGTCGATGCCCCGCGACACGCTGGTGTCCGTCCCGAAGTGCACCGACGCCAAGACCGGCAAGGTGTACGCGGCGACCGACGACACGATGACCAACGCCTCGCTGGAGCGCGGCGGGCCCGGCTGCACGGTGGCCACCTGGGAGAAGCTCACCGACATCCACATCGACCACTTCATGATGGTCGACTTCTCGGGCGTGGTGTCCATGGCGGACGCGATCGGCGGGGTGCCGGTGTGCGTGGACGCCAACATCTACTCGCACACCTCCACCGGCCACGGCTCCGGCCTGAAGCTGAAGAAGGGCACCACCTCGGTCAAGGGCAAGCAGGCCCTGCAGTGGCTGCGCACCCGCTACGGCTTCGAGGACGGCAGCGACATAGCCCGGACCAAGGCCCAGCACATGTACATGAACTCGATGGTCCGCCAGCTGCGTTCCAACGCCACCCTCAGCAACCCCGACAAGCTCCTGGGGCTCGCCGAGACGGCCACCAAGGCGCTCACGGTCGACACCGGCCTCGGCTCGGTCACCAAGCTCTACGACCTGAGCAAGGAGCTGAAGAAGGTCCCGACGAACCGCATCACCATGACGACGATGCCGTTCGTGTACTCCTCCGACGGCAACCGCGTCCTGCCCAAGCCCACCGACGCGGCCAAGCTGTGGCGGCTGGTCCGCGAGGACGTCGCACTGGACGGCAAGGACAAGAAGAAGACGACGACGGCCACGACGAAGGTCACCGACAAGGCGGCGGCCGACGACAAGATCGCCGTACAGGTGCAGAACGGCACGAAGAGCAGCTCCGAGTCCGCGGTCACCGGCCGGGCCGCCGCCGTCACCGGACTGCTCGTCGGCAAGGGCTTCACGAAGGCGGCGGCCGACACCTCGGCACTGCTGAGCGAGGACGAGACGCTGGTGCGCTACCCGAGCGCGGACCTGGCCGGCGACGCCCAGCGGGTCGCGAAGGCCCTGGGCATCCCCACCGGCCAGGTGAAGAAGTCCGCCGACGTCGACGGCGTCACGGTGGTCGTCGGCGCCGACTGGCGCTCGGGCACCGAATACACCGCCGACGACGATGACACCACCCCGGCGTCGGCGAACGCCCTCAACGCCTCGGACACCAAGGCGTGCATGCACGTCGACCCTGACTACACCTGGTGACGCCCCGGGGGCCGGTGCTCAGCTCGTGGAGGACGGGCTGAGCACCGCGGGCCGGCGGGACGCGATGACCCGCTTCGCCAGCGACCGGGGGCTGGTCAGGAAGCCGTACCCCCACGACATGTGCATGGTGGCGAGGGCGACCGGGATCTGCAGCCGCGCCTTGAGCGGCAGCCCCCTGCCGGCCGGGAGGGACCCGGCGACGATCGCGGCGAGATACCCGCCGGGGATCACGAAGCCGAAGGGTGTCACCAGGGCCCCGACCACGATCCCGGCGGCTATCGCGCACAGCGCCGTCGGCGGGGCGAGGTAGCGCAGGTTGATGGAGCCCTCGTGGTAGCGGGCGACGACGTGCCGCCAACGGCCGTAGTCCTTGTACTGCTTGGCGAGCGCCTTCACGCTCGGCCGCGGCCGGTACGACACCTTCAGCTCCGGCGAGAACCAGATCAGGCCGCCGGCCTCGCGGATCCGGAAGTTCAGCTCCCAGTCCTGGGCGCGGATGAACTCCTCGTTGTAGCCGCCCTGTTGCTCCAGCGCCTCGCGCCGGAAGACGCCCAGGTAGACCGTGTCGGCGGGGCCGGCCTCGCCGCCGGTGTGGAACGCGGCGTTGCCGACGCCGACCTTCGAGGTCATGGCCGCCGCGACCGCGTGCTCCCAGTCGTTCTCGCCCTCGGCGTGCATGATGCCGCCGACGTTCATCGCGCCGGTCTCCGTCAGGAGCCGTACCGCGGTGGCGATGTAGTTCGGCGAGAGCATGCCGTGGCCGTCGACGCGGACCACGATCGGGTGTCTGGAGGCCTTGATCGCGGCGTTCAGCGCGGCCGGGGTGCGTCCGGTCGGGTTCGGGACGGTGTGCACGCGGGGGTCCTCGGCCACGAGCTCGGCGGCGATCTCGTCCGTGCGGTCCTTGGACGGACCGAGGGCGATGACGACCTCCAGCTCGCCGGCGTACTCCTGCGCGAGGATCGCTTGGACGGCCCCGCGCAGGTGCCGCTCCTCGTCGAGGACGGGCATGATCACAGAAACTGCGGGGTGCCGCACGTCGGGCTTGGCGTTCATAGGGGGCTCACGTTACCGCGAACGGGGGACACCGGTGCGCGCCGCATCGGCGGTGCCGCGGGCTGAAGGTCGTATCGGCCTACCGTGCTCACGGATCCCACGTACGGCCTCGTCCGGAGGTGTCCTTTGTCCGCCAGCCCGCCCCGGTCCCCCGCCCGGCCCGCCCCGCCGCAGCGCCGACCGCAGCCCACCCGTCAGGCCCCGCGGCCGCCGGTACGACCCAGCAGGCCCCGGCGGCCGCGCTGGGCCATGCGGGCGGTGACCACACTCTCGGTGGTGGTGCTGGCGTCGGCCGGGATCGGGCACTCGGTGATGGCGGGCCTGGACGCGGACATCGCCCGGGTCGACCCGTTCAAGGACATGAAGAACCGTCCCGCCGCCGGCCACGGCATGAACGTGCTGCTGGTCGGCACCGACGGCCGCGACAAGATCACCGAGCGGGAGCGGCGGAAGTTCCGGCTGGGCGGGGCGCCCTGCCACTGCACCGACACGATCATGATCGTGCACATCTCGGCGGACCGGGAGCGGGCGACGGTGGTCAGCCTGCCCCGCGACTCGTACGCCGAGGTCCCGGCGCACGTGGACGAGACGACGCACCGCCCGTACCCGGCCCACCCCATCAAGCTGAACGCGGCCTACGCGGAGGGCGGCCCGCAGCTGACCGTCCGCACGGTCGAGGACATGACCCACCTGAAGATCGACCACTACCTGGAGGTCGACTTCATCACGTTCATGCGGACCGTCGACGTGCTCGGCGGGGTCCAGGTCTGTACGGCCGTGCCGATGAAGGACTCCTACACCGGCCTGAACCTCTCCCCCGGCACGCACACCCTGGGCGGCGGCCAGGCCCTGCAGTACGTCCGCGCCCGGCACGTCGACGCGGCCAGCGACCTGGGCCGGATGAAGCGGCAGCAGCGGTTCCTGGCGGCGCTGATCGAGCGGGCGACGTCGAGCGGGGTGCTGCTCAACCCGATCCGGTTCCGGGACGTGACCCGGGCGGTGCTGGGGTCGGTACGGGCCGACACGGGCTTCGGCACCGACGAGCTGCTGGACCTCGGCCGGGCGATGCGCAACTTCTCCCCGTCCTCGTCCGAGTTCACGACCGTCCCCATCGGGCAGCTGGCCTACCCCGTGAAGGGCATCGGCTCGACGCTGAAGTGGGACCCGGCAGGGGCGGACCGGCTGTTCCGGTCGCTGCGCGACGACCAGCCGCTCACGCCGCCCGCGCCCGCGCGTCCGCCCGCGGCCTCGCCGAAGCCGCAGGGGCCGCCGCCGGCGACGGTGGAGGTGGCGCCGGCCACGATCCGGGTCCAGGTGGAGAACGGCACGGCCACGGCGGGGGTGGCCCGGCGGATGGACGCGGCGCTGGCGGCGACGGGCTTCGCGACGAACCACCGGCCGGTGACCGCGGCGCACCGCGACGTGAAGCGGACGGTGGTCTCCTTCGACCCGCGGTGGGACCGCTCGGCCCGGTCCCTGGCGGCGGCCCTGCCGGGCAGCGAGCTGCGGGCCGTGCCGGGGCTGGGTCCTGTGCTGCGGGTGACGGTGGGCACGGACTTCAAGGGCGCGGTACGGCAGGTGCGGGTGGACGAGCCGGCGCCGCAGGGGGAGACCGCCGTCATCAAGGGCGACGAGAAGGTCTGCTGAGGGTCGTTCGCCGGCCGCGGGCCGGTGGGGGCTTGTCGCGCAGTTCCCCGCGCCCCTGAAGGGGCGCACTGCAGCGCCCTTCTTCTAGGGGCGCGGGGAACTGCGCGAACGGCCACGACGGCGCGGCACTCGCTAGTCCACGTACCCCTGCGCCACCCTGCGCTCGCGCAGCTCGCGGATCTCCCGGCGTCGCGCCAGCCGGTGCGTCCTGCGGATCTGGGCCTCCTGGTACCGGCGGCGGTCCCGGTCCGTCTCCGGCATCACCGGCGGCACCCGGCGCGGCTTGCCGTCCGCGTCGACCGCCGCGAAGACGAGGTACGCCGAGCCGACCTGGGTGGCGGGAGTCGACTCGTTCCAGCGCTCGGCGAGGACCCGCACCCCCACCTCCATCGACGTCCGGCCGGTCCAGTTGACCTGGGCCTTGACGTGCACGAGGTCGCCGACGCGGACCGGTTCCAGGAACGCCATCTCGTCCATGGACGCGGTGACGGCGGGACCGCCCGAGTGGCGTCCGGCGACCGCGCCCGCCGCGTCGTCCACGAGCTTCATGATCACACCACCGTGCACCGTCCCGAGGAGGTTGGTGTCGGCGTGGGTCATGATGTGACTCAGCGTGGTCCGGGACGCGGACGTCGGCTTGCCGGGTATGTCGGAATCCGCCTCGGGGGCCTGGTCTGTCATGGCCCCCACCTTATGCCGACGCGACAATCGCGGAATTTGTGTCGGCTTCGCAACAGCGGTGCCCTGATTTTCCTACGACCCTTGTAAGAGACACCGTGGCTGCCTGCACACTGGGGCCCATGAGCGAATGGCCCGAGGGGCGGTCGGACGGCAACCGCGGCAACGGATACGGACGCGGCAGCGCAGGCGCGCAGCCCGAGGGCGCCCGCGTCATGCGCCAGGTGCGGCGCGGAGAGCCGTCGGCACCGCCGTACGGCGCCCCCCAGCAGGGCGGCGGCGGGTACGCCGGGGTCCCGCAGCAGCCGTCGTACAACAACGGGTACGACGGCGGTGGCGGGTACGACGGCTACGACAGCGGCTACAACACCGGCCAGGTCTACGGCGGCGGCCCCGGAGGCGGTGGGGGCGGCGGTGCGTACGAGCCCGTCCCGCGCCGCGCACCGAACTGGCGCAAGCGGATCAAGTGGACGGCGATCGTCGTCCTCAGTGTGCTGATCGTCACGTCCGTCGCGACCTACTTCTGGGCCGACTCCAAGCTGCACCGGGACGTCGACCTCTCGAAGGTCATCGACCGTCCCGCGGCGGGCAAGGGCACCAACTACCTGATCGTCGGCTCCGACAGCCGCCAGGGCCTGTCCGACGCGCAGAAGAAGGAACTGCACACGGGTTCGGCCGAGGGCAAGCGCACGGACTCGATGATGATCCTGCACGTCGGCGACAACGGCGACACGCTGATCTCGCTGCCCCGTGACTCGGACGTGGAGATCCCGTCGTACCAGGGGTCGACGTCCGGCAAGGTCTACAAGGGCACCGGCCGCCACACGAAGCTGAACGCGGCCTACGCCGAGGACGGCCCGACGCTGCTGGTCCGCACGGTCGAGTACAACACCGGTCTGCACATCGACCACTACGTGGAGATCGGCTTCGCCGGCTTCGCGAACATCGTGGACGCGGTCGGCGGGGTCACGATCGACATCGACCAGGGCTTCAAGGACAAGTACTCGGGCGCGGACTTCAAGGCGGGCAAGCAGACCCTGAACGGCGAGGAGGCCCTGGCCTTCGTCCGTACCCGGCACGCCTTCGCCACGTCCGACCTCCAGCGCACCAAGAACCAGCAGAAGTTCCTGGCCGCCCTGGCCCACCAGGTGGCCACCCCGGGGACGATCCTCAACCCCTTCAAGCTCTACCCCACCCTCGGCGCGGGCCTCGACTCCCTCACCGTCGACAAGGACATGAGCCTGTGGGACCTCGGCTCGATGTTCTTCGCGATGAAGGACGTCAACGGCGGCAACGGCACCTCGATGAACATGCCGATCTCCGGCTCCACCGGCGGCAACCTCGTCTGGGACAAGGCCAAGGTCAAGACCCTGGTGGACGAGCTGAAGAACGACCAGAAGGTCACCGTCAGCAGCAACTAGGCCGTACCGGCGGACGGTTCGAGGGCACCCGGTGGGTGCCCTCGACCGGTGTGCGGGGCCGGTTCGTCACATGGCCATGGTCGCCATCGAGCGGCACATCTCGGCGCAGCGGCGACACGCCTCCGCGCAGCGCTTCATCTGCGGGTCGTCGGGCATGGACATACACGCCTCGGCGCACATGTCACAGGCTTTCGCACACATCGCACACATCTCGGGCGAGAGCGGCGAACGCCGCATCATCATGTCGGCGCACATGCGGGTCGTCTCGGAGCAGTCCATGAGCGCGCGCATGATGCGCATCTGGGCCTGGCCGCCCTCCATCGACATGCAGGAGCTCAGGGTCTCCTCGCACATCGTGTGGGTGGCCATGCACATGTTGACGCACTCCTGCATCTGCTTGGACATGGCCGTCATGGGTCCGGTCTGGGTCATGGCTCCTCCAGGGTGGGGGGCGGGGTCCGGGGCGGTCCCCGTGTGGTTCCCGTCCTAAGCCCGACCGCCCGGTAGTGCCATTCGAGGACGCAGACGGAAAAGGCGCCCCGAAGGGCGCCTTCTCGCCGAATGCCGCGGTGGTTACGGCAGGTTGCGGGCCATCACGATCCGCTGGACCTGGTTCGTGCCTTCATAGATCTGGGTGATCTTCGCGTCGCGCATCATGCGCTCGACGGGGTAGTCGCGGGTGTAGCCGTAGCCGCCGAGGAGCTGGACGGCGTCGGTGGTGACCTCCATGGCGACGTCGGAGGCGAAGCACTTGGCGGCGGCGCCCTGGAAGGTGAGGTCGGCGTCGCCGCGCTCGGAGGCGGCGGCGGCCTGGTAGGTGAGGGCGCGGGCGGCAGCGATCTTCATGGCCATGTCGGCGAGCATGAACTGGATGCCCTGGAAGTCGGCGATCGGCTTGCCGAACTGCTTGCGCTCCTGGACGTAGCCCTTGGCGTAGTCGAGGGCGCCCTGGGCGACACCGAGGGCCTGGGCGGCGATGGTGATGCGGGTGTGGTCCAGGGTCTTCATCGCGGTGGCGAAGCCGGTGCCCTCGTCGCCGATCATGCGGTCGGCGGGGATGCGGACGTTGTCGAGGTAGACCTCGCGGGTCGGCGAGCCCTTGATGCCGAGCTTCTTCTCCGGAGCGCCGAAGGAGACGCCCTCGTCGGCCTTCTCGACGACGAAGGCGGAGATGCCCTTGGTGCGCTTGGTCGGGTCGGTGACCGCCATGACCGTGTAGTAGTCGGAGACGCCCGCGTTGGTGATCCAGCGCTTCACGCCGTTGAGGACGTAGTGGTCGCCGTCGCGGACCGCCTTCGTCGTCATGCCGCCCGCGTCGGAGCCCGCCTCCGGCTCGGAGAGGCAGTACGAGAACATCGCGTCGCCCTTGGCGAGCGGGGTCAGGTACCTCTTCTTCAGGTCCTCGGAGCCGGAGAGGATCACCGGGAGCGAGCCCAGCTTGTTCACGGCCGGGATGAGGGAGGAGGAGACACAGGCGCGGGCGACCTCCTCGATCACGATGACCGTGGCGAGCGCGTCGGCACCGGCCCCGCCGTACTCCTCGGGGACGTGCACGGCCTGGAGGTCGTTGGCGACCAGGGCGTCGAGCGCCTCCTGCGGGAAGCGGGCCTCCTCGTCGACCGCGGCGGCGTACGGGGCGATCTTCGCCTCGACCAGCGCGCGGACGACGTCCCGGAGCATGTCGTGCTCCTCGGACGGGCGGTACAGGTCGAAGTCAGCCGATCCGGCCAAGGTCTCTCACTCCAGACGAGATGGTGCCGACGCTAATTACTGTTAAGTAACTCAAAGTTTAGAACGCGGCCCACGGAACGGTGACGTGAGGTACGCGACAGCGGGAAAGTTGCCCGCAAGGGGGCCCGGTTATGCTCGGCCCCGCAGCAGCACCCACGTCCCCGAGCTGGAGCGTTCCATGAGCCTCAAGATCACTGTGATCGGCACCGGCTATCTCGGCGCCACGCATGCCGCGGCCATGGCGGAGCTCGGCTTCGAGGTGCTCGGTCTGGACGTCGTACCCGAGAAGATCGCGATGCTGGAGCGCGGCGAGACCCCGATGTACGAGCCGGGTCTGGACGAGTTGCTGCGCCGGCACGTGGCGGGCTTCGAGGGCTCCTCCGGGCGGCTGCGCTTCACCACCGACTGGGCCGAGGTGGGTGCCTTCGGCGACGTCCACTTCGTCTGTGTGAACACCCCGCAGAAGCACGGCGAGTACGCCTGCGACATGTCGTACGTCGACTCCGCGATCGCCTCGCTGGCCCCGCACCTGACCGGGCCCGCGCTCGTCGTCGGCAAGTCGACGGTGCCGGTCGGTTCGGCCGAACGGCTGGCCGCCTACCTCGCCGAGAACGCGCCGGCCGGGGACGGTGCCGAGCTGGCCTGGAACCCGGAGTTCCTGCGCGAGGGCTTCGCCGTGAACGACACGCTGCACCCCGACCGGATCGTGGTCGGCGTGCGCAGCGAGCGGGCCGAGAAGCTGCTGCGCGAGGTGTACGCGACGCCGGTCGGCGAGGGTACGCCGTTCGTGGTGACCGACTTCCCGACGGCCGAGCTGGTGAAGACCTCGGCGAACTCCTTCCTGGCCACGAAGATCTCCTTCATCAACGCGATGGCGGAGGTGTGCGAGGCCGCGGGCGGCGACGTCGCCAAGCTGGCCGAGGCGATCGGGCACGACGACCGGATCGGGAAGAAGTTCCTGCGGGCCGGGATCGGGTTCGGCGGCGGCTGCCTGCCCAAGGACATCCGCGCCTTCATGGCCCGTGCGGGTGAGCTGGGCGCCGACCAGGCGCTGACCTTCCTGCGCGAGATCGACTCCATCAACATGCGGCGCCGGGGCCAGATGGTCGAGATGGCCCGGGAGGCGCTGGGTGGGGGGTCGTTCCTCGGGAAGCGGGTCGCGGTGCTCGGCGCGACGTTCAAGCCGGACTCGGACGACGTCCGGGACTCGCCGGCGCTGAACGTCGCCGGGCAGATCCATCTGCAGGGCGGCCAGGTGACGGTGTACGACCCGAAGGGGATGGACAACGCGCGGCGGCTGTTCCCGACACTCGGCTACGCCGGTAGCGCCGGGGAGTGTGTGCGGGGGGCCGATGTGGTGCTGCACCTCACCGAGTGGCGGGAGTTCAGGGAGCTGGATCCGGCGGTGCTGGGAGAGGTGGCCGCGGCTCGGGTGATCCTTGACGGGCGGAATGCGCTGGAGCCGGAGCTCTGGCGGCGGGCGGGGTGGACTTATCGCGCCATGGGGCGTCCCACCGCGTAGGACTGCGGGTGCGTGGGGGCTGAGCGCGCCCACGCGGCGGTAGCCGCATATTCGATACAGCCCCGCGCCCCTTTGGGGCGCGTCCGCTCGGGGCGTCAAGAACGACACCGGTTCGGCCGAGGCTCAGTCGGCCGAACCGGTGTCTTGTTGCATTCTGCACCACCCGGCACACGCTTTTCCGGTGAACCGGTTGTGGCTTACCGGTCCTTGGCCCGGTACCGGCGCATCTTGGCGCGCGCCCCGCACACCTGCATCGAGCACCAGCGGCCACGGCCGGCCGGGCTGCGGTCGTAGTACGCCCAGTGACAGGTGTCGGCCTCGCAGGCCTTGAGGCGGGTCCAGGTGCCCTCGATCGCGGCGGTGGCGACGGCCGCGGCTATGCGGGAGAGCAGCGGGGCGGGGGCGGCGGGGGCGATGGACGCCGAGCCGTCGGCGGGGTCGACGGCGACGTACAGGGGGGCCTGCGCGAGCAGTTCGCCCAGGGGGGTGACCTCCTGGTGCGGCGGGTACCCGGCATGCGCGAGAAGGGTGGCGCGCAGGGACTCGCGCAGGGTGCGCGCAGGTGAGAGGCCGGCCTCCGTGATGCCGAGGCGCGCCCTGCCGTCCGCCGTGTCGAGCGCGTCGGCGCCCGACTCCAGGTCCAGGGTGTTCACCAGGGCCTCGACCAGGGCCAGGCCGCCCGGCGCGGGCGATCTCTCACTCATCCCTGCAAGTTACCTCTGAAATCCGGTTGCGGCGTTACCTCTACTGCGGGAGCATGCGGTAACCGAAGTTACTGGTTGAACGGCTTTGTAGGTAACTCCGACTTCGAGGAGGAAGTCATGGCTCTCGCCAAGCTCGGTGTCGTCGTCCTGGACTGTCCCGACCCGTCCGCGCTGGCCGGTTTCTACGCCGGGGTGCTGGGCGGCAGTGTCGAGGGGGACGGGGACTGGGTGGACCTGGCGGTGCCCGGCGGGCAGGCGCTGGCGTTCCAGAAGGCGCCCGGATTCGTGGCGCCGCAGTGGCCCGCACCCGACGACTCGCAGCAGTTCCACCTGGACCTGACGGTGGACGACCTGGACGCTGCCGAGAAGGGGGTGCTGGAGCTGGGCGCGAAGCCGCTGGACGCGGCGGACCGGGAACGCACCTTCCGGGTGTACGCCGACCCGGCCGGGCACCCGTTCTGCCTCTGTGCCTGTTGAGAGACCTGCGCCTGTCGAGAGATGAGGGAGTGCTCATGGCGTCCGTCGCGCGCTTGCGCAACGTGGTGATCGACTGTCCGGATCCGCAGGCCCTGGCCGCCTTCTACGCGGCCGTCGTCGGGGGCACCCTGGTGGCCGAGGAGGACGACTGGGTGGTGCTGCGGCTGCCGGACGGGCTGCGGCTGGGCTTCCAGCTGGCGGAGGGGTACGTCCCGCCGGAGTGGCCGCGGGCCGACCACGACTCGCAGCAGTTCCATCTCGACTTCGACGCGGGTCCGACGTGGGAGGACGTCGACGTGGCGGAGAAGAAGGTCCTGGCGCTGGGGGCACGGCTGCTGCGGCGCGAGGAGGACCCCGTGGCGGAGGACTTCCGGGTGTTCGCCGACCCGGCCGGCCATCCGTTCTGCCTGTGCCGGATCGGCTGACGGGATCGACTGACCGGATCGATTGGCCGGATCGACTGACCGGATCGATCGGCCGGTCCGGCTGACCCGACCGGGTGACCTGACCGGCCGATCAGGCCTCGGGGTCGGCCGGGCGGGGCGGGTTCGGGTCTCTGCGGCGCTGGGTCGCGCGGGCGGTGAAGTCGGCGCTGCGCAGCGCCCGCTGGACGTTTCCCCAGGTCAGCAGGGACAGTTCGGTCTCCGACCAGCCGCGTCGGAGCAGCTCGGCGATCAGGTGGGGGTAGCCGGAGGTGTCGTCGAGGTCGCGGGGGTGGGCGACACCGGAGTCGTAGGTGCCGGACAGGGCGACGCACTCGGGGCCCGCGACCAACCGGACGTGGTCGAGGTGGTCGGCGACGTCCGGGACGGTCGGCCCGGTCTGCTCGGCGGCCAGCGGCACCATGCACACGCCCTTGTGCTCCCCCAGCTGCCCGAGCAGCTCGTCGGGGAGGTTCGCGGGGTGCGGGCGTACGGCAGCGGCGGCGGAGCGGGTGCACAGGACCGGGGTCTTGGAGAGCGCCAGCGCCCGGGTGAGAGCGGCCTCCGGGGCGCCGGAGAGGTCGGCGAGCACCCCGAGCCGGTTCATCTCCCGGACCACCTCCTCGCCGAACCGGGTCAGCCCCGCCTCCCCCGCCCAGGCGGCACCGGCCAGGGAGAGCACGCGCACCCCCAGGGACTGCAGCACCCGCAGGATGCCGAGGGAGTCGCCGACGGCGGCGGCGGAGGCCGGGCCGAGGACGACGGCGACGCGACCGCAGTTGCGGGCGTCGATGACCTGGCCGGCGGTGCGCACCAGGCGGAGCCCCTCCGGGTGCATCTCGACCACCCGGCGCACCAGGTCCAGCTGCTCCAGAGTGGCCCCCACGGCCCGGTCGCCCCACTCCTGCGCCGGCAGGTCCAGCGACCAGAACAGCGCGCCCACGTGCCCCTCGCGCAGCCGGGGCACGTCGGTGTCCACGGCCGTCTCGCCCAGCTCCAGGTCGTACCAGGGCAGCGCCCCGAGCGCCCGGGGCAGCCCGCTGTAGCCGTCCGCGACCGGATGCGCCTCCAGCAGCGCGTGGGCCCGCTCCAGGAGCGCGGCGCCGGATTCCAGCGGGAACGGGTCGTCCGGGAGGTAGTCCTCCCTGCCGACCTCGGTCGTGGTGTGGATGTCGTGCTGGAGGTCGGCCATGAAGGGCTCCGTACGTCGTCCTGAGCTACGTCGTGAAGGGGCTGTAGCTCACCGTCGCACGGCAGGCCGGGAGGGTTCCTGGTGGACGGGGCGTTCGGGGGTACGCCCCGAACGCCCGGCCCTCGCGGACGCCGCTCCCGGACGCCCCTTGCGGACGCCCCTCCCGGAGGGCCCCGCGGACGACCTCAGCCGTCGAGGTCGGCGATGGTCGCGTGGGACGGCCGCCGCGTCTCCTGGAGGGAGCGGGCCACGTCCTCCGCCGCGCCCAGCACCCGGACGGCGTTCTGCCAGGTCAGCTTCGCCAGGTCGGGCCTGGACCAGCCGCGGTCGAGGAGCTCGGCGACGAGGTTGGGGTAGCCGGAGACGTCGTTCAGGCCGTCGGGGGTGAAGGCCGTGCCGTCGTAGTCGCCGCCGATGCCGAGGTGGTCGATGCCGGCGACCTCGCGCATGTGGTCGAGGTGGTCGGCGACCGTGGCGGTGGTGGCGACCGGGCGCGGGGTGGTCTCCTCGAAGGCCCGGTGGACCTTCATCGCCGCCTCGGTGGTGTCGAGGTGGTGGAAGCCGTGGGCGCGCATGTTGTCGTCGGCCGCCGCCGTCCAGTCGACCGCCGCCTGGAGCACGAACTTCGGTACGAACGTCACCATCGCCATGCCGCCGTTGCCGGACAGGCGTTCGAGGACGTCGTCCGGGATGTTGCGGGGGTGGTCGCAGACGGCCCGGGAGGAGGAGTGGGAGAAGATCACCGGAGCGGCGGAAGTGTCGAGGGCGGCCCGCATGGTGGTGGCCGCCACGTGGGAGAGGTCGACCAGCATGCCGAGCCGGTTCATCTCCCGTACGACCTCGCGGCCGAAGGCCGACAGGCCGCCGACGTTCGGCTCGTCGGTCGCCGAGTCCGCCCAGTCGTTGTTGTCGTTGTGGGTGAGCGTCATGTAGCGCACACCCAGCTCGTACAGGCCGCGCAGGGTGCCCAGCGAGTTGTCGATGGAGTGGCCGCCCTCCGCGCCCATCAGGGAGGCGATGCGGCCCTCGGCGCGCGCCGCCTCCATGTCGGCGGCGGTCAGCGCGGCCCGCAGGTCGGCCGGGTAACGGGCGATCAGCTGCCGTACGCAGTCGATCTGTTCGAGGGTGGCCGGGACGGCGCCCGGCAGGTCCGAGCGGACGTACACCGACCAGTACTGCGCACCGACCCCGCCCTCCCGCAGCCGCGGGATGTCGGTGTGCAGGTGGGCGTTCTGGTGAGCGGCGATGTCACGGGCGTCGAGGTCGTAGCGGACCTGCTCGCGCAGTGCGTACGGCAGGTCGTTGTGGCCGTCGACGACCGGGAACTCGCGCAGCAGGGACCGGGCTTCATCGAGGGACGTCATTGCGTGTTACTTCCCGGAGTCCTACTTGCCGAAGCCGAAGCCGTTGGAGCCCTCGACCTTGGCCCGCAGCCGCTTGCCCTTCTCGGTGGCCTGGTCGTTGAGGTCCTGCTGGAAGTCGCGCATCCTCTGCAGCAGTTCCTCGTCGTGGGTGGCGAGGATGCGGGCGGCCAGCAGGCCCGCGTTGCGGGCGCCCGCGACGGAGACGGTGGCGACCGGGACACCGGCCGGCATCTGCACGATGGACAGGAGGCTGTCCATGCCGTCGAGGTACTTCAGCGGGACCGGCACGCCGATGACCGGGAGGGGGGTGACGGAGGCGAGCATGCCCGGGAGGTGGGCGGCGCCGCCCGCACCCGCGATGACCACCTTCAGGCCGCGCCTGGCGGCCTGCTCGCCGTACGTCACCATCTCGCGCGGCATGCGGTGGGCGGAGACGACGTCCACCTCGTACGCGATCTCGAACTCGTCGAGGGCTTGGGCTGCGGCCTCCATGACGGGCCAGTCGGAGTCGGATCCCATCACGATGCCCACGACGGGGCCGACGGCGGTGCTCATTCGGTGATCGTGCCTCTCAGGTAGCCGGCAGCGTGACGTGCGCGCTCGAGAACGTCGTCCAGGTCGTCGCCGTAGGTGTTGACGTGGCCGACCTTGCGGCCGGGCTTCACGTCCTTGCCGTACATGTGGATCTTCAGTTTCGGGTCGCGGGCCATGCAGTGCAGGTACGCGGAGTACATGTCCGGGTAGTCGCCGCCCAGGACGTTGACCATGACCGTCCACCTGGCGCGCGGGCGCGGGTCGCCCAGGGGCAGGTCGAGGACGGCCCGCACGTGGTTGGCGAACTGGCTGGTGATCGCGCCGTCCTGGCTCCAGTGGCCGGAGTTGTGCGGGCGCATCGCCAGTTCGTTGACGAGGATGCGGCCGTCGCGGGTCTGGAACAGCTCGACGGCCAGGTGGCCGACCACGCCCAGCTCCTTGGCGATCCGCAGGGCCATCTCCTCGGCCCGCAGGGCGAGCGCCTCGTCCAGGTCGGGGGCGGGCGCGATCACGGTGTCGCAGACGCCGTTGACCTGCTGCGACTCGACCACCGGGTAGGCGACGGCCTGCCCGTGCGGGGAGCGTACGACGTTGGCGGCGAGCTCGCGGACGTAGTCGACCTTCTCCTCGGCGAGGACCGGCACGCCGGCCCGGAAGGGGTCGGTGGCCTCCTCCGCGGTCTCGACGACCCACACGCCCTTGCCGTCGTAGCCGCCGCGCACGGTCTTCAGGACGACGGGGAAGCCGTCGCCCTCGGCCGCGAACCGGACCACGTCCTCCTGGTCGGCCACGATCCGGTGCCGCGGGCACGGCACGCCGATCTCCGTGAGCTTCGCGCGCATCACGCCCTTGTCCTGGGCGTGCACCAGCGCGTCCGGGCCGGGGCGCACGGGGATGCCGTCCGCCTCCAGGGCCCGCAGGTGCTCGGTGGGCACGTGCTCGTGGTCGAAGGTGATCACGTCGCAGCCGCGCGCGAAGGCGCGCAGCGTCTCCAGGTCGCGGTAGTCGCCGACGACGACATCGCTCACCACCTGGGCCGCGGAATCCTGAGGGGTGTCACTGAGGAGCTTGAACCTGATGCCCAGCGGGATGCCCGCCTCGTGCGTCATACGCGCGAGCTGACCCCCGCCGACCATGCCGACTACCGGGAACGTCACGCCCCTAGGGTATCGGCCACGCCGGGGTGACCTGTTTCCACCGCCGCGACCTGGGCTCTTACCCGCCGCTTCGCCGTCTCTTGCCCCGCTTTTCCCGCCCCTTTCCGGAGCTCTTCCCAAGCCTTTCCCGACCTGTGTCGCCATCCACAGCCATCGGAGATACTGGGTCGTTAGAGTGGCTGGGTCGCAATACCTACGGACAGGAGCCCGCACAACCATGGAACGTGGTTCCTCGGGGCTGCAACGGCTCGTACGCGAGGTCGCCAAATTCGGCGCGGTCGGCGGGGCCGGCATTCTCGTCAATCTCGGTGTCTTCAACCTGGTCCGGCACGTCACCGACCTGCCGGTCGTGCGGGCGAGCGTCATAGCGACGGTCGTCGCGATCGTCTTCAATTACCTCGGCTTCCGCTACTGGACGTACCGGGACCGCGAGAAGAGCGGTCGCACCAAGGAACTCACCCTGTTCCTGCTGTTCAGCGCGGTCGGCCTGGTGATCGAGAACGGTCTGCTTTACCTGGCCACCTACGGATTCGGCTGGGACAGCCCGCTGCAGAGCAACGTCTTCAAGTTCGCCGGCATCGGCGTGGCGACGCTGTTCCGTTTCTGGTCGTACCGCACGTGGGTGTTCAAGACGCTGCCGGCGCGTGAGGCGGTCGCCGACGCGGAGGCCATCCTGGAGCGGGCCGCGGACACCGAGAAGCCCGCGCAGCGGGTCCGGTAGAACGCACCGAGGACAGGTCCCGGCAGGTCCTAGCGGACCATCGGCAGGTCCTCGTCCGGCTTGTGCGGCGGCGGGGTGCGGGACAGGAACAGACCGAACACCGGCGGCTGGGCCTGGAGCAGCTCCAGGCGGCCTCCGTCGGCCTCCGCGAGGTCCCTGGCGACGGCCAGCCCGATCCCGGTGGAGTTCCGGCCGCTGATGGTCCGCTCGAAGATGCGGTTGCCCAGGTCGGCGGGGACGCCGGCACCCTCGTCGGTCACCTCGACCACCGCCTGGTTGCCGGTCACCCTGGTCCGCAGGGCGACGGTGCCGCCGCCGTGCATCAGCGAGTTCTCGATCAGGGCGGCCAGCACCTGCGCCACCGCGCCCGGCGTGCCGACCGCGCGCAGGTGCCGCTTGCCGGAGCTGACGATCGCCCGGCCCACGCCGCGGTAGGCGGGCCGCCACTCGGCGAGCTGCTGCTGGATGACCTCGTCCAGGTCGAAGGAGACGGCGGAGCCGGTGCGCGGGTCCCTGGAGTTCGTCAGCAGCCGCTCCACGACGTCCGTGAGGCGCTCCACCTGGGTGAGCGCCACGTTCGCCTCCTCCTTCACGATGTCCGGGTCGTCGGTGAGGGTGATCTCCTCCAGACGCATGGACAGCGCGGTCAGCGGGGTGCGCAGCTGGTGGGAGGCGTCGGCGGCGAGGCGCCGCTCGGCGGTGAGCATCCGCCCGATCCGCTCGGCGGAGGAGTCCAGCACATCGGCGACCCGGTCCAGTTCGGGCACGCCGTACCGCTTGTGCCGGGGCCGCGGATCACCGGACCCCAGCCGCTCGGCGGTCTCCGCGAGGTCGGTGAGCGGGGAGGCCAGCCGGTTGGCCTGCCGGATCGCGAGCAGCACGGCGGCGATCACGGCGAGCAGCGCGACGGCCCCGATGATCAGCAGCGTACGGCCGACCTCCCGGGTCACGGTCGAGCGCGGCTCCTGGACGGTGACCGTCTCGCCTTCCTCACCGTCGGCCGTGTAGTGGATGACATCGCCCTCGGGCTTCACACCGAGCTCGATCACCGGCTTCCCCGGGATCCGGATGACGGCGTACTGGTCCTTGCCGACCTGGCTGCGCAGTATCTCGGCGGTGACGTCCTCGTCCCCGAGGATCCGGCTGTCGACGATGCTGGCGAGACGCAACGCCTCGGAGTCGACACGTTCCTGCGCGCTGTTGCTGATGGTCCGCGACTCGACGATGACCAGAGAGACACCGAAGACAGCGATGACGACGAGCACGACGGCGAGGGTGGACTGAATCAGACGACGACGCACAGCACTCTCCGGGAAACGGCCACTTCAGCGCTCGAAAGGGGCGCTGGGGGTCCCCCCGGCCGAAGGCTGGGGGAGGAACTGCGCGACCAGCCCACGACGACGGCCGGTCACACAAATCTCATCAGCCACCCACGGCGCAACGCGCGTAGCCGACTAGCTCTTTTCGAAACGGAACCCGACACCACGCACGGTAGCGATGTACCGCGGGTTCGCCGCATCGTCGCCGAGCTTCTTACGCAGCCACGAAATGTGCATGTCGAGCGTCTTGGTCGACGACCACCACGTCGTGTCCCAGACCTCCCGCATCAGCTGGTCCCGCGTGACGACCCGCCCCGCGTCCCGCACCAGCACCCGCAGCAGGTCGAACTCCTTCGCGGTGAGCTGGAGTTCCTCGTCACCCATCCACGCCCGGTGCGACTCGACGTCGATCCGCACCCCGTGCGTGGCCGGCGGCTGCGCCGGCTCCGCGGCGCCGCGCCGCAGCAGCGCCCGGACCCGGGCGAGCAGTTCGGCGAGCCGGAACGGCTTGGTGACGTAGTCGTCGGCGCCCGCGTCCAGGCCGACGACGGTGTCCACCTCGTCGGCCCGCGCGGTCAGGATGAGGATCGGCACGGCGTGGCCCTCGGCACGCAGCCGGCGCGCCACCTCCAGGCCGTCCATGCCGGGCAGCCCGAGGTCCAGCACGACCAGGTCGACGCCGCCCTGCATTCCGGCGTCGAGCGCGGTGGGTCCGTCCTCGCGCACCTCCACCTCGTAACCTTCCCGGCGCAGTGCGCGGGCCAGCGGCTCCGAGATGGACGCGTCGTCCTCTGCGAGCAGTACACGGGTCATGGGGTGATGGTAGTCCGATTACGCGCAGTACTGGAGTGTGATCGGCACCAGGGATTCTTACCTTGGGGCACAGTGGTACGAACCTGTGGGCGCGAGGTGCGATCGTAGAGGGGACCTTCGAAACCGGGTGCGAGGTTCCCTCGACACCTGTGATCCGTGTCTCAAGTCCTTCCATATCCGGCAGTGTCCTGACGTACAGTGACGTGAACGCCTGTAGTACACCCGGGGACCTTTGGTGGGCATCTTGACGCTGAAGGTCTCTTTTGTGTGCGGGCTGGCCTGCCAGCCTCGAAAGGAATGACCTCTGGCCGGGCTCCGGACGCGACACAGCGTCACGGGGCGTGGATCCCGGTGGTCGCCGTCCGCCGCCCCGTGATCCGGGGCGGACTCCCCCTGGGCGTGGGGTGGACGGTCCGACCCGCCGGTGCCGGCCGCTCCCCCCACGGGCGCGCACTGCCCCACCGCGCGCTCCGACCAGCAAGGAACGACCATGGCGTCCAGCCTGACGAAGGACTCGGTCCGACCGGGCACCCCCGGTTCCGAGAAGACCTTCTTCGGCCACCCCCGCGGACTGGCCACTCTCTTCATGACCGAGATGTGGGAGCGGTTCTCCTACTACGGCATGAAGGCCCTGCTCCCGCTGTACCTGGTCGCTCCCGGCGGCCTGCACATGAGCGCGGCCACGGCGACGGCGATCTACTCCGTGTACCTGTCGCTCGTGTACCTGCTCGCCCTGCCGGGCGGCTGGTTCGCCGACCGTGTCCTCGGTCCCCGCAAGACGGTCGCCGTCGCGGGCGCGATCATCATGCTCGGCCACCTGACGCTGGCGCTGCCTAGCTCCGGCACCTTCTTCGCGGGCCTCGGCCTGGTCGCCATAGGTTCCGGTCTGCTGAAGGCCAACATCTCCACGATGGTCGGCCACCTGTACGAGGGTCCGGACGACCCGCGCCGTGACGGTGGCTTCACGCTCTTCTACATCGGCATCAACGTGGGCGCGTTCGCCGCGCCGCTGGTCATCGGCACGGTCGGCGAGAACTACAACTGGCACCTGGGCTTCGCGCTGGCCGCGGTCGGCATGGCGCTGGGTCTCGCCCAGTTCCTGCTCGGCACGCGTCACCTGAGCTCGCGTTCGGACATCGTCCCCACCCCGCTGTCCGACGCGGAGAAGAAGGCGACGCTGACGAAGGCCGCCTTCTGGGCCGCCGTCGCCGCGGTGTTCTACGTCGTCGTGGGTGTCTCCGGCGTCTACACGCTGAACTGGCTGCTGGTCCCGATCACGATCGCCGGTCTGGTGATCCCGGTCCTCGTCATCGGCCGCATCAAGCGGGACAAGGACCTGGACCGCGCCGAGCAGTCCAAGATGAGCGCGTACATCTGGTTCTTCGTGGCCGCCGCCGTGTTCTGGATGATCTACGACCAGGGCGGTTCGACCGTCTCCCTGTTCGCCGACGCCTCCGCGAAGAACACGATCTTCGGCTGGAAGTTCCCGGTCTCCTGGTACCAGTCCGTCAACCCGGTCATGATCATGGCGTTCGCGCCGGTCTTCGCCTGGGCGTGGCTGGCGATGGCGCGGCGCGGCAAGGAGCCGAGCACCGCCGTGAAGTTCGCCGGTGGTCTGGTGCTGATCGGTGCGTCGTTCTTCCTGTTCCTGGCACCGCTGTCGATCGCCGACGGCGGGCACAAGGCTGCGGCGATGTGGCTGGTCGGGATCTACTTCGTGCAGACCGTGGGTGAGCTGATGCTGTCCCCGGTGGGTCTGTCGGTCACGACCAAGATGGCTCCGGCGAAGTACGCGTCCCAGATGATGGGCGTGTGGTTCCTGGCGGTCACCGCGGGTGACGCGACGACCGGGCTGCTGTCCATCGCGGGTGTCGACCTGAACAAGACGGGGATCGTCGCGTTCCAGGCGGCGTTGGCGGTGCTGGCCGGTGTGGCGGTGTGGATGTACCGGAAGAAGGTACGCGAGCTCATGGGCGACGTTCACTGATCGTCTTTTTGCAGAGGGCCACCGCATCTTCTGGATGGGGTGGCCCTCTTGCGTTTCGGCTAACGGTTGGTGGGGGCCGGTCGCGCCCACGCGGCAGAGCCGCACATCAGATACAGCCTCGCGCCCCTGAAGGCAGGTTGGTCACCTCGTCCTCTTTCGAGGCATGAAGGTGAACACGGCGCCGCCCAGCAGGATCGCGGTGCCCGCCACCAGGCCGAGCGCCTTCAGGGCGCCGTTGCTGTTGTCACCGGTCTCCGCGAGGCCACCGCTGCTGCTCGAACCGCTCGTCGAACCCGACGCCCCGCTCGCCTGTTCCGTCGTGTCCAGGGTCAGCGAGACCGCGGTCTTCGTCGGCGTGCACGTCGTCGTCGTACCGAGTGCCGTGACCGTCAGGACGCCCGGTGACAGGGTCGACTCGCCGCTCGCCCCCGGCTTGTAGGTGCCTGTCAGGTCGGGGATCGTGATCGGGTCGCCGGTGTTGATGGCCGAGGAGTTGGTCGGGCCCTCCACATGGACCGTGCCCTTGTCGGCGCCGCCCAGGACGACCTCCATCGACGGCTTCACCGAGTCCGCCGGGATGGGGGCGGGGCTGTCCATCACCGACCCGTTGAACTTCACGGTGAGGTCGAAACTGCCGCCGTTCTTCTTGGCGTTGATCTGCACCGGCGAGGTCGCGCTCTTGTCACCGAGGGGCGTCTTGCAGGCGTAGGGGATCTTGACCTCCTTGCCGGTGAAGTCGGTCTGGTCGCTGCCCGTGCCGTCGGAGGCGGACGCGGAGGCCGACGCCGAATCGGAAGGGGACGCCGAGTCGGAGGGGCTCGCCGAGCCCGACGGGGACGCCGATCCGGTGTCCGAGGGCGAGGCCGAGCCGCTCGACGAACCGTCCCCGGCCGTCACCTCGATGGTCGCCGCCTTCGGCACGGTCTCCGTCGGGGTGCACACGGTGTCCGTCGTGTACGCGTTGACCGTGTACGCGTCCGGCGTGAGCGTCACCTCGCCGGGCGAGGTCAGTTTCAGCGTGCCGGTCATGTCGGACAGCACCATGTCGCCGCCCTTGGGAATCTCCGGGTTCTCGCGCGGCCCCTGCATGGCGATGTCGGCGGTCTGGGCCCCGGCCGCCTTGAGCGTGCCGGACGGCTGGACCTGGTCCTTGCCGATGACGACGATGTCCGGGTTCTTGGACGCGGCCTGCACGAACTTCCAGGTGATGTCGACGGTGTCGCCGACCTTCGCCGTGGCGGGCGCGGTGATCTCGACCTTGGTGGTCCCGTCGACCGGGTCGGCGACCCCGGCGGGCGGTACGCAGTGCGTCGCGTACGACACCTCGGCCGCCTGGGCGGTCCCCGCGGCCGTGCCGAGCAGGGCGCCCGCCCCGGCGAGGACCAGGGCAGCCGCCGCCGCGCCCGCTCTGACCGGTGTCACTCTCCTTCGCATGATCACGTGGGTCCCTTCGTGGTGGGAGTCGTAGGACTCGTCGGGCTGTCGTCGTGCGGTGCGGAGAGCCGACCGGCCGTCGTGCCCGGGTCGGTGTCGGGGGTGAACCACGGCAGGGTCGTGGCCGGGGCGGGTGCGGGCTCCGGGGTGCGCAGGCCTGGCAGGCGGACCGTGGGCAGGGGCACTCCCCGGTGCCGGATGCCGCCGGCGCGGGGCGGCCGTACCCGGTCCACCACCGCCATGCCGATGCGGAAGACGGCCGCCGGTACGACCACGCAGAGCAGGAGCCAGAACAGGGTCACGCCCCAGGGGCGGCCGACGCCCCAGGGCTGTTCGGCGAGGACCTTGCCGTCGTACCTCAGGGAGACGGCGTAGTCGCCGTGTGCCCCGGCGGAGAGTTCGACGGGCAGTTTGACCTGCGCCTTCTTGCCGGGTGCGAGGGTGCCGTGCCACTGCTGCTCGTCCCACTCGGGGGCGAACACGCCGTGCGCGGTGCCGACCTGGAAGACGGGGTCCTTCAGGGGGGAGGTGCCCGCGTTGCCGATGGTGAAGACGAGGGTGCGGGAGGGAGGTGCGCCGAACCAGGTCAGCAGGCCGGAGGAGCCGTCGAGTCGGCTGTCGGTGAGCATCGACAGACGGCCGCCGGTGGACGCGGGGGGCAGCGCCTTGACGGGGTGTCCGGCGACCTGGAACGCGGCGTCCGCGTCGGCACTGGCCCCGGTCACGGTGGCCACGTGCACCACACAGGGGCAGGGGACCGGCGGTTCGGCGACCGGGAGCTGCTTGCTGAAGGAGCCGTTCGCGTCGGTGGTGACGGCCCGTCCGTCGGCGTTGGCACAGGAGTTGGTGCCGCCGATCACGCCCCGGGACGGGCTGGACTGACCGCAGACCAGCATCATCAGCAGGGTGTGCGGTCGCCAGCCGGTGCCGCTGACGGCGACCGAACCGCCGGTGCCCGCCTGGGACTCGGACACCTTCACGGTCGGCCCGCCGGCGGCTGCCGCCATGGGCGCCGCCAGGAGCAGCGCGCACACCGCCGTCAGCATCAGGAACACCCGCACCCTCACCTCACCGCTCCCGTCAACTCGACCTCCGTGGAGGTGGGTTCGGCCGCCCGGTGGGCACGCCGCCTGCGTAGTCGTACGGCCGTCACGGCGGCCCCCGCCGTCAGTGCGCCCGCGGTCCCCGCCACCGCGCCCCAGGGCACGAACCGGGCCCGCGTGCTCGCCGTGTCCTGTGCGCCGCCCGCCGCCGTCGCCGTCAGCCGGACGTCGGCCGCGTCCAGGGCGGGGTGGCCGGGCCAGGGCTCGCTGAGCCGGGTACGGGTACCGGGGGCGAGACGGACCGGGAGGGTGCGCGGGGACCGGTCCAGGAGGACCCGGCCGAAGACACCGTCGGCGTGCACCGCGAGCCTGGGTACGAGCGCGGTCGTGCCCCTGTTGACCAGCTCGTACGTGATGCGGTCGCCGTGCACGGCGAGGTGTTCGACGGTCAGCGCGGACAGGGCGGGGCCGCCGACGCGCAGCCGGATCCGGACGGTGGCGGTGCGCCCGGCGCGGTCCTCGGCGACGAGCCCGCCGACACGGTCCCCGGGCGTGGCGCCCGCCGGGACGGTCACGGTGAAGGGGACGTCGGCCCGGGTCCGGGCAGGGACGCGCACGCTCTGCTCGGCGAAGGCGACCGGAACACCGGTGCCCGTGCCCGTGCCGGTGCCCGTCAGCCGTACCGTGACGGGGTGGCCGCCGGGGTTGGTCACCGACACGGTGTCCTGGAGGACCGTCCCGGGGGTGCCCTCGGCGTAGAAGGACGGCCGGCCGCCGCCCGCGGGCGCGACGGACCAGCCCTCGGCGGCCGACGCGGGCGGGGCGGTGGCGAGCAGGGTCAGCGCGGCGAGGCCGAGGACACGGGCGGCGGACTGGGCGGACGGCATGGGCGGCTCCAGCGGTCGGACCCGGAGGTCAGCGGCGTACGGTCTGGTTCCGCCGGGTCAGCCAGAGGGTGCCGGCCGCGCCCGCGAGGAGCACGGTGCCGCCGAGGGTGCCGAGGGCGACGAACGAGTCCTCGGGACCGGTCTTGGGGAGAGTGCCGCCGGAGTCGGTGCCGGTGCCGCCGGACGACGACGAGCCCGAACCGCCGGAGCTGCTCGAACCGCCGCCCGCCGCGGTCACGTCCAGGGTGAGGGACGGGCCGGGGTTGTTGGCGGGGGTGCAGGTGGTCGTCGTACCGAGCGCCTTGATGGTGAGCGTGCCCGCCGTGAACGTCACCTTGCCGGACTTCTCCGGGGTGTAGGTGCCGCTCAAGTCGTTGATCTTTATGGGGGTGTTGGCGGGGATCGCGGCCTGGTTGGCGGGGCCGGTGACGTTCAGGGTGCCGCTGTCGGCGCCACCGAGCTTGATGGTGGCGCTCGGGTTCATCGCGCCCTTGCCGAGTTCGACGGGGCTGGAGGAGACGCCCTTCTGCCAGGACATCGTGATCTTGTAGCCGCTGCCGCTCTTGACGCCCGTGATGTCGATCGGGGAGACGGCGCTCTTGGCACCGATCGGCGTCTTGCACTGGTAGTTGACGTTGACGACGGTGGCGTGCGCCGCGGGGGCGGCGAGCAGCACCGCCGATCCGGCCAGGGCGGCGGCGGACGCGAGCACGGCGGTACGTTTCGGGTACGACGACACGGTCGGTCCACCCCATTCGTTACTGACGAGGTATCAGATTCGGCCGTCAAGGTACGCCGGGGCCCATAAGGAGGGAAGAGAAAGGGCGTGGCGGAAGTGTGGGGATGCTGAAGCGCCCCGTACGTCTGAAAGCGTCCGCGACTGAGGCGCCCCGAAAGGGGCGCGGGGAACTGCGCGACCAACCCCCACCGGCCGTCAGCCGAAAACCAACGCGGCGCCCCCTTACGCCGGTGCCCCCAACTCCGCCCACACGGTCTTCCCGGCCGCCCCGGCCGTCCGCACCACTCCCCAGTCCAGACACAGCCGCTGCACGATGAACATCCCGTGCCCCCCCGGCCGCCCGGCCCGATGCGGCGTCCGTGGCGCCGGCTCCCCGACCCCCCGGTCGGACACCTCCACCCGGATCACCTTCTTGTCGCAGGCCAGGAACAGTTCGTCCGGCCCCTCCGCATGCAGGCACGCGTTGGTGACGAGCTCGGAGACGACGAGCAGTACATCCTCCGCGGCGGCCCTGCGGTCGGCCGTCGCGGCCGGCAGCCACCCCCACGCGTGCAGCGCCTGGCGGGTGAAATCACGGGCGAGCGGTACCACCCCGCTCTCGCCGTGAAGGCGCAGCCTGCGGACCTGACGACCCCCCGTCGAGGCCGGCAGCTCGTCGGACGCCGCCTCCTCGGACATCCCCGAAGCGCCGCTGGGCTCCGGGCCGCGGTCGCCCGGCGGGTAAGGCCGGGTGGTGCTCATCAGCGCTTCACCTCACCGATTCACCGGTTCACATGGAAAATATCGGGTTGCTGCAGTTCGTACGGACCTGCCGGCGCGCCCGGCTCGAAGAGGCCGGGCGGCGACAGATCCAGAATGTCTCCTGCCCGAGCGATCCACGGGAACACCCCCCGGTTCCGGACGCCGGGCCGGCCGGGGCTCAGCCCTGGCCGCCGGTGGCGCCGGACCCGCCGCCCCCACCGCCGCTGCCGTCGTCGGCCAGCGCCGCCTCGACGGAGTCGTGGACGGTGAAGACCGCCTCGGCGCCGGTGATCTCGAAGACCCGGGCGACGACGGGCAGCATCCCGGCGAGGTGCACCCCGCCCCCGGCGGCCTCGGCCCGCAGCCGGGCACCGAGCAGCACGTTCAGCCCGGTGGAGTCGCAGAACTCGAGGCGCGAGCAGTCGACGACAAGGCGCGAGAAGCCCTTGTCGAGGAGATCGTCCAGCGGCTCGCGCAGCAGGTCGGCGGTGTGGTGATCGAGCTCACCCGCCGGAATCACGACGGCGCTGGAGCCCTCTTCCCGCACCTCCACCAGCAGCCGGCCCGACTGTGCGCTGCCGACCGTCCCGTGGTCCATTGCCGTCTCTCTCCCGAGGTCGTGACCGCTTCCGCCACCGTCCGACCGTTGTCCGACGATGCCCACCGATGTCCGCCCGAACGCCGTGCCGACGCCCTCGAACATTACGCCTTCTGCACGCAACCCGACACCCGAACAAACCCCCAGAACAGGACAAACCCTAATAGAACGGACTTGCGACCGGCTCGCCGGAGCGGGTAGGGCTAGTAGGGACACGTACAGGCAGGGACACGTAACCGACACGGCCGGCTTTGGAGGCGCCGCACACCGCAGTGCACGCACGGCTCCGGCAGCCTCATTGCCGAGAACGATGGAGGACACCATGTCACCCCGGCTCGACGCCTCGCACGCCCACACGGCGACGTCGACTCCCCCACCGGAACAACTGGATGCCATCGAGGGATTCTTCGCCGAACTCGGACTCCCGGAGATCCCCCCGTACGACGAGGTCGACGCGGTCGACGCGCGAGCCCTGTCCAAGACCCTCTTCGAGCGGCTGGAGTCGCTGGAGGAAGGCACGCACGAATATTCGTACGTCCGCAACACCCTCGTCGAGCTGAACCTCGCGCTGGTCAAGTTCGCCGCCTCCCGCTTCCGCTCCCGCAGCGAGCCGATGGAGGACATCATCCAGGTCGGCACCATCGGCCTGATCAAGGCGATCGACCGCTTCGAACTCTCCCGCGGCGTCGAGTTCCCCACCTTCGCGATGCCGACGATCATCGGCGAGATCAAGCGCTTCTTCCGCGACACGTCGTGGTCGGTACGCGTCCCGCGCCGCCTCCAGGAGCTCCGCCTCGACCTCGCCAAGGCGGGCGACGAACTGGCCCAGAAGCTGGACCGCGCCCCCACCGTCACGGAACTCGCGGAACGCCTCGGCCTCTCCGACGAGGAGGTCGTCGAGGGCATGGCCGCGTCCAACGCGTACACCGCCTCCTCGCTGGACGCGCAGCCCGAGGAGGACGAGTCCGAGGGCGCCCTCGCGGACCGCATCGGCTACGAGGACCACGGTCTGGAGGGCATCGAGTACATCGAGTCCCTGAAGCCCCTCATCGCCGAACTCCCGGCCAGGGACCGCACCATCCTCTCCCTCCGCTTCGTCGCGGGCATGACCCAGTCGGAGATCGGCGACGAACTCGGCATCTCCCAGATGCACGTCTCCCGGCTGTTGTCCCGCACGCTCGTGCAGCTGCGCAGGGCCCTGACGGTGGAGGAGTAGCCCCGGCGACACCGGAGGAACCGCCCCGGCCGGCCACCGCACCGCCGGGGCGACGGGGACCTCCGGCCCCGGTCCGTCACGTCTTTGGCCAAAGCTCCCCCGATACCGCGAGTCACACCCCAAACTGGCCGGTACGTCAGGAAGGACGGCCCGCGAGAAGGGGTGCACGATGGTCGAGGACATCCAGGGCGGTCCGCCCTCGGACACACGCCTGACCGAGCTCCTGCGCACCCCCACCGCCACCGCCTATCCCGCCCTCCAGGAACTCCGGGCCCGCCACCACCCGGCGGTCCTCGGCTACGCCCGCCTCTGTTCGGCCGGCGACGCGGCGGCCCGCCGGCTCACCGCGCAGACCTTCACCACCGCCGCCCGCGACATCGCGCGCGGCGCCGAGCCGGTCGTCCCCCTCCGCCACCACCTGCTCCTGCTCACCGCCCGGCTGGCCGCGGACTGGTCCGGCGACGAGAACTCCGCCGCCCTCGACCCCACCCTCCTGCTGGTCCTGAACTCCTCCGGTGTCCCCGGCGGCCCGACCCCGCCGCTGCTCCCGGCGTTCCAGTCCCTGCCGTCCCGCACCCAGGGCCTGATCTGGTACGGCGTCCTGGACCAGGAGCCCGCCGAGCGCACCGCCACCTACCTCGGCCTGACCCCCGAGGACGTCCGGTACGACACCCCGCCCGCCCTCCAGTCCCTGGCCCAGGCCTGTCTGCGCGCCCGCCTGGCCGCCTCGGACGACCCGCGCTGCGCGGACTTCCGCCGCCTGATCGAGGAGTCGGTCCGCCCGGAGAACCCCCGGCACAGCCCCGACCTGCACGCGCACATGGCGCACTGTCCGCACTGCACGGCCGCGTTCGAGGACCTCAGCGCGCTCCGGGACAGTCCGCGCGAGACCCTGGCGGAGGGTCTGCTGCCGTGGGCCGGCACGGCGTACGCGCGCCACGATCCGACGCCGCCACCGGCGCCGCCCGCCGCCCCCGGCCCGCACCGGCAGCGCCGCATGCCGTCCCGGCGCCTGCTCCTGACCTCCACGGCGCTGGGCGTGGCCCTCGTACCGCTGCTGCTGTTCCTGGTGACCCACCGGAGCACGGGGACCCCGGACCCCGCGGCGGCCACCCCGCCGCCCCCGAGCCCCCAGGTGACCGTGACGGCGACGGCGACCGTCTCGCCGGGGCCGTCCGGTGCCTCACCGAGCCCCGCGCCCAGTGCCAGTGCCGTGTCACCTACCCCGACCCGGTCCGCCCGTCCGACCCCCTCCCCCAGCCCCACCCCCAAGCCCCCGGGCACGTCCTACGCGCAGGTCGTGAACCTCGCCACCGCCCGCTGCCTGGACGTCCAGGACGCCGACTTCGACAACGGCACCGACGTCGTCACGGCTCCCTGCTCCGGCTCCGACAGCCAGCGCTGGCGCGTCGACGAGTCCCGGGGCGTGCTGGAGTCCGCCGCCGACCCCGACTTCTGCCTGGACAGCCGGGGTTCGGTCGACAAGGGCGTCGGCATCTGGAGCTGCGACTCGGTGGACGGCGACCACGGCGACAACCTCCGCTTCACCGTGACCCCCGACGGCGAGATCCGCCCCGAGATCGCCCTCGAAACGGCCCTCACCCCGACCGGCGCCGACCAGCTCTCTCTGACCCCGGTGAACGACGGCACGGGCCAGCGCTGGCGGGCGGGGGCGGGCTGACTCAGCCGACGGCCCGGACGCCCTTCCGCCACACCTCGCCGACCAGCGGCACGCCGGGGCGGTAGGCGAGGTGGACGTGGCTCGGAGCGTCGAGGACGAGCAGGTCGGCGTACGCGCCGGGGGTCAGGCGGCCGATGTCGGTCCTGCGGAGGGCTGCCGCGCCTCCTGCCGTGGCCGACCAGACCGCCTCGTCGGGGGTCATGTGCATGTCCCGTACGGCCAGGGCGATGCAGAAGGGGACCGAGGACGTGAAGGACGAGCCGGGGTTGCAGTCGGTGGAGAGGGCGACCGTCGCACCGGCGTCGAGGAGGCGGCGGGCGTCGGGCCATTCGGCGCGGGTGGAGAACTCGGCGCCGGGCAGCAGGGTGGCGACGGTCCGGCTGTTGGCGAGCGCGTCCACGTCCTCGGGCGTCAGGTGGGTGCAGTGGTCGGCGCTGGCCGCGTCGAGTTCCACGGCGAGCTGGACACCGGGGCCGTAGGAGAGCTGGTTGGCGTGGATGCGCGGGGTCAGCCCCTTGGCCTTGCCCGCGGTGAGAATCGTCCGGGCCTGGTCGCCGTCGAAGGCGCCCTTCTCGCAGAAGACGTCGATCCAGCGAGCGTAGGGGGCGCAGGCGTCGAGCATCTCGCCGGTGACGAGGTCGACGTAGGCGGCCGGGTCGTCGGCGTGGTCGGGCGAGACGATGTGGGCGCCCAGGTACGTCACTTCGTCGGTGTGCTTGGCCGCGATGCGCAGGGCGCGGGACTCGTCGGCGACCGTCAGGCCGTAGCCGGACTTCGTCTCGAAGGTCGTGGTGCCCTGGCGGAGGGCCTCGGCGAGGTAGTGCGTGAGGTTCCGCTCCAGCTCCTCGTCGGTGGCGGCGCGGGTGGCCGCGACGGTCGTGCGGATGCCGCCCGCCGTGTAGGAGCGGCCGGACATGCGGGCGTTGAACTCCTGGGTGCGGTCGCCCGCGAAGACCAGGTGGGAGTGGGAGTCCACGAAGCCCGGCAGCACCGCCCGGCCGCCCGCGTCGACCCGATTGTCAGTGGCGGGTGCTTTGCTGGATTCACCGGTCCACACGACACGGTCGCCGTCGATGACGACGGCCGCGTCCTGGATCAGACCGAGAGGGGAGTTGTCACCGAGGGAGGGGTCGTTGGTGACCAGCGTGGCGATGTTGGTGATGGCGGTGCTGCTGCTCATGATGGCCTCGTCGGAGTCCTTGTGGGGGCTGGTCGTCAGGTGCGGAGGGCCTCGACGGCCCGCGCGAGGGCCTGTGGCACATCGGGTACGAGGGTGTGCGCGCCGTCCCGTACGACGTGACGTCCTGCGACGACCGTGTGCCGTACGTCCGCCGCGGTCGCCGCGAATACGGCCGTCTCGGCGCCCAGTCGCGGGACCGGCCCCGCGGTTCTGACGGAGTCGAGCGCGATCGTCGTCAGGTCGGCGAGCATGCCGGTCTCGATGGCGCCCGCGTCGTCCCAGCCGAGGGCGGCGTGCCCGTCGGCGGAGGCGGCGCGCAGCAGGGCGGCGGCCGTCCAGTGGCCCCGGGTGCGGGTGCGCAGCCGCTCGTTCAGCTCCATCGCGCGCGCCTCTTCGAGCAGGTCGATGACGGCGTGGCTGTCGGAGCCGAGGGAGAGCGGGGAGCCGGCGCGCTGCAGGGCGACGGCCGGTCCGATGCCGTCGGCCAGGTCGCGCTCGGTGGTCGGGCACATGCAGGTGCCGGTGCCGGAGTCGCCGAGCAGGGCGATGTCCTCGTCCGTGAGGTGGGTGTTGTGGACGCCCGTGGTGCGCGGGCCGAGGACGCCGTGGTCGGCGAGCAGCCGGGTGGGCGTGCAGCCGTAGGCGGCCAGGCAGGCGTCGTTCTCCGCCGTCTGCTCGGACAGGTGGACGTGCAGCGGGGCGCGCCGCTCCTCGGCCCAGCCGGCCACGGTCGCCAGCTGCCCGGCGGGCACGGCCCGTACCGAGTGGACGGCCGCCCCGATCCGTGCGTGATCCCGTTCCTTGAGAACTGAACAGCGTTCGGCCCAGGCTTCCGCGCTGCCGTCGGAGAAGCGCAGCTGGTGGGCGTTGGGCGGCTCGCCACTGTGCTTGTTCGAGATGGCGGAGGACAGGTAGGCGGTGTCGAGGAGGGTGATCCGGATCCCGGCGTCGGCAGCCGCCGCGATCAGTGCCTCGCCCATGGCGTTGGGGTCGGCGTACCGGGTGCCGCCGGGGGCGTGGTGGACGTAGTGGAACTCGCCGACGCAGGAGACGCCCGCCAGTGCCATCTCGGCGTACACCGCGCGGGCGAGCGCGTGGTAGGTCTCCGGGGTCAGCCGGTCGGCGAAGCCGTACATCAGCTCGCGCCAGGTCCAGAAGGTCCCGGAGCCGACCTGGACGGTGCCGCGCAGGGCGCGGTGGAAGGCGTGCGAGTGGGCGTTGGCCAGGCCGGGGAGGGTGAGGCCGCGCAGCACCTCGGCACCCGGCGGCGGCACCGGCACCTCGGTCCGCACCGCCGTGATCCGGCCGTCGGCCACCTCCACGGCGACACCCGGCTCGACGTGCGTGTCCAGCCAGGCGTGTTCCAACCAGTACGTCGTCCGTGTCGTCACGCGCAGGCCAGCCCTTCCAGTACGTCGGCGAGTGCGCTCACCCCGGCCACGCAGTCGTCCTCGGCCGCGAACTCGGCCGGGGAGTGCGAGACGCCGGTGGGGTTGCGCACGAACAGCATGGCGGTCGGGATGCTCCCCGAGAGGATCCCGGCGTCGTGTCCGGCACCGGTGCCGAGGACGGGCACGGTGAGGCCGGTGTCGCGGCCGAGGATGCGGCCCAGCTCGTCGCGCAGGGCGTGGTCGAACTCCACGACCGGCGTGAACGACTCGCGGACCACGTCCAGGTCGATGCCGTGCGCCTCCGCGTACTCCCGGGCCGCCTTCTCGATGCCGCCGACGACGGTGTCGAGGGTGGCATGGTCGGCGGCGCGGGAGTCGAGCCAGCCGCGTACCAGGGAGGGGATGGCGTTGACGCCGTTCGGCTCGACGGCGATCTTGCCGAAGGTGGCGACGGCACCGGCGAGTTCGGCCTCGCGGCGGGCGGCGAGCACGGTCTCGGCGTACGACAGCATGGGGTCGCGCCGGTCGACCAGCCGCGTCGTGCCGGCGTGGTTGGCCTCGCCGCGGAAGTCGAACCGCCAGCGTCCGTGCGGCCAGATGGCACTGGCGACGCCGACACGGTCGCCGGACAGGTCCAGCGCCCGGCCCTGCTCGACGTGCAGTTCGACGAAGGCGCCGATGCGGGCGAGACGTTCGGGGTCGGGTCCGATGGCGTCGGGGTCGTAGCCGGCGGCTGCCATGGCCTGCGGGAGCGTGATGCCGTCGCCGTCGGTGAGCCGGTGGGCCTGGTCGACGGTCAGGTGTCCCGCGGTCAGCCGGGACCCGACGCAGGCGAGCCCGAACCGGGCGCCCTCCTCGTCACCGAAGTTGACGATGGCGAGGGGCCGGGTGAACTCGGCTCCCCTGCCGCGGAGTTCGTCGAGCGCGGCAAAGGAGGACACAACGCCGAGGGGGCCGTCGAAGGCACCGCCGTCCGGCACGGAGTCCAGGTGCGAGCCGGTGACGACGGCGTCCCCGGCCGCCGGGTCCCCGAGCCAGGCCCACTGGTTCCCGTTCCGGTCGACCTCGTAGGCCAGCCCGCGCCCCTCGGCCTGCTCCCGGAACCAGGCCCGGCACTCACCGTCGGCCCCGGTCCAGGCGAAGCGCCGGTAGCCCCGGGAGTCGGCGTGCCGCCCGACGGGCAACAGCTCGCGCCACATCTCATGGAAGGAGGAACCCCCGCCGGGCCGCACTCGGCCACCCCGCCCAGGCTGCCCCCCGTCGCCCCGTACAGGCTGTGGGCAGTCGTTCCGCAGGGCGGAACGGGTGGGCACAGCCGACGCGGCAGACGGCGACGAGAGCTCAGCCCCCACCGGAGCGTTGCCGCTGCGTCCACCCTCGTGTGGGGTCACGCGTCGCCGCCCTCGCGCATCGGCACCCGGACGCCCCGCTCGTCGGCGACCGACTCCGCGATGTCGTACCCCGCGTCCACGTGCCGGATGACACCCATCCCGGGGTCGTTGGTCAGCACCCGGCGGATCTTCTCACCGGCGAGCTTCGTACCGTCGGCGACGGTCACCTGCCCGGCGTGGATGGACCGGCCCATGCCGACCCCGCCGCCGTGGTGGATGGAGACCCAGGACGCGCCGGACGCCACGTTGACCATCGCGTTCAGCAGCGGCCAGTCGGCGATCGCGTCGGAGCCGTCCAGCATGGCCTCGGTCTCGCGGTAGGGGGAGGCGACGGATCCGCAGTCGAGGTGGTCGCGGCCGATGGCCAGCGGCGCGGCCAGCTCGCCGCTCGCGACCATGTCGTTGAACCGCTCGCCGGCCTTGTCCCGCTCGCCGTAGCCGAGCCAGCAGATACGCGCGGGCAGGCCCTGGAAGTGGACGCGCTCACCGGCCAGCTTGATCCAGCGGTGCAGGGACTCGTTCTCGGGGAAGAGGTCGAGGATCGCCTTGTCGGTCTTGGCGATGTCGGAGGCCTCTCCGGACAGGGCGGCCCAGCGGAAGGGGCCCTTGCCCTCGGAGAAGAGCGGGCGGATGTAGGCGGGGACGAAGCCGGGGAAGGCGAACGCGCGGTCGTATCCGGCCAGTTGCGCCTCGCCTCGGATGGAGTTGCCGTAGTCGAAGACCTCGGCGCCGGCGTCCATGAAGCCGACCATGGCCTCGACGTGGCGGGCCATGGACTCGCGGGCGCGGGTGGTGAACCCGGCCGGGTCCTTGGCCGCGGCGTCGGCCATGTCCTCGAAGGCGACGCCGACCGGCAGGTACGACAGCGGGTCGTGGGCCGAGGTCTGGTCGGTGACGATGTCGATCGGGGCGCCCTCGGCGAGCATCCGCGGCAGCAGCTCGGCGGCGTTGCCCAGCAGGCCGATGGAGAGCGGGCGGCGGGCGTCCCGGGCCTCGGTGGCCAGCTGGAGGGCGTGCTCCAGGCTGTCGGCCTTCACGTCGAGGTAGCGGTGCTCGATGCGGCGCTCGATGGCGCGCGGGTCGCAGTCGATGCAGATCGCGACGCCGTCGTTCATGGTGACGGCGAGGGGCTGGGCGCCGCCCATGCCGCCGAGGCCGGCGGTGAGGGTGATGGTCCCGGCGAGGGTGCCGTTGAACTTCTTCGCGGCGACGGCGGCGAAGGTCTCGTAGGTGCCCTGGAGGATGCCCTGGGTGCCGATGTAGATCCAGGAGCCGGCGGTCATCTGGCCGTACATGGTGAGGCCGAGGGCCTCCAGACGGCGGAACTCCTCCCAGTTGGCCCAGTCGCCGACGAGGTTGGAGTTGGCGATGAGGACGCGCGGGGCCCACTCGTGGGTCTGCATGACGCCGACCGGGCGGCCGGACTGGACCAGCATGGTCTCGTCCTGCTTGAGGGTGCGCAGGGTGCGGACCATGGCGTCGAAGGAGCGCCAGTCGCGGGCGGCCTTGCCGGTGCCGCCGTAGACGACGAGCTTGTCGGGGTGTTCGGCGACCTCGGGGTCCAGGTTGTTCTGCAGCATCCGCAGGGCGGCTTCCTGCTGCCATCCCAGGGCGCTCAGTTCCGTACCGCGCGGCGCTCGTACGGGGCGGGGTCCTGACATGGTCTGCCTCCTAGCGGATCCGGGATCAACGGCCAGCGAAGTGTTCCTGCGGTTATTCACATCCTGACTTCCTGAATAGAACTAGTCAATACATCCGGTCCGCCAGCACGGCCGCGTTCCGGATGTTTCGCTGGACTTATGGGTCTTAAGGGTGTGGACGATGACATGTCGGAGGACGACGGCGAGCGGGGCGGGCGCCGGGACGACGCCGTGCGGGCGGCGGTGGAGCAGGGGCTGCTGGGGCCGGACGCGCCGATCGTAGGCCTGCTGGACGTGGCGGGCATCCGCGCGTCGGCCGCGGAGCTGCACAGGGCCTTCGGGGCGGTCGCGGCGCCCGGCACCGCGGTCCTGCACGCCTTCGCGGTGAAGGCGAACCCGCTGGTCCCGGTGGTGCGGCTGCTGGCCGAGGCCGGCCTGGGCGCCGAGGTGGCCAGCGCGGGCGAGCTGGCGCTGGCCCGGGCGGCCGGGACGCCGGCGGAGCGGATCGTGTTCGACGCGCCCGCGAAGACGGCGGCGGAGCTGCGCGAGGCGCTGGCGCTGGGCGTGGCCGTGAACGCGGACAACCCGCAGGAGCTCCGGCGCCTCGACGCGCTCGTGAGCACGGGCGGCACCGCCTCGCCGCTCGGGATCCGGGTGAACCCGCAGATCGGGGCCGGGGCGATCGCGGCCACCTCCACCGCGACCGCGACCTCCAAGTTCGGGGTGGGGCTGCGGGACGAGGGGGCCCGGGAGTGGGTCGTCCAAGCGTTCACGGAGCGGCCGTGGCTGACGCGGCTGCACGCGCACACCGGGTCGCAGGGGATCTCGCTGTCGCTGCTGGCGCGGGGCGTGGCGGAGACGTACGCACTGGCCGAGGAGATCAACGCGCGGGCCGGGCGGCGGCAGGTCGACACCCTCGACATCGGGGGCGGGCTTTCGGTCAACTTCGCCTCGGAGGCGACGGAGCCGACCTTCGCGCAGTACGCGCGGCTGCTGGCGGAGGCGGTGCCGGGGCTGTTCGACGGGCGGTACGGGCTGGTGACGGAGTTCGGGCGGTCGCTGCTGGCCCGGCACGGCACGGTGGTGGCCCGGGTGGAGTACGCGAAGAGCTCCGGCGGCCGGCGGATCGCGGTGACGCACGCGGGGGTGCAGGTGGCGCCGCGGACGGTGTACGTGCCGGGGGCGTGGCCGCTCCGGATCGCCGCGTACGACGCGAAGGGGCGGCCCAAGGAGGGGGCGCCGGTGGTGCAGGACGTGGCCGGGCCGGCCTGTTTCGCGGGCGACCTGCTCGCCGAGGGGCGCGTGCTGCCGCCCCTGGAGCAGGGCGACCTCGCGGCGGCGCTGGACACCGGGGCGTACTACTTCGGCAGCCACTACTCCTACAACTCCCTTGCCCGGCCGGGGGTTTACGGCTTCGCACCGGACGGCGGCGGGGGCGTGGCGTTCGCCGTCGTCCGGGAGCCGCAGACGGTCGCCGAGGTCGTGGCCGAATCCGGAGGGGCGCACGCCGACGCGCTCACCACCCTGCACGCAACCGGAAGCCGTTGAGACACCTCGGACAGCAGGGATCAACTGGTGCGAAAAGCAGCTCAGTTGACCAACACTAGTCTGCCGGGCGCATGTTCCACTGGAAAATGCCAAACGACTCACCCCTCCCGCACACGTTGCGTAGTGTCTGCGTCACTCAACCGGAGAGCCACGCGGCGGGAGGGGAGCCACGGTGCCCGGAATCGACGAGTGCTTACTGGAAGCGATGCGGTTGCCCGGGGCCCGGGGCGCCGCGTTGGTCGACTGGACCAGCGGGCTGGCCCTGGGCACGGTCGGCGAGGCGCCCGGCGGTGACCACGAGACCACCGCCGCAGAGGCCGCCGAGCTGGCCCGGCTGGCCGCCGAGCACGGGGCGTTCAGCACGGAGGACGACACCGAGGTGAGTCCTCCGGTGGAGGACCTGATCGTCAGCAACCGGGACAGCTACCACCTGCTGCGGTTCGTGGTCACGTCCTTCGACGCCACCGTGTTCCTGCATCTGTGGCTGACCCGCGAGGACGGCAATCTCGCCCTCGCCCGGATCCGGCTCGGCGAGATGGCCGAGCGGCTGGTGCTGGGATGACCGTGGTCGAGACGCCGCCGCCGCTGCCGGTCCGCGACCGGACGGCCCTGCACGAGAGAGCGCCCGGCGCGCTCTCCCCGATGCTGATACGCCTCGCCGAGGAGCGGGCCACCGGTGTGCTGGTCCGCGAGCACGGCACCCTGCACCTGGCCGAGGGCCGCGTGGTGCACGCCGAGAGCCCGCTCGCCCCCGGCCTCGACGTGCTCCTCACGGCCCGCGGCACGCTCGACGCGGCGGCCTGGCCCTGGACCGACGACATACCCGCGGCCATCCGCCGGCTGCTCGCCGCCGGCCTGCTGCCGAGGGGCGCCCTGGAGGTCTGCCGGCTCAACGTCCTGTACGACGCCGGGTACTTCGCACTGGCGCCCAGCAGCACCCCGGGCCGGTTCCGGTACGGCACCACGGCCGCCGTCGAACCGCTGCGCCCGGTCCCCGTCACCGCCCTGGAGCGCGAGACCCTGCGCCGCCGCGAGCTGCTGTACCGCATCTGGCCCGACCCGTCGGCGGACGGCACCCCGCTGATCCGCGCCGACCCGGTCGCGCCACCGCCGGTCACCCCCCGGCAACGGGCGGTCCTGGACCGGGTGGACGGCGTCCGCACGGCCCCGCAGATCGCCCGGGAGCTGGGCAGGCCGGCCTTCCACACGCTGGTGGACGTACGGCGGCTGGCGGCGGCCGGACTCCTCACCGCGAGGAACACCGCGCCCCTCCCGCCCCCGCTTCCCCCGGTCACCGACCCCGACATCGCGCTGCTGAAGAGGCTCAGGGATGCGCTGGAGGCCCTTTGAACGGCACCGCCCCGCCGAGAGGAGACAGCTGATGGCGGCAGAACCCGGCAGCTCCGACAGAGAGGCCGTCCTCGACGAACTGCGCCGGTTACGCACCCGGATGCCCCAGCTCACCGGAGCCCTCGCGGCCGGTGTGGACGGCCTGGTCGTCGCCCACGACTGCCCGGGCGTCGACCCGGAGGGGCTCGCCGCGCTCACCGCGGCCGAGCTCGGCGTCGCCGTCCGGGTCTCCGACGCCACCGGCAAGGGCGAGCTCAGGGAGCTGCTGGTGCGCGGCGAGGACGGCTATGTCGCCACCTACGCGGCCGGCCGCAGCGCCGTGCTCACCCTGCTCGCCGAGGACCGGGTGAACGTCGGCCGGCTCCACCTGGAGGGCCGCCGGGCCGCCGCCCGGATCGGCGAGGTGGTCGACGCCGCCGAGGCCGCCGCCAAGGCCCTGCGCCCCGCCCGCAGCACGGCCACACGGACCAGAACCGCGCGCACGCCGCGTACCAGCACCACCACCGACGCGCGCACCGCAACCGACAGTTGAGAGGAACCAGAAAGTCATGGCCAACACCGAAACCGCGCTGAAAGAGTGCCTGACCTCCATCGAGGGTGCCACCGGCGTGGCGCTCGTCGACTACACCAGCGGGATGGCGCTGGGCACGATGGGCGGCAGCAAGTCCTTCGACCTGAACGTGGCCGCGGCCGGCAACACCGACGTGATCCGCGCCAAGATGCGCACCATGGAGCACCTCGGCCTCAAGGGCGACATCGAGGACATCCTGATCACGCTCTCCAACCAGTACCACCTGATCCGGCTGCTCAAGGGCCGGGGCGGCAACGGCCTCTTCCTCTACCTGGTGCTCGACCAGGCCCGCGCCAACCTGGCGATGGCCCGGCACCAGCTGAAGCGGATCGAAGAGGACCTGGAGGTCTGAGCGACCCTCAGACCAGCGCCGCGGTGCGGCGGCGGGCCCCGCCCGGGGCCGCGTCGCCCGCCGCGATGCCGGTACCGCGGTAGGCCTTGACGGTCTTGCGGGCCGGGCCGCCGCCGCGCCTGTCGAGCCAGTCGACGCGCAGCCACACCAGCTGTTCGCCGGTCTTCTCCCGGCGGCCCAGCCAGGCCGCCTTCAGGCGCAGTCCGGTGCCGGTCCCGGCGAGCAGCATGCCGCCCGCCGCGGGCAGCACGAAGGCCGAACCGAGGGCGACGGCGAAGGCCGACAGCAGCCACCAGCGGTGCCCCCGGCGCCAGTTCCGCACGGTCACCGCCCGGTCCTGGAGCACGTCGTGCTTGCCGGCCCGGGCGGCCCCGTGCACCAGGGCGGTGTACCGCCTGCGTCGGGTGAGCGCCACGACGGCGGCGGCGACGATGAACAGCGCGGCCCCGGCCATGACGCCGATACGGCGTCCGGTGAACCCCGGCGGCAGCACCCCGACGCCCGCGGCGAACACCCCGCACCACCACAGCGGCGCGGCCCCGGCCCGTACGACCACGGCCACCCGGGCCAGTCCCTGTCCGCCGCGCCCTTCCCGTGCCCCACGCGCCATGTCCGCGGCCTCCTCGCCGGTGTCGGTCCAGTCCGTACGGCGGGACGCTAACCAGCGAACGTGAGACGAGCCTTAAAGAGCCCTTCGGCGAAGGTTCACTCGACGAACAGCCCGCGTGCCGCCGCCCGTGTGTCGAACTCCTCCAGGCGGGCCTGCGCGTCCGGCAGGTCGTCGCACATCGCCTCCAGGAGCACCCGGCCGAGCAGCATCGGCGCGCACGCCGTGTCGAAGGCGAGTCCGGTGCCGACGGCGGCCGGCAGCAGCAGGTCGGAGACCTTGGCGACGGGCGCGAAGGCCGAGTCGGCGACGGTCACGACGGTCAGCCCGGCCTCCTTCGCGTACCCGAGGGTGTCGACGACCTCGCGGGGGTGCCGGGGCAGCGCGAAGCAGAGCAGCGCCGAGGCACCGGCGAGGACGGCCGCGTCGATCCGGTCGTGGATCATGGTGCCGCCCTCGTTGAGCAGCCGTACGTCGGGGTGGACCTTGGCGGCGAAGTAGGCGAAGCCGTAGGCCTGCGAGGCGGCGGCGCGCAGGCCGAGCACCGGCAGCGGCCGGGAGGCGGCGAGCAGCCGGCCGGCCTGCTGCACCGGGCGCGGGTCGGCGAGCACCTCGGCGAGGTGGCGCAGGTTCTCGATCTCGGCCTCGACGGCCTGCTGGTACTCGTTGTACGACCCGTTGCCCGCCGCCTGCTCGGGGGGCACGACCTCGCGCAGGTGCCTGCGCAGCGCCGGGTAGCCGTCGAAGCCGAGGGCGACCGCGAACCGGGTGACGGAGGGCTGGCTGACCCCGGCGAGGTCGGCCAGCTCCACGCTGGACAGGAAGGGCACGTCGGCGGCGCGCCGCACCATGCTGTGCGCGATGCGCCGCTGGGTCGGCGTGAGCCGGTGCCCTTCGAAGAGCGCCTGCAAGCGAGTCGCAGGGCTGTCGGTCACGTTCATGACGTGCTCCCCCTCCAGATGTCCGTGAACCGGTCGAGCAGCCCGGCCGCCGCGGTGACGTCGTCCGTGAGCGGCCGGTCGGCCGGGTCCGCCTCCAGCGCCGCCTCGGCGAGCTCCAGCGCCCGCCCGGCCCCGAGCCCGGGGTCGGGACGCAGCTCGCGCTGGCGCAGCGCCCGTACGGCGGCGACGAGTTCGCAGCCGACCACCAGACGGTACGCACGGCAGGCGCGCAGCGTTTGACGGGCGGCGAGCGAGGCGAAACTGGCCTGTTCCTCGACGCCTCGGGAGAGTACAGCGTGCCCGAGGGAGGCGGGCGCGGAGAAGGCGCGCAGGTCGCCGAGGGCGGCGCCGGCGGCGTACTCCAGGATCATCACGCCGGAGGAGGCGGGCTCCTGGTCGGCGAGGAAGGGGCGCAGGCGGGTGAAGGCGGGCTCGTTGAGGGAGGAGAGGCGGGACGTGGACAGCCGCGCGACCTGGGTGACCGCGAGCCGGAAGTGGTCCAGGGCGAGGGCGAGCTGGGCCTGGTAGAAGCCGCCGTGGTGGTAGGCGGCCAGGTCCTCGGCGGAGATCAGGGGGTTCTCGGCGGCGGCGTTGATCTCGATGGCGAGGACCTGCTCCAGGGCGTCGGCGGCGTCGTGGGCCGGGCCGTGGATCTGGGGCAGGCAGCGGAAGCCGTAGGGGTCCTGGATCCGGCCGAGCGGCGGGGTCGGCCGGTCGGCGGCGCCGATCAGCTCCCGCATCCGGCGGGCGACCTCGACGCTGCCCCGGTGCGGGCGGGCCGCGTGCACGGGCGCCGCGAACGCCTCGTGGGAGCCGTCGACGGCGAGCAGTGACAGGGCCGCCACCACCTGGGTGGCCTCGATCAGCCCGCGCAGTTCGTGCAGGGCGAGCGCCGACTGGCCGAGGGTGAGGGCGTTGCTGCTGATCAGGGCGAGGGCGTCGTTGTTGTCCAGCGGCTGGGACTCCGGCGCCCCGGTGCCCCGCCAGGGGTGCTCCCCCACCAGCGCGAGGCCCACCTGGGCGAGCGCCGCGATGTCCCCGGTGCCGACCGAGCCGAACTCGTTGACGACCGGGTACGCGCCCGCCTCCAGCGCCTCGCACAAGGCGGTGACCACGCTCGGCCGCAGCCCCGCGCCGCCGGCCAGCAGCTGGTTGGCCCGCACCGCGAGCATCGCGCGGACCTGCCGGGCGGGCAGTTCGTCGCCGATCGCCCCGGCGTGGCTGCGCAGCAGCCGCAGTCCGTGTCCGGCGGCGGCCTCGGTGGGGACGTCCTCGTTCCGGTTGGCGCCGACGCCGGTGGAACGGCCGTAGACGCGGCCGGTCGCGGCGATCTGCCGGGCGGCGTTCCAGGACTCCTCCGCGCGGCGCATCGCCTCGGTGCCGGGGACCGGGCGGGAGGTGCCGTCGGCGAGGCGTACGACGTCCTCGACGCCCAGGCCGATGCCGTCGAGGACCACCAGGCCGGAATGAGTAATTCCGGGAGCGTCCAAGATGTGAGACGACATGACGCCCAAACCTCCCTCAATCCGGACACTCGATCTTGTACACCGGTCATCCGTTACCTCGGATTAACGCGAGACCGTTGACAACCTATTCATCTAACGAGAACTCTGCATGACGTTATACAGCCGGGCAAGGGACATCTCATGATCCAGTTCGATGCGGTCCACAAGCGCTTCCCCAACGGCACGACAGCAGTCCACGATCTCTCCCTGGAGATGCCGGAGGGCGGGGTCACCGTCCTGGTCGGCTCCTCCGGGTGCGGCAAGACCACCACCCTGCGGATGATCAACCGGATGGTCGAGCCGACCTCCGGCACGATCAAGGTGAACGGCAAGGACGTCACCGAGCAGGACGCCGCCGAACTGCGCCGTTCCATCGGGTACGTCATCCAGCAGGCCGGCCTCTTCCCGCACCGCACGGTGCTGGACAACGTCGCCACCGTCCCGCTGCTGCTCGGCTGGAACCGGAAGAAGGCCCGCGCCCGCGCCGCCGAACTTCTGGAGACCGTCGGCCTCGCCGCCGACGCCGGCAAGCGCTACCCGCACCAGCTCTCCGGTGGCCAGCAGCAGCGCGTCGGCGTGGCCCGCGCGCTCGCCGCCGACCCGCCCGTCCTGCTGATGGACGAGCCGTTCGGCGCCGTCGACCCGGTGGTCCGCACCCAGCTCCAGGACGAACTGCTGCGACTCCAGAAGGAGTTGAACAAGACCATCGTCTTCGTCACGCACGACGTCGACGAGGCCGTCCGGCTCGGCGACCGCATCGCGATCTTCCGCACCGGCGGCCACCTCGTCCAGTGCGCCCCGCCCGCCGAGCTGCTGGCCCGGCCCGCCGACGACTTCGTGGCCGACTTCCTCGGCGCCGAACGGGGACTGAAGCTGCTCTCCCTGCAGACCCTCTCCGGCGTCCCGCAGGGCCCGGCACCCCAGGGCGGCACCTGGACCCTCGCCCTCGACGCGGCCGGCAAGCCCCTGCACTGGGCCGCGAAGGACGCCGAACTCCCCGTACGGCCGCTGAGGGACGGGGACTCCCTGCTCGCGGCGCTCGACGAGTCGATCGCCTCCCCGACCGGACTCGTCGCCCGGGTGGACGCCCAAGGGGTCCTCACCGGCGTCTCGTCCCGCGACGACATCCACGTGCACGCCGGCCAGGCGCACAGCGCGGCCCGGGCGGTGGCGGCATGACCGTCGACTGGTCGTGGATCGGCGACCACACCGACGACCTCACCAGCCTCACCCTCTCCCACCTCCAGGCCGCGATGACCGCCGTCTTCTTCGGCCTGGTGATCTCGCTGCCGCTGGCGGTGGTCGCCCACCGGGTCCGCCCGCTGCGCGGCTTCCTGCTCGGCCTGTCCAACGTGCTCTTCACGATCCCCTCGATCGCGATCTTCGTCCTGCTGCTGCCGATCAGCGGCCTGACCCGGACCACGACCGTCATCGGCCTGACCGTCTACACCCTGGTCGTGCTGCTCCGGAACACGGTCGAGGGCCTGGACTCGGTCCCCGCGAAGACCAAGGAGGCGGCGAAGGCCATGGGCACCCGCCCGCTGCGCACCCTCCTCACCGTCGAACTCCCCCTGGCCCTCCCCGTGATCATGGCGGGGGTCCGGATCGCCACGGTCATGTCCATCTCGCTGGTGAGCGTCGCCACCTACATCGGCGACGGCGGCCTCGGCCAGCTCTTCACCGACGGCTTCCAGCGCGACTTCCCGACCCCGGTGATCGTGGGCGTGGTCCTCACGATCCTGCTCGCGGTGGTCGCGGACGCCCTGCTGGTGGCCCTCCAGTACGTACTGACCCCGTGGCGGCGGAGGCGAGCCTGACATGTTCGAACTCATCAAGAACCTCGGCACCTGGCTGACCAGCGGCTCCAGTTGGGTCGGTTCCGACGGCATCGCGCACCGCCTCGCCGAGCACCTCCAGTACTCGCTGCTCGCGACGCTCATCGCCGCCGCGATCGGCCTCCCGCTCGGGCTGCTGATCGGCCACACCGGCAAGGGCGCGTTCGTCGCCATCAACCTGGCGTCCTTCGGCCGCGCCCTGCCCACCGTCGGCCTGGTGGTGCTGGTCTTCCTCGCCGGCGGCCTGTCGATGCTGCCGGTGTACGTGGCGCTGGTCGCCCTCGCCGTCCCGGCGATCGTCACCAACACCTACGCCGGCATGACCGCCGTCGACCCGGACGTGAAGGACGCGGCCCGCGGCCAGGGCATGCGCGGCCACCAGGTGCTCCTCCAGGTCGAACTGCCGCTGGCCCTCCCCCTGATCATGACGGGCCTGCGCCTCGCGCTCATCCAGGTGGTGGCCACGGCCACCATCGCCGCGTACGTCTCCTTCGGCGGTCTCGGCCGCTACGTCTTCGACGGGCTCGCCCAGCGCGACCTCGTCCAGGTGCTCGGCGGCGCGGTGCTGGTCGCGGTCGTCGCCGTCGTCCTCGACCTGCTGCTGAGCAGCCTCCAGCGCTTCCTCTTCCGCCACCGCACTGCCTAGGGAACCCGAGATGAACCGTCGCACCCTCCTCGGTGGCCTGCTCGCCGCCGGTTCCGTCCCCGCCCTCGCCGCCTGCTCCAGCGGCATCACCTCCCTGAACGAGAGCAGCGGCTCGACCGCCGGCGGCGGCTCCAGCAAGGGCGGCATCACCATCGGCACCGCCAACTTCACCGAGAACCAGGTGCTCGGCTACCTCTACGCGGCCGTGCTGGAGAAGGCCGGCGTGAAGGTGAAGGTCCGCCCCAACCTCGGCACCCGGGAGATCGTGATCCCCGCGCTCAAGGCCGGCGACATCGACCTGCTCCCCGAGTACCAGGGCGCCCTCCTCAACTACCTCGCCCCCAAGGACGCCTCCGCCGAGCCGGGCACCATGCAGAACGCCCTCACCCTGGCGCTGCCCGCCGGTCTCCAGGTGCTGCCGTACGGGCAGGCCGCCGACTCCGACTGCTTCGTCGTCACCCGGGCCACCGCCCGGAAGTACGGCCTGACCTCCCTCGCCGACCTCGCCAAGCAGAACGGCAAGCTGGTCATCGGGGCCGCGCCCGAGGTGAAGAAGCGCCGGGTCGGCGCGATCGGGCTCCAGGAGGTGTACGGCGTCGAGTTCAAGGAGTTCAAGTCGCTCGACTCGGACGGGCCGCTGGTCAAGGGCGCGCTGAAGAAGGGCGACGTGGACGTGGCGAACCTGTTCACCACCGACACCGACATCACGGCCAACGACTGGGTGGTGCTGGCCGACCCGAAGAACCTGATCCCCAGCCAGCACATCGTCCCGCTGATCGCCGACCGCAAGGCCGACGACACCGTCCGCAAGGCCCTCGCCAAGCTCGGCAACATCCTCACCACCGAGCAGCTCACCCAGCTCAACAGCCAGGTCGACAACGACAAGAAGGACCCGGAGGACGTGGCCGCCGCGTACGCGAAGCAGCACGGACTGGCCTGACGGCCGCCCGCCGCCCGGGTCGGTATCGCACGGGCGATGATCCGCCCAAGAGCCGTTAAACCGACACCGAGCGTAACGTTTCCGCCGCGTACAGTGATGAACTCCAGATGGGAACCATCAGCGCCAGCACCTGAGGAAGCGACATGGCCTCGAACCCCAGGGCCCTGCCGACGGCCACCGCCGTCGGCGCACCGGCCGTCGCCCTCTCGCCGGCGGCCGTCGTCCCCGACTCGGCGAGCGCGGCCCTCGACGAACTGCTCCAGGGCAACCGGCGGTACGCCACCGGCCGCGCCCGCCGCGGCCGGGCCCCCGCAGCGCGCCCGTTCGCGGTGGTGCTCGGCTGCGTCGACTCCGAGGCCGCCCCGGAACTCGTCTTCGACCAGCGCCTCGGCGACCTGCTCACCATAAGGACCGCAGGCCAGGTGCTGGACGAGGCGGTACTCGGCTCCCTCCAGTACGGCGTCCAGGAACTGCGCGTCCCGCTGGTCGTGGTCCTCGGGCACGAGGGCTGCGGAGCCGTCGCCGCCACCCTCGCCCTGCTGCGCACCGGCGCGCCCGTCCCCGGCCACCTGGAACTCCTCGCCGCCGAGATCACCCCGGCCGCCCGCCGCACCAGGGCGCTGCCCGGCGACTGGGCCGAGCACACCATGCGGGCCCAGACGGTGTGGGCGCGGGACGCGATCCGGGCGGACCCCGGGTTCGCGGGGGCGTCCGTGGTCGCGGCCCGTCTGGACGCCGGCAGCGGGCTGGTGTCTCTGCTGCCCTGAGGGCGGACCCCCCGCCGGATCCGGGGGATTGCCCCAGTGCGGCGGGCTCCCGCGGCCCCTACCGTGGACGCCATGACGGACGTTCACGACACCGATCTGAAGAAGGACCTCGCCGCCACCCTGCACGCCCGCAGGGACCTGGGGCCCGAGTACGAGTCGGAACTGGTCGACTCCTTCCTGGAGAAGATCGACCAGCGCATCGACACCGCGGTCGAGCGCCGGCTGCGCCGGGGCCTGGCCGAGCAGCAGATGCAGGCGGCCCGAGGGGCCCGCAGGCCCAGGGGCACCGACTCCTGGGGCGAGCGCTTCGGCTTCGGGATCGTCTCCCTGGTGCTGGCGATCCCGCTCTCGGCGATCAGCGGCGCGTTCGGCGGCATGACGGGCGTGATCGTCACCTGGATCGGCATCGTCGGCGTCAACATGACCCAGGCCGTCCGCCTCAACCCCGGCCTGTTCCACCGGGCCGACCGCGACCCCGAGGACTGACCCGGGGTCCGCGCCGGCACCGGGGCCGGGCCGCCTCACACCTGCCGGGTCGGCTGGACGACGACCTGCCGCAGGTTGACGTTCCGGGGACGGCTCACCACGTAGCCGACCAGGTCGGCGAGGTCCTCCGCGGCCAGCGCACCCATCCCGTCGAACATGCCGGCCACCTGCTCGCGCAGCTCCTCGCCCTCGATGTGCGTGCCGAGCTCGGTGTCCGTGAGCCCCGGCTCGACGTTGGTGACCCGCACGTCACGCGGCCCGAACTCGGCGCGCAGGGACTGCGAGAGGAAGGTGACGGCGGCCTTGGTGGCGCCGTACACCGCGAAGGTGGGGAAGACGGCGTGCGCGCCGATCGACGACACGTTGACGAGGTCGGCGGTACGGCCCTCGGCCGCCGCCGCCACGAGGTCCCCGGTGAAGGCCCGCAGCACCCGCAGCACCCCGGTCACGTTGGTGTCGAGCATCCGCTGCCACTCGTCGATACGGCCGTCGTCCACGGGGTTCGGCAGCATGACGCCGGCGTTGTTGACGACGAGGTCGACGCTTCCGTAGGCCGCGTGCACGGCGTCGGCAGCCGCCTGCACGGAGGCGTCGTCGGTGACGTCCGCGACCACGGCGAGGGCCTCCCCGCCGTTCGCCCGGATCTTCGCCACGACCGTCTCCAGCCGGTCCGCGCGCCGGGCGAGCAGCGCCACCCGGGCCCCCGACCCGGCGAGCCGCAGGGCCACGGCCGCCCCGATCCCGCTGGCGGCGCCGGTGACGACGGCGGTACGGCCGGACAGGTTGTCGTACGACATGAGGTACTCCCTGGTGAAGCGCCGCCGGGACCGCCCCGGTGGCGTGTTTCCACCCTCGCCCGGGGCGGGCGGCCTACCCAGGGCTGAGCTTTTCCTGGGTCTGGCAGAACCAGGTTGGGCGGACGCGACTCCCCTACGATCGAACCCATGGACGGGGAAATCGGAGACTTCCTGCGCTCGCGCCGCGCCCGCATCCGGCCCGAGGAGGTGGGGCTGCCCTCGCACGGCAGGCGCCGCGTACCGGGCCTGCGCCGCGAGGAGGTGGCGCAGCTGGCGGGGGTCAGCGTCGACTACTACATCCGGCTCGAACAGGGGCGCGGGCCTGGCGGAGTCTCCGACGCGGTGCTCGACGCCGTCGCCCGGGTCCTGCGCCTGGACGAGACCGAGCACGCCTACCTGCTCACGGTGGCCCGCCCGCAGCGCAAGGGCACCGCGCGCCCGTCCCGGCCCCGGATCCGCCTCGGCGTACAGCTGCTGCTGGACGGCATGGAGCGGACGCCCGCGTTCGTGCTGGGCCGCAGGATGGACGTGCTGGCCTGGAACGCGCTCGGCGACGCCGTGAACGGGTTCAGCGCCCTGGCGCCGGCCGAGCGGAACATCCCGCGCCAGGTCTTCCTCGACGCGGCGGCCGGGGACTTCTACCCGGACTGGGCCGCCGTCGCCGCCCAGGCCGTCGCCAACCTGCGCATCGACGCGGGCCGGCACCCCGACGACCCCCTCATGGCCGCGCTGGTCGGCGAACTCTCCGTGAAGAGCACGGACTTCCGCCGGCTGTGGGCGGACCACGAGGTCAAGGAGTGCGCGTACGGCACGAAGCGGATCCGGCATCCGGTGGCGGGCCTGCTGACCCTCCCGTACGAGACCCTCACGGTCCCGACGGACCCGGACCAGACGATCGTGGCGTACACGCCGGAACCGGGCTCGGAGACGGCGGAACGGCTTGCCCTGCTGGGCAGTTGGGCGACGACGGCACGAACCGTGAAGTGAGCCGGGAAAAGTAATGCGCGGGGACCGCCGCACCCCCTAGAAGGGGGGCGGGACGACGGCGGTCCCCGCGAGGGACATGGACCGGGTCAGGGCCGGGTCTCACGTCCGGGCGTCCATGGAGGTCCGGGAGCCGCTCCGGAGGTCCTTGGACGTTCGGTGTCGGCCGGGGCGGGGAGCCGCTCCCGCCCTGCCGACACCCACCAATCTGCCGGACCCGTGTTAAGCGGGTGCTGCGCGCACGTGACACGCTCGTACCACTTCCGCGAAGTCCACCACTTGGACAGGAAACAGCAAGTTCCCCGGGGTCACGGGCCGTTCACCGCAGGTTCGCTACTGCTTGCCGCCCTTGGCGAGAAAGGCCAGCAGGTCCTGTCGGCTGATCACACCGGTGGGCTTGCCCTCGACGAGGACGATCGCGGCGTCGGCCGCGCCCAGCACCGTCATCAGGTCGCCGACCGGCTCGCCGGAGCCGACCTGGGGCAGCGGGGCGCACATGTGCTTCTCCAGCGGGTCCTCCAGGGAGGCGCGCTTGCTGAACAGCGCGTCGAGCAGCTCGCGTTCGACGACCGAGCCGACGACCTCGGCGGCCATCACGTCCGGGTGTCCGGCGCCCGGCTTGACGACGGGCATCTGCGAGACGCCGTACTCGCGCAGCACCTCGATGGCCTGCCCGACGGTTTCGTCCGGGTGCATGTGGACGAGGGAGGGGATGGTACCGCCGGCCTTGTCGCTGAGCACGTCGCCGACGCGGGCGCTGGGGCCCTCGTCCTCCAGGAAGCCGTAGTCGGCCATCCACTCGTCGTTGAAGATCTTGCTGAGGTAGCCACGGCCGCTGTCCGGCAGCAGGACGACCACCACGTCGTCCGGGCCGAGCCGCTCCGCCACCCGCAGCGCGGCCACGACCGCCATTCCGCAGGAGCCGCCCACCAGCAGGCCCTCCTCCTTGGCGAGCCGCCGGGTCATCTGGAAGGAGTCCTTGTCGGACACGGCGACGATCTCGTCGGCGACGGTCCGGTCGTAGGCGGTCGGCCAGAAGTCCTCGCCCACGCCCTCGACGAGGTAGGGCCGCCCGGAACCGCCGGAGTAGACGGACCCCTCCGGGTCGGCGCCGACGACCTGTACCCGGCCGTCACTGGCGTCCTTCAGGTAGCGGCCGGTGCCGGAGATCGTCCCGCCGGTGCCGACGCCCGCCACGAAATGGGTGATCTTCCCCGCCGTCTGCTCCCACAGCTCGGGGCCGGTCGAGTGATAGTGCGAAAGGGGGTTGTTCGGGTTGGAGTACTGGTCCGGCTTCCAGGCGCCCGGGGTCTCCCGGACCAGCCGGTCGGAGACGTTGTAGTACGAGTCCGGGTGCTCCGGGTCCACGGCCGTCGGGCAGACCACGACCTCCGCGCCGTACGCCCGCAGCACGTTGATCTTGTCGGTGCTCACCTTGTCGGGGCACACGAAGATGCACTTGTACCCCTTCTGCTGGGCCACGATCGCCAGCCCGACCCCGGTGTTCCCGCTGGTCGGCTCGACGATCGTGCCGCCCGGCTGCAACTCCCCGCTCTTCTCCGCGGCCTCGATCATCCGCAGCGCGATGCGGTCCTTCACGGACCCGCCCGGGTTGAAGTACTCGACCTTGGCGAGCACGGTGGCCTGGATGCCCTGGGTGACGCTGTTGAGCCTCACCAGCGGGGTGTTGCCGACGAGACTGATCATCGAGTCGTGGAATCGCACCGTTGTCTCCGGTTGCTTGCAAAAGGTGTGGTCCTAGTGGTGTGGCCAGCCTAAGGCCCCGTTCCGGAGGTTCACTCCCCGTTGAGATTGACGCACGGGCTGTACGGGGCAAGGAGTGGATGAGCGGCAACGAGGAGGTGGCGGCGACGCATGACGAACATGTCGAGGGCGCGGGTGGCCCGGCGGATCGCGGCCGGGGCGGCCTACGGCGGCGGCGGGGTCGGGCTGGTCGGCGCGGCGGCGGTGGGCCTGGTGCTGGCCGAGGTGCGGATGGCCAGGACTGCGGTGCACAACGGCAACAGCGGCGGCCGGGTGCCGGTGGCGGACGGCCGTTACGGCGTCGGCTACGACGCCTCCGGTGAGCCGCCGATCCGCCTGACCATGCTCGGCGACTCCACGGCCGCCGGACAGGGCGTGCACCGCGCGGCCCAGACACCGGGCGCGCTGCTGGCGTCCGGTCTCGCGGCGGTCGCGGAGCGCTCGGTGGAGCTCAGCAACGTGGCCCTTCCCGGTGCCCAGTCCGACGACCTGGACCGCCAGGTCGCCCTGGTGCTGGGCACGGCCTCGCCCGTCCCCGACGTCTGCGTGATCATGATCGGCGCGAACGACGTCACCCGCCGCATGCCGCCGACCCGCTCGGTCCGCCACCTCTCGGCGGCCGTCCGGCGGCTGCGCACGGCGGGGGCCGAGGTGGTGGTCGGCACCTGCCCCGACCTGGGCACGATCGAGCCGGTACGGCAGCCGTTGCGCTGGCTGGCCCGGCGGGCGTCCCGCCAGCTGGCGGCGGCCCAGACGATCGGCACGGTGGAGCAGGGCGGGCGCACGGTGTCGCTGGGCGACCTGCTCGGCCCCGAGTTCGCGGCCAACCCGCGTGAGCTGTTCGGCCCCGACAACTTCCACCCCTCGGCGGAGGGGTACGCCACCGCGGCGATGGCGGTGCTGCCGACGGTCTGCGCGGCCCTCGGGCTCTGGCCGGCGGAGGAGGAGCGTCCCGACGTCTCCCGCCGCGAGGGTTTCCTGCCGGTCGCCCGGGCGGCGGCGGAGGCGGCGGCCGAGGCCGGCACGGAGGTCACGGCGGCGATGCCGACGGGGCCGCGTGGACCGTGGGCCCTGCTGAAGCGCCGGCGGCGCCAGCACGTGGAGGCGCTCCCGTCCGACCAGACTTCCGAGGAGGCGAGGTCGCGGGCGGGCAGCGCCGACTAGGGAGACGGTGGGCGGGGGTGCGCGGTGGGGTGGGGACGCTTACCGGCGCTTGCAGGGTGCCGCCGCGCCCACCCATGCCGCCCCTAGCGGCACGCATGCCCGCAGCTGAGGAGCCCCGTCAGGGGTGCGGGGAACTGCGCGAGCAACCCCCACCGGCCCGCAGGCGAAAAGCAAGCGCTTAGAAAGTGCGGCCAGCGTCACACCCCGACACCGGTGACCGATGACATACGTACGGGTAACTTCCCAAGCACCCCTGCCAACCCCCGTACGCCCACCCGTCGCCCGGCCGCCGCCCCTCAACGAGGCGCTGCGCGCCGCCCCTTTTCATTGGAGCCGTGAGATGCCCGAAGCCGTCATCGTCTCGACCGCCCGTTCCCCGATCGGCCGTGCCGTCAAGGGCTCCCTGAAGGACCTGCGCCCCGACGACCTCACCGCGACGATCATCCAGGCCGCCCTCGCCAAGGTCCCCGAGCTGGACCCGAGGGACATCGACGACCTGATGCTCGGCTGCGGCCTCCCCGGCGGCGAGCAGGGCTACAACCTCGGCCGGATCGTCGCCGTGCAGATGGGCATGGACTACCTGCCCGGCACCACGATCACCCGGTACTGTTCCTCGTCCCTGCAGACCAGCCGCATGGCCCTGCACGCGATCAAGGCCGGCGAGGGCGACGTCTTCATCTCGGCCGGTGTCGAGATGGTCTCCCGCTACGCCAAGGGCAGCTCCGACGGCCTCCCGGACACCACGAACCCGATCTTCGCCGAGGCCCAGGCCCGCACCGCCGCCACCGCCGCGTCGACCGGCTCCACCTGGCACGACCCGCGCGAGGACGACCTGCTCCCCGACCCGTACATCGCGATGGGCCAGACCGCCGAGAACCTGGCCCGGATCAAGGGCGTCACCCGCCAGGACATGGACGAGTTCGGCGTCCGCTCCCAGAACCTCGCCGAGGAAGCCATCAAGAACGGCTTCTGGGAGCGGGAGATCACCCCGGTCACCCTCCCCGACGGCACGGTCGTCAGCAAGGACGACGGCCCGCGCGCCGGCGTCACCCTGGAGGGCGTCGCCGGCCTGAAGCCGGTCTTCCGCCCCGACGGCCTGGTCACCGCCGGCAACTGCTGCCCGCTGAACGACGGTGCCGCCGCGGTCGTCATCATGAGCGACACCAAGGCCCGCGAGCTGGGCCTGACCCCGCTCGCCCGGATCGTGTCCACCGGCGTCACCGGCCTCTCCCCCGAGATCATGGGCCTCGGCCCGGTGGAGGCGAGCAAGCAGGCCCTGAGCCGCGCCGGCCTGACGATCGACGACATCGACCTGGTCGAGATCAACGAGGCGTTCGCCGCCCAGGTGATCCCCTCCTACCGCGACCTGGGCATCCCGCTGGAGAAGCTGAACGTGAACGGCGGCGCCATCGCCGTCGGCCACCCCTTCGGCATGACCGGCGCCCGCATCACCGGCACGCTCATCAACTCCCTCCAGTTCCACGACAAGCAGTTCGGCCTGGAGACGATGTGCGTGGGCGGCGGCCAGGGCATGGCGATGGTCATCGAGCGCCTCAGCTGAGTCCCTGAGTGACCGTCACGGGACCCAACGTGACGACCCGGCCCGGTGTTCGAGAAAACCCCGAACACCGGGCCGATTTGTGATCCAATCTCCCCCAGGATGTGACCTATCTCCCTCTGAGGAGATATCGCCGCAGGTCAACGCCGTTGTCCCGGTAAACCCCAGGGCCAAAGTCCTGTCCGCTTCGTGACGTTACGCACTGACAGCTTGATAGTCCACCCTTCAAGCTGATGTAGGAAGTCGGGGGTCGACTTTGAACCGGGAGTACGTCAGTGAGCGCCATGCCGATCGCCTTGCTGCTCACCACGGCCGCCACGGGCGCCGTGGGCGTCGCTGTCCTGCGCACCGTACTGAAGCTGCGCCGTCAGGTCGCCGAGCTGCACACCCAGCTCGCCCAGAACCAGGCCGCGACCTTGCGCGCCCTCATGCCGGCGGCTCGCAGCCATGCCGACGCCGAGGCGATACGCGCCGCCGTGGCGGAGGCGCTGGCCGAGGAGCGGGAGCGGGAGCTGGCCGAGGCACGTGCCTTCTGGGCCGCGCAGGAGGCGCGTGACGCCTCCGACGCGCCGTCGCTGCTGGGGCTGGCCGACGGGGAACCGTTCCTGCCCCGGCAGACGGACTTCGTGGGGCTTGAGCCGGTCGCCGAGCCGACGGCGGAGACCGACGAGTTCGCCGGGGAGTCCCCGGAACTCGCGGCGGCCCGCCGGCGTCACCCGTCCCACCCGGACTTCGTACCGGTGCAGTCGCCGGTGGTGAACGACCACGAGCGGACGGTCGCGACGCTGGAGCAGCTGGCCGAGTCGCAGGTGGAGCTCTCCGACGTGCGGCCGGGTCCGCTGGGCACGCTGGACGTGTACGTGTTCGCCGACGGCACGACGCTGTGCATGACGCCGGGGCACCGGGAGACGGCGGAGCGGCTGGCCGCGGCGCTGGGCGCGGGCGAGACGCCGTACCTGCTGGGCGGGTCGGGGATCTCCGGCGCGTACACGCTGACGTTCGCGTGCGGCGAGGAGAACGTCTACATCCTGGCGGACCGGGTCATAGCGTCGCTCTGACTTTTCGAGGTGCGTTGTCGGGTGCGGCGCCGTCGTGGCTGGTCGCGCAGTTCCCCGCGCCCCTAAAGGGGCGCCTCGCTCCGCCGCGAGCGGCGCGCGGCCCGGCGGCAGGAGCGGGCCGCCGAGCGCGAACAGGAG
>NZ_JBEZLP010000046.1:0-86359 GCF_040652195.1 Streptomyces sp. NPDC048278
TCGACCTCCACCTCCAGGGGCGGCTGCCGCTGGACGCCTTCGTCACCGAGACGATCCAGCTCGACGAGGTGGAGAAGGCCTTCGAGCGCATGCACGGCGGCGACGTGCTGCGTTCGGTGGTGGTGCTGTGATGACCACGCGCATCGAACGCCTCGTCACCTCCGGGCAGTTCACCCTCGACGGCGGCACCTGGGACGTCGACAACAACGTCTGGATCGTCGGCGACGAACGCGAAGTGATCGTCATCGACGCCGCGCACGACGCCCGGGCCATCGCCGAGGCGGTCGACGACCGTGTCCTGAAGGCGATCATCTGCACCCACGCCCACAACGACCACATCGACGCCGCCCCCGCCCTCGCGGACCTCACCGGCGCCAAGATCTGGCTGCACCCCGACGACCTGCCGCTGTGGAAGCTCACCCACCCCGACCGCGACCCCGACAACCACCTGTCCGACGGGCTGGTCATCGAGGCCGCCGGTGCCGACCTGACCGTGCTGCACACGCCGGGACACGCCCCGGGCGCCGTCTGCCTCCACGACCCCGGCCTGGGCGTAGTCTTCACCGGTGACACCCTCTTCCAGGGCGGCCCCGGCGCGACCGGGCGGTCGTACTCGCACTTCCCGACGATCATCGACTCCATCCGGGACAAGCTGCTCACCCTCCCGCCGGAGACGAAGGTCCTGACCGGGCACGGCGACCCGACCACCATCGGCGCCGAGGCACCCCAGCTGGCGGAGTGGATCGCCCGGGGGCACTGACCCGCACCCGAAGCCGGCTTCCGCGGCGGGCCCGCCACCGGCCACCGCGGAACCGGCCCGCCCTCAGCCGTCGGACACCGGCCGGGTGGGCCAGAGCGCCGGGTGCCCCGGCGGCAGCGCGAGATCCGCGCGCACGGCGGTGTAGTAGCGCTCCCGGCAGGCCCGCTGCCGTGCCAGCAGGTCCTGCCAGGCGTCCGGGTCGACCGTCCCGGAGCGCATGAACCGCTCCATGGCCATCACCGCGGTCACCCACTCCCGGGCCTGCTCCACCACCTCCCGGCTGCCCAGCATGATCAGTGCCTCCCCGGCCGGGTCACGGCCGTCGGTGGCCGCCGCCAGCTGCGGCTCGGCCTCGGCCGGGGAGATCGGGTGCGGATGCGGGTCGTTGCCGAGATGGGCGGCCACACGGTAGGTGAGGTTCACCGTCTTCTTCAGCGCCCGCGCGTAGTCGCTGTACACGGCGAGCCGCCGCTCCTCCCAGCGCGCCTCCTGTTCCCGCCGGAACCGCGCCCGGTCACCCCGCACCACCGCGAGATACGAACCGAGCGCGCCGATCACGACGCCTATCAGGGCCGGGAGTTGCTGCAGGAACGCGGTCATGTGCGCACGGTATCTGTCCTGTTGATCGTCCGGCCCGTACGGTCGTCGTCATGACCGGACTGACTCGCTTTGCCGGACACGGGGTTCTCGTCACGGGCGCGGCCCGCGGCATCGGCGCGGCCGTCGCCCGCCGGCTGGCCGAGGAGGGCGCACGGGTGCTGGCGGCCGACCGGGACCTGCCCGAGGCGGAGCGGACCGCGGCCGTGCTGCGCGAACAGGGGCTGGCGGTGGCGGCGTTCGCCTGCGACGTCGCCGACCGGGACTCGGTGGAGGCGGCCGTCGAGCGGGCCGTCGCCTCCTTCGGCACCCTGGACGTGCTGGTGAACTGCGCCGCGCACTGCACCCCGGACGTCACCCGGTTCGAGGACCAGGAGGACGACGCGTGGGCCCTGGACCTCGACATCACGCTCACCGGAGTCCACCGCTGCTGCCGGGCCGCCCTCCCGTATCTCGCGGCCTCGGGCCGGGGCGCGATCGTCAGCATCGGATCCGTCAACGCCCGGGCCGACTTCGGCAACCACGCCTACAGCGCCGCCAAGGCCGGCCTCGGCTCGCTGACCCGCACCCTCGCCGGGCACGCGGCCCCGCGCGGGGTGCGGGTCAACCTGGTGGAGCCGGGCACGGTCCGCACCTCGGCCTGGGCTGGCCGGGAGGACGAACTCGACGCCGTCCGCCCGCTGTACCCGCTTGGCCGGGTCGGCGAACCCGAGGACATCGCCGCCGCCGTCGCCTTCCTCGCCTCCCGCGACGCCGCCTGGATCACCGGCACCACGCTGAGCGTCGACGGCGGACTCACCGCCGTGCACAGCGGGTTCCACGCGGCGCTGCGACCGCACCGGGAGGCCCGGCACGGGTCAGAGAGCCGCTGAGGCCGCCGCGAGCGCGGCCAGCACGCGCCGCGTGTCGTCCCCGGTGGTCCGCCAGTTGCTGAACGCCGCCCGCAGCGCGGGCACCCCGCCGTACACCGTCGGCGTCAGGAACGCCTCCCCGGACGCGGCGACCGCCCGGGCCAGGGCGGCCACCCTTTCCTGGGTGGGCTGTTCGGCGAGGGTGAAGCAGACGACGTTGAGCCGGACCGGGGCGAGCAGGCGCAGGGCGGGCAGCTCCTCGATGCCGTCGCCCAGGCGGCGGGCCTCGGTGACGTTGCGTTCGACGATCTCGCGGTGCCCGTCCCGGCCGTACGCGGTCAGCGCGAACCAGGCCGGCAGCGCCCGCATCCGGCGGGAGTTCTCCGGGGTCAGGTGCAGGAAGTCCGGGGTGCCGGTGGGTGCGCCCAGGTACGGGGACTCGTTCTGGAAGACGGCCACCTGGAGGTCCGGGCGGCGGGTGAACTGGACGGCCGCGTCGTAGGGGACGTTCAGCCACTTGTGCAGGTCGACACAGACCGAGTCGGCCGCGTCGAGACCGGCGACGAGCGGGGCGTGGGCGGGGGAGAGGGCGGCGAACGCGCCGAACGCGGCGTCCGCGTGCAGCCAGAAGCCGTACCGCTCCTTCAGCGCGGCGATCGCCCGCAGGTCGTCGAAGTCGACGGTGTTCACCGTGCCCGCGTTGGCGACGACGATCGCCGGCCGCCCCTCCAGGGCGGCCAGCGCCGCGTCGAGCGCGGTCACGTCCACCGCCTCCCGGTTGCCGGGCAGCAGCGGCACCCGGCACAGCCGGTCCCGGCCGATGCCGAGTACCGACAGCGCCTTGCCGACGCTGGAGTGCGGGCTGCCGGAGAGCACGTCGACCGGGCCGAGCGCGGCGGCACCGGCCCGCGCGACGTCCACCCCGAGCCGCTCGCCGAGCCATTCCCTGGCGATCGCCAGCCCGACCGTGTTCGACATCGTGGCGCCGGTCACGAACGCCCCGCTGTGCGCCTCGCCGAGCCCGAACAGCCCGGCCAGCCAGGACACGGTCTCGCGCTCCAGGGCGGCACCCCAGGAACCGGCGTCGCCGGACAGGTTCTGGTCGTAGGCCGAGGTCAGCCAGTCGCCGGTGAGCGAGGCGGGGGTCACACCGCCGGTGACGAAACCGAGGTAGCGTGGGCCGGTCGAGGCGGACATTCCCGGCGCCCACCGCTCGGTGAACCGGGCCAGCGCGCCGGCCCCGCCCTCCCCCTGCTCGGGCAGCGGCGCCCGCGCGGGTGCGGGACCGAGCGCGGCCACCGGCCGCTCGGCCGACCCGGCCGCGGCGCGGACGGCCTCGTCGCGGGCGGACTGGAGGAGTTCGGGAAGCCGGGCGAGATCGGCGGCGAGTGCCGGGTGCATGAACCGCACACTAGGTCGGCCACGACGCTGTGGCGCGGGCCACTTCCGGGTAAGTGGACCGATGCCGGCCGGGTCGGCCGCGGCGGCTAAGTTAACCGTTTCGTCACAGCCCGCCCCGGGCTACAACCAATGCCGCGCATCGGGCGGTCAAGTACGACGAGACCACAGCGCAGGAAAAAGCGCAGGAAAAGGAGACAGGCATCACATGGGGGACATACGTAGACGAAGTGCCGTAGTGCTCGGTGTCACGGGCCTGGTGGCTCCGCTCACCCTCGCCCTGACGTCCGCTCCCGCGCAGGCGGCGAGCTGCACCACGCAGGCCGGGCCGTACCAGAAGCAGGTCGAGAAGTTCCTCGGCCGGCCGGTCGACGGCAAGCAGTCCACTGCCGACTGCAAGGCGATCCAGGCCTTCCAGAACAAGCACGGCATCACGCCCGCCGTCGGGTACGCGGGTCCCGTCACCTGGGGCGTGATGGACCTGATGAACAAGCAGAAGGCCGTCGGGACCAAGCCGAACAAGGACGGCAAGTGCCCGACCAACAAGGGACGCATCGCCTGCGTCAACCTCACGCTCCAGCTGAGCTGGATCCAGGACGGCAACAGGCTGGTCTACGGCCCGGTGCCGGTCCGCACCGGCCGGAACGGGTTCGAGACCCGGACCGGCCTGAAGAAGATCTACTGGCGTGACATCGACCACGTCTCGTCCGTCTACAACGTGCCGATGCCCTACAGCCAGTTCTTCGACGGCGGCCAGGCCTTCCACTCGGTGAACCTCAGCATGTGGAACCCGCCGGGCTCGCACGGCTGCGTCAACATGACCCCCACCACGGCCAAGAAGTACTGGTCGCTGCTGAAGACCGGCGACGACGTCTACGTCTACGGCCGCAAGCCGGGCACCTGACGGCACCCGGCCCGCGCCGCCGGCCCCGGCCGGCGGCTCCGGCTCAGCTCTCCGGGGCGTCCCCGAAGTCCGGGATCTCCAGCCTGGCCCCGCCCTGCCGCGCGGACTCGTGCGCGATGATGCCCGGCAGGGTGTAGCGGGCCGCGACCCACGCGTTGACCGACGGCAGGCTGCGCGAGTTGACGGCGGTCACGAAGTCGTCCACCAGGAAGTGGTGGCTGCCCTCGTGCCCGTTGTGCAGCGTCTCGAACTCCCGCGGCAGCCGCGCCCGGTCGTGCACCGGCGCCGACCCGGAGGTGAAGGCGGCCCGCAGCTCCGGCGCGATGTGCTGGAGCGACGGGTCGTCGGGGGACATGGTGGGCTTGGGCTCCAGCAGCTCGCTGATGTCCTGGACGCCCTTCTTGTCCTGCCACAGGGCCACCGTCGCCAGCTGCTCCATGCTGGCCTCCGTGCCGAAGAACCGGAAGCGGGACTCACGGATGTGGGACGGGTAGCCCACCCGCCGGAACTCGTTGGTGCGGAACGAGCCGCCGCCCGCCACCTCGAACAGCGCGGTCGCGTTGGACACGTCGTTGCCGAACTGGCTGACCTCCTTGTCGAAGACGCCGTCGCCGCGGTCGTCCACGACCCCGATCGCCGACACGCTCACCGCGTGCGTCTGCCAGGCGCCGAGCACCCCGCCCACCGCGTGCGTCGGGTAGAGCAGCGGGGGGTAGCTGGCGGTCGCCTTCCAGTTCTCGCCGCCGCTGTAGCGGTAGGCGTCGTAGAAGCCGAGGTCCATGTCGTGGACGTAGTCGCCCTCGGCGTAGAACAGCCGCCCGAAGGCGCCCTCGGCGATCTGGTTGCGGGCGTGCACGGTCGCCGGGTTGTACTGGCTGGTCTCGCCCATCATGTACGTCAGCCCGGTCGCCTTGACCGTGTCGATGATCGCGGCGATCTCCTCGGTGGTGATCGCCATGGGGACCGCGGAGTACACGTGCTTGCCGGCGTTCAGGCCCTGGAGGACCAGCGGGCCGTGCGTCCAGCGCTGGGTGAAGATCGCCACCGCGTCGACGTCGGACTCCAGCATGGCCTCGTACGACGGGAAGGTGCCCGCCAGACCCTGGGCGGCGGCGAGCTTCTCCGCCCGCTCGGGCAGCAGGTCGGTGACGTACACGTCGCCGACGCCGGGATGGGCCTGGAACAGCGTGGCGAACTGGCCGGAGAACTGTCCGGCGCCGACGATGCCGAGTGAGAAAGTCATGGGGGTTACTTTCGTCGCGGAAGAATCTTGGCGTCAAGGGGCGGAAGGAAGTCAGGAAGGTGCAAGCAGGGCGCTTATGCGGCGCACCCGGCGCACAGTAGGGTGGCTTGGTTGCTTCAGTTCCGGAAGAAAAGGGAAGCCGTGACCGACTGGCTGCCGCTGAGCTCCGCGGAGCGTTCCGTGGCGATCGAGGTACTCGTCCACGGCCCGCTGTCCCGCACCGAGCTGGCCCGTCGGCTGAACCTCTCCCAGGGCAGCCTCACCCGGCTCACCAAGCCGCTCATCGAGTCCGGGCTGCTCGTCGAGGCCCCCTGGACGGGCGCCCCGGCGGAGGCGCGCCAGGGCCGGCCCTCGCAGCCGCTCGCCGTGGTCGCCGAGTCCCGGTCCTTCATCGGCTTCAAGATCACCGACGAGATGGTCTACGCCGTCGTCACCAGCCTCAGGAGCGACATAGTCGCCCGCCTCGACCGGCCGCTCGCCGGCCACGACCCCGAGTACGTCGCCGACCTGCTGGCCGCCATGACCGCCGAGCTCGTCGCCCGCCACCCCGCCGTCGCGGGCATCGGCATCGGCGTCGGCGGGTTCGTGCGCGAGTACGCGGTGGTCGGCGAGTCGCCCTACCTGTCCTGGCGTGACGTCCCGCTGGCCGGGCTGGTCCGCGAGCGCACCGGGCTGCCGGTCGTCGTGGAGAACGACGTGGCCGCCCTGGTCGAGGCCGAGACCTGGTTCGGCGCCGGCCGCGGACTCGACCGCTTCGTCGTGCTGACCATCGGCGCCGGCATCGGCTACGGCCTGGTGCTCGGCGGCAAGCGGGTCCCCTGCGCCGAGGAGGACCGCGGCTTCGGGCGGCACTGGATCATCGACCCGCTGGGCCCGCTCACCCCGCAGGGCGAGCGCGGCAGCGCCGTGTCGCTGCTCACCATCCCCAGCATCCGCTACCAGGTCCGGGCCGCCACCGGCCGCGACGCGTCGTACGAGGAGATCCTCGCCGGCGCCGCCGCGGGCGAGCCGTTGGCCGCGCGGGTGATCGGCGAGGCCGGCCGGGCGCTGGGCACGCTGCTCGCGCAGATCGCCAACTTCGTCATGCCGCAGAAGATCCTGCTGGCCGGGGAGGGGGTCGGCCTGATGGAGGTGGCCGGCGGCACGGTGCGCGAGACGGTCCGCGCCCACCGGCACCCGCTCGCCGCCCCGCTCGGACTGGAGACCAAGGTCTCCGACTTCCACGACTGGGCGCGGGGCGCCGCCGTCCTGGCGATCCAGGTTCTGGTGCTCGGCCGGGCCGGTGGCTGAACTGCCGTTTCCGCAGGTGCGGGCGGTGCCGGACGGCAGCGAACTCCCGCCTGTGCTTGACATATTGACGTGACGAGTAACACGGTCCGATATGTCCGTATCAGTCGTACTTACTCACGGCGCCTTCACGTCGACCGGCATATGCTTCACACCATGTCCACCACTGTTGAAAGCGTCACCGAGCGATCGGCCGACGAGGTCAACGAGGAGATCCGGGCCCTGTGGCTCCGGTCGGGCGGGACACTGAGCACCGAGCAGCGCGAGGAGTACCAGCGGCTCGTCCTCGAATGGGCGGCGGCGACCCCGTAGCAGCCGGGCCAGCCGGCCTGACCGCCCGTCCCGGGCACCCGCAGAGGCCGGGTGCCCTTCTCGTCGGACCTCGCGCGGCAGACCCCGCGCCGCCCCCCGCCACCCCGTCAGCCCCAAGTGGCCGAGTAGTAGCGCTGGTAGGCCTTGCGGTCCTGCTCCGCGCGGATGAAGCGCGTGCCCACCAGCGCGATCAGACTGCCCCCGATCACCAGCAGACCCGGACCGACGTTGCGGGTGTCCGTGAGCCGGGCGACCAGACTCGTGTCGTCCCCGGTGACCGGCGCCGTCGAACCGGGCGAGGCCGCGCTCGGCGCGATGGCGCTGTGGTTGGCCGACGCGGACGGCGCGGGCGTGGCGCCCTGGGCCCCGGCCGCCTGCTTCGTCACGATCAGCTGCACGTTCAGCGCCGCCATCGCCCGCGTCACCGGCTGGAAGAACGTCACGCCGCCCGTGGTGCAGTCGCCGCTGCCGCCCGAGGTCACCCCCAGCGCGATGCCGTTGGAGAACAACGGGCCGCCGCTGTCGCCCGGTTCGGCGCACACGTTGGTCTGGATGAGCCCGGTGACCGTGCCCTCCGGGTAGTTGACGGTCGCGTTCAGCGCGGTCACCGTACCGTCGTGCAGACCGCTGGTGGAGCCGCTGCGGAACACCTTCTCGCCGACCGTCGGATCGGCCGCCCCCGTGATCCGCACGCCCTGGCCGTTGCCGATCGCGACCACGTCCGGGTTGTCACCGGCCTTCCCGTTCGCGTACTGGATCAGCGAGAAGTCGTTGCCCGGGAACTGCGTGTCGATCGTGGTGCCCACCTGCTGGTCGTTGCCCTGGCCCTCGTCGAACCAGATGGTGTTGGCGGGACCGCAGTGACCGGCGGTGAGGATGAAGTCGGTGGTCCCGTTCGTGACGTTGAACCCGGCCGAACAACGGCCGCCCGTCGACAGGATGGGCTGCGCCCCGTTCAGCCGGGTGGTGAACTTCCCCTCGGAGCGCTGCATCTGCACGAAACCGCCGATGCCCGCCGCGACCCGGCTCAGGTCCGACCAGTCGGAGGCGGAGACCGTGCTGTCGGCCTCCACCGTCACCCGGTTCGTCTTGTAGTCCACCACCCACGCCGTGCCGGCCACCCGCGGCGCGGCCTTCAGTGTGGCGGTCGCCGCCTTCAGCTCGTTCATGCTGTGCGACACCATCTTGGGCTCGGCGCCCGCCTGCTTCACCATCGCCGCGGCCCCGGCGTCGGTCACCGCGACCACCGGCCTGCCGTCGGCGCCGATCCAGCTGCCCGCCGTACGGGCGGTGCCGAGCTTCGCCACCAGCGCCGCGCCGGTGTCACCGGCCGCGGTCGCGGAGCCCGAGCTGAACGGGACGGCGGACGTGCCGGGAGTCTCGCTCGCCATGGCCGTGGTGACCATCGCGCCTCCCAGAAGGAGTCCGCCGACCGCCGCCAGCTGTGTCCCCCGCCGGACGACCCGTCGTCGTGCGTGCCTCATCCATGGCTCCCGAAACCCCGAACGCGCGGTGCCTGCACCGCGGGGCCCTCCGGTCGTCGAGCGCCCTGCTCTCCATACGTCCGCGGCCTCCAGGACGTTCACAGCGTTGGTGATCTTTACGATCCCGTGGCAGTGCGGCGCGGCCGTACGCCTCGTTCCCGGCCCCGCCGCAGCCGCCTATCTTGAGCCCATGACCAGCACCCCGCAGGAGAATCCGGGCGAACCGAACCCGCTGCGCGCCCTCACCCTCGACCGGCTGCGATGTCGTACCAGCATGAAATGGCGCACCTATCCCGAGGACGTGCTCCCGGTATGGGTGGCCGAGATGGACGTACCGCTCGCCCCGGCGGTCGTCCGCGCGGTCACGGACGCGATGGAACGCGGCGACACCGGCTACCCGGCCGGCACCGCCTACGCCGAGGCGCTCGCCGCGTTCGCCGCGAAACGCTGGGGCTGGGACGGGCTCGACACGGCCCGCACCGCGATCGTCCCCGACGTGATGCTCGGCGTCGTCGAGATGCTGAAGCTCGTCACCGGGCCCGGCGACCCGGTGGTCGTCAACTCGCCGGTGTACCCGCCGTTCCACCAGTTCGTCGCACACATGGACCGGCAGGTGGTGGAGGCCCCGCTCGGCGGCGACGGCCGCATCGACCTCGGCGTGCTGGAAGCGGCGTTCCGCGGACTCGGCGGCGGCCGGGCCGGGTATCTGCTGTGCAGCCCGCACAACCCGACCGGCACCGTCCACACCGCCGACGAACTCACCGCCGTCGGCGCCCTCGCCGAGCGGTACGGCGTCCGGGTCGTCGCCGACGAGATCCACGCCCCGCTCACCGCCCCGGGCGTCGGCTTCGTGCCGTACCTGAGCGTGCCGGGCGCCGAACGCGGGCTGTCCCTGATGTCGGCGTCCAAGGCCTGGAACCTCGCGGGCCTCAAGGCCGCGCTCGCCCTCGCCGGACCCGGGGCCGCCGCCGACCTCGCCCGGCTGCCCGAGGAGGTCAGCCACGGCCCGAGCCACGTCGGCGTCATCGCCCACACCGCCGCCCTGACCGACGGCACCGCCTGGCTGGACGCCCTGCTCACGGGCCTCGACGAGAACCGGCGCCTGCTCGCCGGCCTGCTCGACCGCCGGCTGCCCGGCATCCGGTACCGGCCCGGCGAGGCCACCTACCTCGCCTGGCTCGACTGCCGCGCCCTCGGCCTCGGCGACGACCCGGCCGAGGTCTTCCTGGAGCGCGGCCGGGTCGCCGTCAACTCCGGCCTCCCCTTCGGGACCGGCGGCGCCGGGCACGTCCGGTTCAACCTCGCCACCTCGCCCGAGGTGATCACGGAGGCGGTACGGCGGATGGCGGCGGCGCTCGCGTGAGGCGCTACAGCGCGGCTGACATCATGGCCGCATGCGTGTGCTGATGCCGCTTCCCGACCGGGACTTCGACGTGACCGAGGTGGCCGTGCCCTGGCGGGAGCTGACCCGGGCCGGCCACCAGGTCGTCTTCGCCACCGAACGCGCCGGCACCCGGCCCGCCGCCGACCCACGGCTGCTCACCGGCGTCCTGTTCGGACAGCTCGGCGCCGAGGACGAACCCAAGCGGTTCTACGAACAGCTCACCGCGGCACCGGAGTTCACCGCCACGGCCGCCTGGTCCGACCTCGACGTCACCGGCTTCGACGGGCTGCTGCTGCCCGGCGGACACGCGCCCGGCATGCGCCAGTACCTGGGCTCGCCCGAACTGCGTGACCAGGTGCGGAAGTTCTGGGCACTGGGCCGTCCGGTCGGCGCGATCTGCCACGGCGTCCTGGTGCTCGCGCGCACCCTGGATCCGCAGACCGGGCGCAGCGTGCTGTCCGGCCGCCGTACCACCTGCCTGCCCAAGTACATGGAACGCACGGCCTACGTGACCACCGCCTGGCGTCTCGGCCGCTACTACCGCACCTACCCCGCCTACGTCGAGGACGAGGTGCGCGGCGCCCTCGCCGACCCGGCAGCACAGTTCGAGCGCGGGCCCCGCGAGCTGACGCGGCGCGGCACGGCGACCGACGACAGTTACGCGTTCGTCGTCGAGGACGGGGCGTATCTGTCGGCCCGGTGGCCCGGTGACGCGTATCTGTTCGCGCGGAGGTATCTGGAACTGCTCGGCCGGCGGGCGGATGTCTGAGCGCTTCGCCGACCGCGGGTCGGTGGGGGCTGGTCGCGCAGTTCCCCGCACCCCTTCGGGGCGCGGGTCCGCCTAGACTTCAGGGATGGACGACACCACCGGTACGACGCTCGACCGGCTCGGTGCCGGCAAGTACTTGCTGGTCACCAGCTACCGCAAGGACGGGACCCCCGTTCCCACGCCGGTGTGGGTGGTGCGGGACGGGGATGCGCTCGGTGTCTGGACGGTCGCCGACTCGTTCAAGGTCAAGCGCATCCGGCGCCGGGCCGACGTCACGGTCGGCCCCTGTGACGTGCGCGGCAATCCGAGCGGTGACCCGGTACCGGCCACCGCCGAGATCACCGACGCGGCCACCGCTGCCCGCTACCGCGGCCTCATCGCCCGCAAGTACGGCATCTCCGGCCGCCTCGTCCTGCTCGGCAGCAGGCTGCGCCGGGGCAGCGACGGCACGCTCGGCATCCGGGTGACCCTGAAGCCCTGAGGAGGCCGGGACCCCCTCAGGGCGCGCGGAGCGCTACGAGGCGTCCAGCACCGTTCCGGTGAGCGTCAGACCGCCGGGCAACGGCTTGCCCTCGTCGTCCGCCTGCCGGAAGGTCACCGACTCGGCCGGTTCCGCGACCCGGTCCCCTACCGTGGGCACGGTCACGTCGAGGCCGGTCTGCCCGGCGGGCACGTCCAGCCACAGGTACAGGCCGTCGACCTGGGACAGCGGGCGTTCCGGGTCCGGATCCGCGCCGGAGACGTCGGCCAGCCAGGCCGGGTCGACGTCCTTGGTGGACAGCTCCGTGGAGCCGCTGCCGGCCGGTACCGGCACGAACAGCGCGCCGATGTCCGTGTCCGCGGTCTCCGACAGCGAGATCCGCCACTTCAGGGCCGAGCCCTCGGTCACCCGGTCCGCGAGCGGGGTCACGGTGACGGTGGGCGCCGGGTCGTCGTCGTGCACGGTCACCCCGCCCAGGTAGGAGCCGACGACCGCCCCGTGGACGGCCTTGACCAGCACGTCGTAGGGCACGTCGGCGCCGTAGCGGGTGTTGCCCCGCACCTTCACCGGCACGTCGATGCCGTGGCCGCCGGGCCGCACGGTGACCAGGCGGTCCTTCGCGGTACCGGTCGCCGGGTCGACGACGTACACCCGGACCTGGCCGCTGCCCCGCCCGGACACCCGCACCGGGACGTGGTAGGTCCGGACACCCGAGTCGCCCTCGTCGACTGTGAGCCGGCCGAGGTCGACGCGCGGCAGCCCGGGCGCGCGGACCGCGGGGGTGCCCGGACGCCAGCCCCAGGCGTCCATCAGCCAGGCCTGTCCGGAGCCCGAACGCGGGGTCAGTTCGAGCGAGGTGACGGACCGCAGGTCGAGGCCGGCGCGGCGGGCGGCGGTGAGCGGGACGCGCAGTTCGCGCGCCCAGTAGGACGCGGTGCGGTCGCTGCCGGGCAGCCCGTCGAGGCGGACCCGGCCCAGCGTGGCCCGTCGGCCGTGGCTGTCGGTGACGGTCACGTCGAGGGCGGTGCCCCGGGAGTTCGGCGGCACGAAGACCCGCAGCGCGAGTGCGTCGGCACCGGAGAGCGAGACCGGCCGGGCCACCCGGACCCGGGCCGGGGTTCCGGCGGACGTCCAGTGCAGCGCGATCGCGTGCCGGCCGGACTCCCGTGCCGTCTCCCACCGCGCGAAGTGCGGTGAGGCGCCGGAGGCACCCTCGCCCAGGCAGGCCACCGCCGGGTCGGGATCGACCGCCGAGCACAGCCGGCCGCCGGTCACGGTGACCTTGCCGTCCGGCAGGAACCCGGCGCCGCGGTTGGCGCCGACCGCGTGGCCGAGCACCCGCGCCGGGTCCGCGGACGGCGCCCGCCGTCCCGAACCGTCAAGGAGCGGACGGACCTTGTCGTCGCCCGCGACGAACAGCCCGGCCGCCGCCGCGATGTACGTCGAGCCCGCCCGGTGCTGCTGGTCGGCGGTGAGCCGGGTCGCGGCACCCGGCGAGCAGACCGGGTCCGGGTGGTCCGGGTCGTCGAAGAAGTCGTCCTCCGCGGGGGCCTGCGCCTGCCCCGGCGTCCACTCGGTGTTGAAGAAGTTGTGGTCGGCGCCGATCACGTACACCGCGCTGTGCAGGGCCTTGCCGCTGCTGACACCGCGGGTGCCGTCGACGTACACCTCGCCCTGGAGGTCGGAGACGTCGCCGTCGCAGCCCGGCAGGATGGTGACCGACGGCACGTCCGGGACCGGGTTCTGGCCGAAGACGGTCGGGCCGATCAGCACGGTCCCGCTGATGTGCCAGCGCACCCTGCCGTGGTAGCCGTCCTGGGCGGCCGGCGGCGGGTACAGGCTGTCCAGCGCCGCCCGGTCGACGCCCTCGCCGCCCCGCGAGTGGCCGATCAGCAGCACGCGGGAGAGGTCGGCGCGGGGGGACTCGCGCACGATGGCGGGTGCGTGGTGCGGGTCGTGCGCCCAGTCGGCCCAGTGCGCGAGGTGCAGCCGGATCAGGGACGAACGGGCCTGTGCGCCGCCGTCCTCGGCCTGCCAGTCCTGGCCGTTGATCCCGTTGGCCGAGATCGACACCGTCACATAGCCCTGGGAGGCCAGCAGTCGCTGGTCGCGCAGATAACCCCGGTGGCTCGGTACGGGGAGCGTGCCGGCCGGGCACGGCCAGGCGCCGGAGGCGTCGTCGGAGCCGCCCTGCGGGGCGTAGCAGGTGGCGTGGCGGCCGTGCAGGAACAGCGCGAGCGGGCGGGCCCCTGCGGCCCCGGCGGGCGCGACCACCATGGCCTGCATCTCGACCGGGACGGAGAACCCGGGCAGACGCACCGACCTGAGCCGGTACGAGCCCGTCTTCGTCCGGTACGGGCCGGGCTTGCCCGGGTCCACCGGATTGGCCGGCAGCGGGGCCGGGGGCCGCACTGCCGCCGGTGGCGCGACCCCCGGCTTCGCTGCCGGCCGGGAGTCCAATCGGCGTCCACCGGACCAGACCTGAAGGTTCTTCAGCGCCCCCGCCCGGGCCCCGTCCAGGCCGAGTCGGAAGGTGTGCCCGTCCCGTTCCGGCTCCGGCACCCCCAACAGCCGCCCGTCCGCACGGAATTCAACCCGCGCGTCCCCCATCGGCACCCGCCTGGCGGACCGCCACACCAACTGGGGCGCCTGCCGCCCCTGGTCGATGTGCCAGCCCGGTGGCAGCTCCCCGTCGGACCTGGCTGCGGCCGGGACCTGTTGAGCGTGTGCGGTGGTGCCGGACACTCCTCCCACGAGCGCGAGCACCGCCGCCGCGGTGACCCATATGCGCCGGGTACGGACCAATGTTCCCTCCTCCTCGGACCGCGAGCACGGGCCATCCGGACGGTCCCGGAGAGCCCCTCGCGCTCCGGAGGACGGAGAGTCGAGTCTGTGGGTTGCCTGTGGGGTGCGAGTGGCGGATCACGTGTCCCGATGCGCCGGCCCGGTCGGGCGGTTCGTTCACCGGGCGACCGGATGCGTGAGCGTCAGCTCCACGCCCGGTACGGCTCGTCAAGGAGTTGGAAGACCGGCTCGCCCCGTACCGGGTCCTTGGCGGTGGAGAGCCTGACCCGGTCGCCGCTGTGGATGCCGATCGGCGGGCCCATGACCCGGCCGCGGACCACGAAGCCCTCGGCCATCTCGATCAGGGACACGTTGCGTGCGGCGGGTGTGTTGCGGTGGACGACCGTCGAGTGGCGGACCGTGCCCGTGCCCTCGCTGCGTTCCGTCCGCAGCTCGCTGCCCTGGCACACCGGGCAGAGCAGGCGGTGGTACATCGCGGTGCCGCACCAGGTGCAGCGCTGGTAGACGATGGCGTCCTTGGCGCGGTCCGCGGGCACGGGCTCGAGAACGCCCGTCGCGAATCCGACCGCCGACTGCGTGGCGCTCGTCGAGTGGTGGTACACGCTGGTCAACTCCCTGCGCTCGCCCGGAATCCCGCGTGTCCGGACCTGGCCGCACACGCCTGTGCCCGGTCGGCCGTGCCACCGTGCACGCCGACAGCGTATGGCACTCAGTGCCAGCCGTAAAGGCACTGCGTACCCCGAATATGCGGTCTTCCGGAATCTCAGGCGCGGCCGAACGCGGACTCGATCTCCTGGACCACCCGCCACAGCGGGGCGTCCCGCCGGGAGACGAGGACGACCACGTCGTCCGGGTGTTCCGCCGGGCCGCCGAAGAGCCCGGCCGGCGCCCCGCCCGCGGCGGGTCCGGCGGCCTGGGTGCCGAACGCGGCCTGCACGTACCCGAGGGCGTGGCCGACCGTCTCGTCCGCGTCGACCCGCCCGTCCGATCGCAGCCAGGAGCGGAGTGCGTTGTTGTGCGCCGCGACCACCGCCGCCGCCACGACGTCGGCCCGCAGCGTCCCGTCGGGGCGGCCCGCGTACCGGCCGCGCAGGTAGTCGGCGAGCGCGCGCTCGTAGCGCCACACCACCGACAGCTCGTACGCGCGCAGCCCCGGCACCTGTTTGGTGAGCCGGTAGCGCTGCACGGAGAACGTCGGGTTCTCCGCGTACATCCGCAGCACCAGCCGGGCCGCGTCGCACACCTGCCGCACCGGCTCGCACTCCGGGTCGCCCGTCGCCAGGAAGGCCGTCATGTCGGCCAGGCACCCCTCGTGGTCGGGGAAGACCACGTCCTCCTTGGACGGGAAGTAGCGGAAGAACGACCGGCGCCCGACGCCCGCGAGGGCAACGATGTCGTCGACGGTCGTCTGCTCGTACCCGCGCTCCACGAAGAGCCGGAAGGCCGCCGCGATTAGGGCGTCCCGCATGGGCGGCTTGGCGGGCGGTGCCGCGCTGCTGGAGCTCATGGACGCGAACGTAGCATTCCGTCGGCCCGCGTGGCACTCAGTGCAGGCAGGAGGGGGACTGAGTGCTCTGCCTGTCCTTTCGGGCCCGGTCGTGCGCCCGGGCTGAACCGGCGGGGCGGTCCTCCCGTATGTGTTCTCGGGGATCGCGGACTCCCCGTGCGCACGGGGAGTGGAAGGAGAGCAGTGTGTCGACACCGCCCGACCCTGAACAGCCGCACCGCGGGCCGGTCCTGGAACCCGTCCGGGTCCTGCGCCCGCGCCGGCTCGACACCCTCGCGGAGCTGATGCGCGAGTTCCACGCGGACGCGGAGGCCGCCGAGCGGACGCGGGAGACGAGAGAAGCGAAGGAAGCGAAGGAAGCAAAGGAGAAGAGGGAGGCGAGGGAGGGGAGAGGCCGGGGGCTCGCGGACTTCGAGGCCTTCGAGCCCGCCGCCGGTTCCGGCACCGGGTCCCTCGGCTCCTTCGGGTCCTTCGGTTCCGGCACGGAGGACGAGACCCAGGAACTGCCGCCCGTCACCGACGGCCCGCGCACCGCGCCCGGCAGCCGTGGCCACGGCATCGACCCCTCCCGTTCCTTCGGCTTCGGGCCGGGACTGCGCCGGGCCGCCGTCGTGGTGGCCGTCGGCGCGGCGGCCCTGGTCGGCTTCGGCTGCGCCCTGCTGCTTCCCGGCAGGGAAGGCACCGCCGAGGCCGCCCAGCCGACCGAGTCCGCGACGTCCGCGACCACGGCCCCGGCCTCCACCCCGCCCGCCTCGGACACCTCCGCCGACCCCGACGGTGCCGGCACCCTCCGCCAGGGCGACACCGGTCCCGAGGTCGTCGAGCTGGAGCAGCGCCTGCTCCGCATCCCGGACGTCTACCGCGACGGCTCCACCGCCGGCACCTACGACGCGGCCCTGACCGCTGCCGTGGAACGCTTCCAGATCTGGTACGGCATCAGCGGGGACGAACGCGGTGTCTACGGCGACGACACCCGCCGTTCCCTGGAGTCCCGCACCAGCCTCACCGACGGCTGACGGCCCGGAGGTGCGACTACTCCTCGTCCGCCACCGGCACCCGGATGTCCAGCACGCACACGTCGTCCCGGCGTTCGCCCGCCAGCATCGCGGCGAGGAGCGCGTCCAGGCTGCCGGGTCCGGCGGCGAGCGCGGCGGCGGCCAGGCGGTCCAGGCCCGCGTCGATGTCCTCGCCGGGCCGCTCGACCAGGCCGTCGGTGTACAGCAGCAGCCGGTCGCCGGGCTCCAGCTGGAACTCGGCGGACTCGTAGACCGGGTTCGCCGACGCGCCGAGCAGCATCCCCTCCGGACGGTCGAGCCGGTGGGCCCTGCCCCCGCGCACGAGGAGGGGCGGCGGGTGACCCGCCTGGGCCCAGGCGAGCCGCCGCTCGGCAGGCTCGTAGCGGGCGAGGACGAGCGTCGCGGTGGACTGGGCGTCGCGCGAGTGCAGGAGCAGGAAGTTGAGCCGGGCCAGCGCACCGGTCAGCGAGGAGCCGGTGCTCACCATGCCCTTGGCGGTGAACCGCAGCTGGGCCATCGTGGCGACGGCGTCGACCCCGTGGCCCGCCACGTCGCCGATCACGAACAGCGCGGTCTCGTCCGGCAGTTCGATGGCGCTGAACCAGTCACCGCCGACATGCACCCCCGCCTGGGCGGGCAGATAGGCGACCTCGACGCGCAGCCCGTGCAGCCGCACCGGATTGCTGGGCAGCGGCAGCAGCGCGTGCTGGAGCCGGGCGGCGAGCGCCCGCTCGGCATCCAGGACGCCGCGCTGCACGAGGATCGCCCGCTCGCTGTCCACCAGGGCGAGTTCGGCGCTGCGCTGGGCGGTGAGGTCCTGCACGAACCCGTGCACCTCGACGACCGTGCCGTCCGAGGCGCTCACCGCCTCCGCGACGGCCCGCAGGTGCCGTACCGCGTTCCCGGTCCTGATCCGGAACGGTACGTCGAACGACCGGCCGGTGCGGGCGAGTTCGGACACGGCACGGGCCAGCGCGTGGGCGTCCTCGGGCAGTACCAGGTCCGGCAGCAGGTCCAGCGGCACCGCTCCGCGTCCCGGGTCGCGTCCCAGGATGGTGTACACCTGGGTCGACCAGTTGACCTGGCGGGTGACCAGGTTCCAGTTCGCCCAGCCGAGGTTGCCCAGCCGCTGCAGCTCCGCCAGCCGCTGCTCCTGGCGGTCCTCGGTGTCGTGCCGCAGCCAGGTCACCAGCAACTGGTCGCCGAGCCGCGCCGCGCGCACCGAGTAGGTGGCGGTCACGGTCACCCCCGCGACGATCTCCTCGTAGACGAACGGCTCGCCCTCGTACGGCTCGCCCCCGCCGAGCGCCTTCAGGTACCCCTGCCACAGCGACTCGCCGGCGACGGACGGATAGCTCTCCAGGATGTGCGAGCCGACCAGCTCGCGACCGGTGCGGCCGAGGATGTCGACGGCTCCCGGAGTGGCCGCCTCGATGCGGTAGTCCTCCACCTCCCCGGCGCCGGTGCGCAGCGGGACCAGCAGGACCGTCGCTCCCGGCAGCGCGTCGAGCACCGACTGCACCGCCGCGGAGAGGTCCGAGGCCACCGGTTCGGCGGGGGCGCCCAGGGCGCCGAGCCGGCCGGCGCCGAGCCGGGCGACGGACCGCAGCAGCTCACGGTCCGCGAGGCCGAAGGCGCCCTCGCGGCGGCGCAGCACGCCGAGGACCGTGTCCGCCGAGACCGGCAGCCAGGCCCGGGACAGCCAGCGCCCGGGCGGCTCGTCGATGAGCTGGAACGACTGCCGGTCCTCGGTGAAGTCCTCCAGCCAGAGCGGCTCGCCCGCCTTCAGCGCCTCCAGCGGGGCGAACCCCTGCAGCGGCGGTACCTGGTGCCACTGGGCGGCGAGCGTGGCGTCGAGTCCCGCGTGCCCGACGAGTTCGAGGCCGTCGCCGGGCAGCCGCCGGTAGAGCAGCACCGCGTCGGCGTCGATTCGGGGTGTCAGGTGCTCGCGGAGCGTTCCGGCCAGTTCCTGCGGGGAGCCGACGTGCAGCAGGGCCTTGCCCAGACGGCCGAGGATCTCGGCGGTGCCGGGCCGGCCGGGCGTCTCCCGGGCCACGGCCGGGGCGAGCGGTTCGGCGGCGGGGACCGTACCGGCGGAACCCGTACCGGTGGGGACCGCGGCGGCGGGCGTGGTGGGCATCAGGGCGCCGAGGGTGAGCCAGCACTCCTCCAGCAGCGTGCGGTCACCGGCCTCGGCCCGCTGCGCGAGCGCCTCGTGCGCGGCGTCGGGGGAGCAGCCCGTGGTGGCCATCAGCGCACCCTTGGCGCGCTCCACCACCGCGGAAGCGGCCACCGATTCCCGCAGAAGGTCCAGCTCCGCGCGCTGCCTGGACACGATCCTGGCCAGGGCTGCCAGCTCGGCGACGGCGCCGGTGTCCACTGCAGGCACGTACTCGCTCGTCACGGGTCGAGCATCGCACAAGACGGTGTCTCCGATCACACTCGTACCCGATCCGTGAAGGATATGGGCATCCGTGGACGGATTTGGTCAGCGGCCGGTGCTGTGCCCGACGAGCGCCTCGGTGACCACGCGGACGCTGCGGGCGATGTGCTGGAGCTGCATGACCTCGGCCGCGTACAGCTTGATGGTGTGCTCGATGACCGACTCCGGCAGACCCAGCAGGGGCAGTTCGGCACGCGCGGTCTGGAGCGCCGTGCGCGCCACCCGGACCTCGTGCTGGACCTGGATCTGCGCGTGCCGGGCGAGCAGCACGGGGTGCCGGATCAGCGCCGGGTAGCTGGCGTAGCGGGCCGGAACCAGCTCGCGCAGCCACTTGGCGGCGGAGCGTTCCCAGTCGTAACTCCCCGGTGCCTTGACCTGGCAGGGCCAGTCGGGGCTGATGCGCGCGGTCGTCGTCAGAGTCATGGTCATCGCTTCCGGGTGTGCGGTGTCGTGAGGGTGCTCGACGAGGGTGTGGGCGGCTCCGGCCTAGGGGATGGCCGGAGCCGCCGCGGGCGGATCGCGCAGGCGATGCCCGTTCGAACATCCCCGGCGCCGACGCGGGTAGGAGACGGCGGCTGGGGGTGTCCGTGCGAGGCCCCGGGCGCCGGCCGCCGGCACTGCGGTTCGTGCTGCGTGCGCATGGGCGGTCCGTCGGCTTTCTCGGGGAGGGTGCGAGCGGTGCGTCCTCGGGTGCGGAACGTGCCCGGAGTGGGCCGGGGGTGATCCGTTGAGCAGTATTTATATATGCCGTCCGGTTTTCAAGACGTATGAAAACATTCATGCGCGAAATGAGGTGAATAATCCCCCTACGTGGTCCTGCGGGGGACGTCCGGTCCGAGGCCGGTCAGGTCAGTCCTTGAGGAAGAACTGGTGCTCCTCGGCGACCTGCTCGTACTCCTCCAGCCGCGCCTGGGTGCGCGCGGGGTCGGCGTCGGTCATGGCCTGGAGCAGGGCGGCTGCCATCAGACCTGGCGCCGCGTAGGTGTCGAAGACCAGGCGGGAGCCGATGCCGGTGCTGAAGGTGACGTCGGCCTCGTCGGCCAGCGCGCCGAGCGCCAGGTCGGTCACGAGCGCGACCCGCAGCCCCGCCGTGCGCGCCACCCGGATCGCCGTCAGCGTCTCCTGCGCGTGCCGCGGCATGCCGAACGCCAGCACCCAGGTGCCGCCCGCCTCGCGCGACTGCAGCAGCGCGTCGTAGGCCACGCTGCCGCCCCGGGTCACCAGCCGTACGTCGGGGTGGATACGGCGGGCGGCGTAGGCGAAGTACTCCGCAAGCGAGACGGAGATGCGCAGGCCCAGCACGGTCAGCGGGGACGACTGGGACAGCTCGCGGCCGATCCAGATCACCCGGTCCGGGTCGGCGAAGTCCCGGCGCAGGTTCTCCAGGTTCTCGATCTCGGCGTCCACGGCGGCCTGCAACTCGTTGCTGCGCTGCTCGGTGGCGGGCCCGGTGCCGCCCGCCAGGGTGCGCAGCGCGATCGACTGGAGCCGCTCCCGCAGCGCCGGGTAGCCGCTGAAACCGACCGCGCCCGCGAACCGGGTCACCGACGGCTGGCTGACCCCGACCCGCTCGGCCAGGTCGGTGATCGACAGGAAGGCCGCCTCGGTGATGTGGTCGATCAGGTACTGGGCGATGCGGCGCTGGCCGGGGGAGAGACGGGGACCGTCGAACAGCTCGCGGAGCTGGGAGGTGGGCGCGGCCTCCGCCTCCGGCACGGTTTTGCCCGAGGTGATCGCGGATGCCTGGGCCCGGGCCTGCTGCGGCGATGGCACCGAAGCGCCTCCTTTGTCTCCCACGAGGACTCAACATAGCTCACGGACCGTGGTGACCAGGGGTTGTGCGGTACGCCGGACCGTCCCGGCGGCGAACGCCCAGGATGCGGAAACAGCACCGGGATTCCGGTGCTCACCGGCGACGGATGCGGTGGTCCGCGCCGGTGGATCGGATGGATCGTACGGTCATCGCCGATAGATGGTGATCGAATGACCGACATCATCGACCGCACGGCTGGTGTCGATCAATTCGGCAAGTCTGCCCCGTGCCTTGGCGGCCGACGAGTCCGAGACGACGAGCACTCCGTGCACCTGCCCGGGCGGCACCTCGCGAGGGTCGGCGGCGTGGATGCCGTAGTACGCCGGGACGCCACTGCCCTTGTAGACCAGCCAGATCCGCTCGCCCGGGTAGCGCTCCCTCAGCCGGTCGGCGAGCCGGCCCAGGTCCTGACCCCAGTCCACGTTGGAGTCGTGCAGCCACAGGTGCGTCTTCGCCGGACCCCCGAACGCCTCGTTGGCGTACGGCAGGTAGAACGGGAACGCGCGCAGCGAGCTGACCGCGACGAACAGGGCCAGCGCCCCGCCCACCGGCCGCGCCCACCGCCGGCGCACCGTCAGGACCGCGGCTCCCGCCACCGCGAGGAACATCGGCATGAAGACCGCGTACCGCGTCCCGAAGTCCCGCGACCCGGTCATCGCCGAGACCAGCAGCACGGCCGGCGGCAGCAGGAGGTAGGGCGCGGCCCGCCGCAGCCGCCGTACCGCCACCAGCGCGAGGGCACCGGCCGCCCACAGCGCCAGCATGCCGAGGGGGGTCTTCACCAGCAGGGCGGCCGGCAGGTAGTACCAGCGGGAGCCGGTGTAGAGGTGCCCGAACAGGTAGCCCTGCCAGGGGTAGTCCTCCATGGCGAACTGCATCCGCATGCCGTCCCGGTAGGCCTGCGGGAAGGGCATCAGGTCGACCAGGAGGCCGCGCAGTCCGTGCACCGCCGGCACCGGCTGGGCGGACAGCGGACGGAGCCGCGGGTCGACCGCCAGGTAGGAGAGCCACACGACGGCGACCGCCGTCACGGCCACCACGGCCGCCGCGGCGAGGGCACGCAGCGCACGCCCCGGGCGCGCCCCCCACACCGACACCACGGCCAGTGCCACGAGCACCGGGATCGCGGGCAGCGCGCTCATCTTCGTCGCCACCGAGGCCCCCAGCGCCGCCCCCGCCAGGGGCAGACAGCGCCGGGGCCGCCGCCGGGCCCGCCACACCAGCCAGGCCGCCGTCAGCACGAACCCGGCCGACGGCACGTCCAGGGTGGCCAGCGAGCCGTGCGCGACGACGTCGGGGGAGAAGCAGTACAGGGCGAGCGCCAGCAGCCCGGCGGCCGTACCGAGGACCTCACGGGCGAAGGCGAACACCACCAGACCGAACAGCAGTGTCAGCACGATCACCGGCAGCCGCGCCCACAGCATCACCCGCCAGGGGTCGTTGCCGGACGAGTACAGCAGATGCCGTCCCACCTGCCCCTGGTCGCCCCGGTACGACGGGTCGTAGTGCGGGTCGGCGACGGCGAGGCCGGCCATGATCACGAGCTTGCCGAGCGGCGGGTGCTCGGTGTTGTAGCGCAGCCGGTGCTCGTGCAGGTAGTCGGTGGCGGTGGCCACGTAGACCGGTTCGTCGATGGTGGGGGTCTGCTGGACGGCGGTGGTCACCATCGCCGCCGCCATCTGCCCGAGCAGCAGCACCGCGAGGACCGGTACCAGCCACCGGCGGCGGGCCCGCAGGGCGGCGGCGAGCCGGGCCGCGGCGGTGCGCCGGGGGAGCGGCCCCGCTCCCGCGGGCGGGCCCGGGCGGCCGGGGACGTGTGGGACGTCGGGTTCGAGGACCGACTGCTGTTCGCTTGCCATCTTCCGCCCCGCGGGGACACCGGGCCCGCGGTGACGGGAGCGATCACGAGCGGCCATGGGCCCTACTGTCGCATCGCTCCCGCCACCGGGTGCGTCACCGCTTCACGAGTCGTACCGACAGACCGTCTGCCGTGTACACGGGTACGGCCCGCAGCGTGGCGGAGTTCAGCTCCACCGTGTCGAACTGCCCGCGCAGCCGCGGAGCGTCGACGACCTTGAGGGTGCTGCCCGCGGCCGGCTGGTGCTCGGTGTCGAGGTGCAGGGACAGGGTGGTGCCCCGGCCCAGGACGGCCAGGTGCTTCACCGTCAGCGGCGCCTTGCGGCCCTTGGCCAGGGTGACCTCCAGGGTGCCCGCGTCCTGGGTGTACGTGCCGCGCACGAACAGCTCCCCGGCGACCCGCAGGGTGCCGGCCGCGACCCGGACGTCACCGCGGCCCAGCGCGTCCTCGGAAGCGGCGACCAGGGCGCCGCCCGCCACCACGGTGCCGCCCCGGTAGCGGTTGTCGCCGCTCAGGGTCAGCGTGCCGGTGCCCTTCTTGGTCAGCGCGCCGTGGCCGTCGATGTCGTTGCGCCAGACGTCGGCTGCCGCGAAGCCGCCGGCCGCCGCGTCCAGGGTGACCGTGACGTCCGTGTCGAAGGCGCCGTAACCGTCGGCCGCGGCGAACAGGTTGAGGCGGCCCCACTGCTCAGGGCCGTCCAGCAGCACGTACCCGGAGGGCAGTCCTGTGGTGCGCAGCACCTCGCGGCGCTGGTCCGCGGTGAGGTACGGCTGGCGGGTCTCGAGGAGCACCTCCGCGCCCTTGGGCACGTCGAAGGGCAGCTCGCGGCCCTCCCGGTCCAGGATGTACGTCAGCCGGGGCGTGGCCGCGCGCTCGTTGGCCGCGCGGTCGGCGTACGGGTCGGTGGCGGTGCCGGCCGAGTGGGCGTAGGCGTACAGGGTGTCGGCGGTGGAACCGGTCTGCGCCTCGAAGTACGCGAGGGCCTGGGCGCGGGCCGCCGCCTTCAGGTCGGCGTTGGCCGGGTCGGCGAGGGTGGCGGCGGCCAGGGCGGTGGCCATGATGCGACCGCCGATCACGTCGACCGTGTTGTGCATACCGGCGATGATGCGGGTGTCGCTCAGCTCCAGGGCGCGGGTGACCAGCTCCTGGAAGCGCTCCGGCACCGCGTACGCGTAGGCCAGGCCCGCCAGGTGGAAGGCGTTGGTGTGGCCGGACGGGAAGCCGCCGTCGTCGGTGGGGGAGGTGCTGCGCTGGCGCAGCAGCTGCGGGGCGACGGCCACCTCGGAGTCGTACACGGGGAAGCCGTACGCGTCGGTCCTGCCGGTGTCGACGACCTTGCTGTCCTCGTTCATGCGCCACGGACGCGGGTACTGGTAGGCGTACTTGGACGGGTTGCCGGACGCGTAGTTGCCGCGCACGGTGTCGACCAGGGTGGCCACCTTGCCCAGCGCCGAGTCGTGCGAGCCCGCGCCGAGCGCCGAGCCGGCCGGGGCGTCGGCCGGGACGGCGTCGTTGATCGTGGTGGCGGGGGTGCCGTCGGGGGCGCTGGTGATCGAGGTGACCGCGAGGGCACCGGCCTTGTAGAGGTCGGCGAGCGGGCCGAGCCCGGCGATCATCGCGTAGCTCTGGTGCTGGCGGTCGTAGAGGAACGCCTTCTTCGCGTCGGCGGCGCTCCGCTTCCTGGTGATCTTGGCGCAGTAGCGCATGTTGTCGCGCAGGATGTCGGCGCGCAGCACGCTGCCCGTGTTCCAGGCGGAACCGGTCTTCCAGATCCGGGCGAAGCCGCCGAGGATGCGGACCACGGCGTTGGTGTCGGCGGTGAGGTTGGTGCTGATGTTCGTCTTGTAGTCGTCGACGAACGCCAGGGCCGTGGCGGCCTTCGCGTCGGCGGCGGCGAGCCAGCCGACGAAGGTCGGGGCCGCGAGGACACCCGCCGACGCGCCGAGCGAGGTCTTCAGGAATCCCCGTCGGCCGACGGCGGATCCACGGGTCGGAGAAGCGGAGTGGTGCCCGGCAGGTGACGGCATGGATGTGCCTCTCTTGAATTCTGGGGAGTTCACGCGGACGGCCAGTGCTCCAGATGCGCGTGAGCGTGTGGGTTCGCGTGGGAAAAGTGTTGAACGAGCGAAGTTCTAGGGTGAGTTCGTGTCCCGGCGGTCATCGCCCGACGACCGCCACGTGACCCGGAGTTGAACGGCGGCCCTGTGGTTCACAGGAAGAACCGGCCGGGACCTGCGTGTGCGCAGCCTCGAACGGCCCGTGGTCCGGTGCCGTGGGACCGGACGGGCTGCGGACAGGTTTCTCACAGGATCGAACGCGCCAGCGCCACCGCTCCTTCGACCGGCGGGAGCCGCAACGGCTGGGGCCGAGCTCCCGGTACCGCCTCGGCGAGCCCGGCCGCGAAGGCGTCGTACAGCCGCGGCTGGGAGAGGATCGTGCCGCCCGCGACCACCACGTCGTCCACGGCGAGACCGCGGGCGGCGAGCCGGGCCACGAGGGCGGCGAGGGCGCGGCCCCCGCCGGTTATGACGTCGGTGGCGAGCCGGGAGCCGGCGTCGGCCGCGGCGAAGAGCACCGGGGCGTGCCGGCCCCACTCGGCGGAGACGTCCGTGGCGCTCTCCAGGGCGGCACCGAGCGCGGGCACCTCCGCCACCTCGAAGGCGGCGACGAGCCCGGTCGCGAGCGCGTCGGGAGCCTCGCCGCGGTCGTGCGCGGCCCAGACGGCGCGGGCGGCCTCCCGGACGAGTCCGGCGGCACCGCCCTCGTCGCCGAGGACCGCACCCCAGCCGCCCACCTGCACGGGGCTGCCGTCGGCCTGCCGGCCGACGGCCACCGAGCCGGTGCCGGCCACCAGGCCGACGCCCTTGTCCAGGCCTGCCGCCGGGACGAGGAGTTCCGCGTCGCCCACCACCCGGACGGGCACGCCGAGGAGGTCCCGCAGGGCGGCGGCGATGCCGGCGCACTGACGGGGGGTCTCACAGGCATGCCCGCCGACGGCCAGGGCGGCCGGGCGGGTGCCGGGTGGAAGGACGTCGTGGACCAGTGCGGCCAGCCAGCGGGCCGCGGCGGCCGGGTCGTGAGGCCGCCAGCCGCTGCTCGGCCGGACGTGGTCGGCGACCCGGTCCGGGCCGGCGACGGCGCGGAGCTGGGTCTTGGTGCCGCCCACGTCGATGCCGGCCACGAGCGGGGGAGAAGATGTGTCCTGCACGGATCCTCTTTCGTCGTCTGGGCGAACAGCGCCGAAGAGCTTGGCACTGTGCTGCGACGGCGGGCGAACCGTGCCTGGCCGAACAGGAGTCGAGCACGTCGGGAAGCCCCGGGACGGGCTTCTTGCGGAGCACGGCAGGCGAGTACCGTGTACTTCGTTAGGAAGTTAACTAACGAAGTACAGTGCGTCAAGAGTTGCCGCGGACTCGATCAACGGGACGCTGTCGAGGCCAGAACCGCGCGGCACAACGGCACCGCATCGCCGCATCTCCCGGCCCCCGGGGGAGCGCGGCCCCTGACCCATGGGGGATCTGTGGAACACGTCGTGGCTGAAGCCCCCCGGCTCACCGAGAGCGCCGGCGCGGTCTTCGCCGTGCTGGCCCAGGCCGGCAGCGCCACCCGGCCGCAGCTCGCGAGCCTCGCCGGCCTGTCCAAGCCGACGGTCTCCGCGGCCGTGGCGGAGCTGGAGGGTGCCGGACTGGCCACCCACTCCGGCACCGCCTCCAGCGGCACCGGCCGCTCCGCCGCCGTATACGGTCTCGGACCCGCCTCCGGCTCGGTCCTCGCCGTCGACCTCGGCCCGGCCCGTACCCGGGTCCGCGCCTGCGCCCTGGACGGCACCCTGCTCGCCGAGGCGGACACGCCCCGCACCAGAGCGCCCGACGCCGTCCGCGAGGCCCTGGCCGCGCTGCCCGCCGGGGCGCCGCCGCGGGCCATCGTCGTCGCCATCGGTGACGTCACCGCCCCCGACCTGGCGGGCACCGGGATGCGCCCGGCGACCGCCAAGGCCGGACCCGTCTTCGACGCGGTCTCCGTCGCCCTGCCCCCGGGAGTCCCCGTCCACCTGGAGAACAACGTCAACTGCGCCGCCCTCGCCGAACTCCACGAGGGCGCCGCCCGGGGCCGCCGCAGCTTCGGCTACCTGCGGATCGGCGTCGGTATCGGTCTGGGCATCGTCATCGGCGGCCACGTGCTGCGCGGCGCCAACGGCGCGGCCGGTGAGCTGGCCCGGCTGCCCTACCCCTGGGACGACGACCGGGAGCCCCGCCAGGAGGCCCTGGAGGCCTACGTGGGCTCGCACGCCCTGCTGCGCCGGGCCGCCGAGGCCTGGCCGGAAACCGACGGCCCGAGCCCGCGCACCGCCGAACAGCTCTTCGCGTTGGCGGCCCAGGGCCGGGAGCCCGCCCGTGGCCTGGTCGCCCGGCACGCGGCCGACGTGGGCCGGCTGGCCGCAGCGGTGGCCGCCGTGCTGGACCCGGGGCTGATCGTCCTCGGCGGCAGCACGGGCGCGGACCCGCAGGTCCTGCCCGGGGTGCGGGCCGAGCTGGGAAGACTGAGCTGGCCCACCGAGGTGGTCAGCAGCCAGATCGGTGATCTCGGTACCGTGGTGGGTGCGGCCCGGCTCGCGGTGGCCAAGGGAGTCCAAACCGTGACCGAAGGCGCGCAGGCGAAGGATTGACGGCTTCCTAATCGGTCTGCCAATGTCCGGACAAGCGCTTTCTAAGTCGGCCGGGACGCCGACTTGGGGCGAGCCTCCCAGCCCGTACACGACGTACGGCAACCGCACGAGGGCGTGCCCGTGCGGTGACGGCCAGGACGGCCGGGGATCTCACCCCGCGTGGACGATGCGGCCGGGCGAGGCCGCGCCCCCCGGAAAGCGACTTTTCCTTCAAAATGCACCAGTGCCGCCTCAGCCGGCGCCGTGCTCCGTCCGTACGACGAAATGGGATCGAAGATGACCACTGTGGGTGTGCGGCGCTCCAGCCGACTCGGCCGCGGCGGTATGCGCCGCCTTGTTCCCCTCGCTGCCGCGACCGCGGCAGGAGCCCTGCTGCTCTCCGCCTGTGGCTCGGGCTCCGACTCCGGCGGTACCTCCAAGTCGCTGACGTTCTGGATCTCCACGGTCCCGGGACAGGACGCGGGCTGGAAGAAGCTGGTGGCGCAGTACAAGAAGGAAACCGGCGTCAACGTCAAGCTCGTCAACGTCCCCTACGACGGCTACACGACGAAGCTGCACAACGCCGCGCAGGCGAACTCCCTGCCCGACGTCGCGGACGTCCCGGCGCTGGACCCGATCTGGTCGAACAAGCTGATCGACCTCAGCTCCATCGCCAACAACAAGAGCTACAACATCAACAGCAACTTCCTCGCCAAGGACTCGTCCGGCAAGGTGCTGTCCATCCCCTCGGACGTCACCGCGTCCGGCCTGTTCATCAACAAGACGCTGTTCAAGAAGGCCGGCGTCGAGGTCCCGAGCTCGCCCTCGGACACCTGGACCTGGGACGAGTTCATCGCGGCGGCCAACAAGGTCCGCGCGAAGACCGGCGCCAAGTACTCCCTCACCTTCGACCAGTCGCCGTCCCGGCTGCGCGCCATGGTGTACGAGATGGGCGGCAAGTACGTCCACGCGGACTCCTCCGGCAAGTTCTCCGCGGACGCCGCGACCAAGAAGGCCGTGAACTACTTCGTCGGGCTGAACGACGACAAGGTCATGCCGAAGTCGGTGTGGACCAGCGGCGCCGACCCGTCCGCCATGTTCCAGAGCGGCGACGTCGTCGCCTACTGGTCCGGTGTGTGGCAGGTCGCTGCCTTCGCGGACAGCATCAAGAAGTTCGACTGGGCGAGCGTCCCGACCCCCGCCCAGCCGGTGCAGGCCAGTGACGTCAACAGCGGCGGCATGATGGTCGGCTTCAACAACAACGGCGCCGCCTCCACCGCGGCCAAGAAGTTCATGTCCTGGGTCTACGACCCGAAGCAGTACACCGAACTGGTCGAGACCTCCGGGTTCCTTCCGGTCGAGAGCGGTCTGAGCCCGAAGTACCCCTTCACCTCGGACGCGGCGCAGGCGGCCTTCAAGCTGTACAACGAGGAGATCCCGCTGTACGCCCCGATCTCGGGCTACTTCAACAACGCGCAGACCGCGTGGGTGCTGAAGGGCAAGAGCCTCACCGAGGACCCGACCAAGACGGAACTCGGCAAGGCGATCAACGGCCAGCAGACGGCCGACAAGGCCCTCCAGAACATCGTGGACGGCTACAACCAGCAGGTCGGCGGCTGATCGCAGGCCACAGGGCCGGGCGGCGGAGGTCGAGCCACCGCCGCCCCGCCCTGGGCGTCCAGGTCACGCCGGGCTCATGGTGTGAGCCCCCGGCAATCCCATCCACCAGCACGGAGTCAGGAAGATGAAAAAACGCGCCTCGGACGTGTCCGGGAGCCCGCCCAGGCGACGCAGCACCTACACCGTCGCGCCGCTCGTCCTCATCGCGGCCAACGTCGTGCTCTTCGGACTGTTCTTCGTCTGGCCGGCGGTGATCGGGCTCGTCTACTCCTTCACGAACTACACGGGTGTGGGGGCGTTCCAGTTCGTCGGACTGGACAACTACACGAACCTGTTCGGGGACTCCACGTTCTACGACGCGCTGTTCCGGACGCTGCTGTACACCGTGCTGGTCGTGCCGCTGAACTTCGTGCTCTCGCTCCTCATCGCCAACCTGGTGGTCAGCAAGCAGGCCAAGGGCGCGTCCTTCGCCCGGGTCATCTTCTTCATCCCGTGGCTCATCTCGCCCATCGTCGTCGGTGTCCTGTGGCGGTGGCTGTTCGGTGAGAACTTCGGACTGATCAACTACGTCGTCGAGAAGCTCGGCGGGCACGCGATCGCATGGCAGTCGAACGCGGACCTGTCGCTGGGCGTGGTCGTGATGGCCGGCGCCTGGTGGGGAACGGCCTTCTCGATGCTGCTGTTCATCGCGGCGATCAAGAACGTGCCCACCTCGTACTACGAGGCGGCCTCGCTCGACGGCGCGGGCCCCTGGCGCCAGTTCATCAGCATCACGCTGCCGAGCATCGCGCCGACGTCCTTCATCGTCATCCTGCTCAACACGATCAACGCGATGAAGGAGTACCCGCTGTTCGTCTCCCTCAACAACGGCGGACCCGGCACGTCGAACAACCTGCTCGTCCAGTACATCTACCAGACCGGATTCAACCGGGGCCAGATCGGCTACGCGAGCGCGGCGTCGTTCGTGCTGATGCTCATCCTGATGGCCGTCGCGATCATCCAGCTGATCGCCAACCGGCGGATGGAGAACCGATGACCACCACCGACACGCCGCGTCCGGTCGACGCCGGATCCCCGAAAGCCCCTTCCAGGCGGCGGCCCCGAGGCGGGCGCGACGGTGGGCTCCGGCGCGCGGTACCCGCGACGACACTGCTGTGGATCCTGGCCGCCCTCTACGGGCTGCCGGTGCTGTGGTTCGTCCTCAGCTCCTTCAAGCCGGCCGGAGACCTGTTCTCCCTTCCGCTCACGGTGCTTCCGCACCACCCCACCCTCTCGGGCTACAAGGCGGCGTGGGACAGCGCCAACTTCTCCCAGTACTTCATCAACACCGCCCTCGTGTGCGTGATCACGACGATCCTCACGGTGGGCGTCAGCTGCTGCACCGGGTACGCGCTGGCCAAGTACGACAACAAATGGCTCAAGGCCTTCTTCATCTGCATCCTGGCCACCACGATGCTGCCGTCCGAGGTCATGCTCGCCCCGGAGTTCCTGGTCGTCCGCGACCTCGGCCTCTACAACACCTTCGGCGGCATCATCCTCCCGGCCGTGCTCACCGCGACCGGATGCTTCATGTTCCGCCAGTTCTTCCTGACGGTCCCCGACGAACTCGTCGAGGCCGCCCGCATCGACGGCGCACGTGAACTGTCGATCTTCCTGCGGATCATGGTGCCGATCTCCCGGCCCATCATGCTGACCCTCGCCATCCTGTCCTTCCAGTGGCGCTGGAACGACTACATCTGGCCGCTGCTGATGCTCAACGACCCCAGCAAGTTCACCGTGCAGATCGGCATCCAGAGCCTGGTCGGGGCGCAGAACATCAACTGGTCGGTGCTGCTGGGCGGATCGGTCATCTCCATGATCCCGCTGATCCTCGTCTTCCTGGTGTTCCAGCGGTACGTCATGAGCGCCGACATCAACGCCGGACTGAAGGACTGACCTTGCCCACCCCGCTCGACCACGAGTTCGTCCGCGCGGCGGCCGGGGCGGCCGACCGGTCGGCCGCCCCGCTCGCGGCCCGCCCCGACGAAGAAGCCGTCGGGGTGACCCACCGCGAGCTGGCCCGCCGGGTGAAGACGCTGGTCGCGGCCTACCGTTCCCCGGAGTCGGCCCTGCACGGCAGCGGGCGGGCCGTCACCGCCGCGCTGACCCACCTCCGCGCCCTCCGGGCCGCCCAGACGCCCTCCGGCCTCTTCGCCGGCGGCGACAACGTGCAGTCACCGCCGGACTCCGCCTTCACCGTCAACGACGTCTGCGACGCGCACGTCCTCGCGGCGGGAGCGGGACCGGAACTGCGGGACGTCACGGCCGCGCTCGCCGAGATCGCCGGCGCCGCCACCACCGCTCTCCTCACCGGCGGGGTGCACACCCCGAACCACCGCTGGGAGCTGTGCGCGGCGCTGGCCCGGCTGCACCGGTCCTTCCCGGACGACCGGCTGCCCGACCGCGTCGACGCGTGGCTCGCGGAGGGTGTCGACATCGACGCGGAGGGCCTCTACTCGGAGCGCAGCGCCGTCTACGCGTCGCACGTGACCAACCCGTCGCTGCTGCTCCTGTCCGACGTCCTCGGCCGCACCGACCTGCGGGACGCCGTCGAGCGCAACCTCACCGCGACCCTGGACCTCATCAGGCCGGACGGCACGGTGGAGACCGTCCACTCGCGCCGCCAGGACCAGCGCCACCCGTTCCCGCTGGCGCCCTACCTGCCGCACTACCGGCTGTTCGCGATCCGCACCGGCCGGGGCGACCTCAGCCGGGCGGCGCGGCTGGCCGCAGCGGGCGGCATCGACGACCCCGACCTGCTCGCGCAGACCCTCCTCACCCCCGACCTGTGCCGCGCGCTGCCGGCACCGGCGCCGGAACCCCTGCCCCGCGCCCGGTACCTCACCACGGCCCGTCTCGCCTCGCACGCCTCCGCCACCGCGCACAGCGTCCTGTACGGCGGCTCGGACGTGCCCGAACACCGGCGCATCCGCTCGGGCCTGGCCTGCAACCCCACCTTCCTGCGGCTGTTCGCCGGCGACGCCGTCCTCGAATCGGTCCGGCTCTCCCGGGGATTCTTCGACCTGGGCCCGTTCCGCGCCGCCGGCATGGAGCAGCTCGCCGACCACCGGTACCGGCTCACCCAGACCCTGACGGCCGCCTACTACCAGCCGCTCCCGCCGGAGCTGCGACGCGACGACGGCGCCTACCGGATGGCGGACGAGGGCCGCTTCTCGGCCGCCATGGCCTTCCCGGACCGGCCCCGGGACGAGATCTCCCAGACGACCCGCGTCGAAGCGGAACTGCGGGACGACGGCGCCGACCTGCGGATCGAGATCAGCGGACCACGGGTGCCCTGGGCCCTCGAACTGACTTTCCGGCCGGGCGGCGTGACCGAGGGCGCCGTACCGATCGGCGACGGCCGCTGGTGCCTGACGACCGGGGCGACGACCTACCGGGTCGGCTCCGACGAGATCCGGGTCGAGGCCGCCGTCGAGGCGGGCGAACCGCTCGCCGGACCGGACCGGAGCGACGTACTACGGTACGACCCGGGGCAGGACCACACCGTGGTGGGCGGCACCGACGCGACGACCGGGAACCGCGTGTACCTCGGTGGACTCGGCCCCCAGACACTGACCGTCGCACTGCGCGCCCGCCGTTCCCCGCCCGTCGCCTGACCCGACGCAACACACCATGGCCACCTCCGGCATGAAGGGCTGACCTCCTCCGATGCACCTGCCGCGCCAACTCGGCCCGCTGCACGACCTGCCGTCCACCCCCGAGGCGTACGACGCGGTCCTCGCCGACGTCGTCGAACAGGCACTGGCCCGCCTCACCCCCGAGGGCAACCTCGAACACCCCGACGCGGACGACGACATCGGCGACACCTCCCTCGGCGTCACCTCCCTGCTGGCCCTGGCCTGGCAGCGGTCCAAGGACCCGCGGCTCCCGGAGGCCGTGCACCGCAGCCTCGCCTTCCATCTGCGCGAACGGGTCTACACCGGGGACAACCCCGGCTACCCGAACCTCACCGTCCGCAACTCGGGTCTCCCGTACGCCCGTTACGTCCTGGCGGCGGGCGCGCACCCGATCGGGGACTGGCCCAGCACGGTCTGGGCGCTGCTCCAGGCCGTGAACATCCTCGACCTCGCGGACGGCCTGGTCGACGACGGACAGCGCACCGAACTGCTCGACCTGGGCCGCGGCTACTGGCGCTGGCTGACCGAGGCCACCTTCTTCAACCCGCAGGAGGCCGGCAACCAGGCCATCGGCTGCGTGGTCGGCGGGCTGATGCTGGCGCGGCACCTCCCGCCCGAGGAGGCCGGGCCGGTCCGCGAGCGGGCACTCGCCCTGTACACCGACCGGATCCGCGCCCACCGCGTCCTCGACCGGGGCGCCCTGCTGCCGCCCGAGCACGGCGGCGCCTACGACAACAACTACGGCCCGATCTCGCTGTCCTTCCTGGCCCGGGCCCACCGCATCAGCGGCGCGGACATGTTCGCCGAGGACGGTGACGCGCTCGCCCGGTACATCGACGCCCGGCTGCCCAACGGCGGCTTCGACAACGGCGGCCCCCGCTACAGCGAACAGCACTCCGGCTTCGAATCCGTCCTCGGGCTGCGCTACTTCGGCGCCCGGATCGGCTCCGACCTGGGCCGCTACCGGGGCGACACCAACTGGGGCCGGCACGCGGTCAAGCCGGACGGCGGCGTCGACGGGCACTTCGCCTGGATGCTGGTCTGGCAGATCCAGGACACCACTCCCTGGCACCGCGAACCGTCGACGGAACCGGCCCGCCACCAACTCCGCGCGGGCGACGTCTCGGTGGCCTTCGACAGCCGCATGACCCCCTCGCTCGTCGAGGCCGGCGGCACCTACCACCTGCCGGCGGCGGTGAACCGGCAGCACGGCTTCGGCCCGGTCCTGGACGGCTTCCTGTACTGCCGGCCGATGGGCGAGGTCCGGGTCCGCGACGTCCACGCCGACGGCCTGACCGCCAAGCTGGTCAGCAAGCCGGTGGTGGGCCGCGACCACGTGCTGCGCCACGTGCGGTCGCTGTACGTCACCGACGGCACCCGGCTGTGGGTGACGGTGGCCGTGGAGCGGCTCGGCGGGACGCCGTACCTGCTGGCCGGGCTGCCCTACGCGGCGGACGACGGCGACCGGGTGCGGCGGGTCGCCGAGGGCGAGGTCGCCGCGGCGGGCGTCCTGCGTCTGACGCACCCCGACCGGCAGGACCCGGACCACTTCGACGCCCGCGCCGAACTCACGCAGGAACAGGCCGCGTTCGCGCTCGCCGCCGACCCGCGCGGGTACGGCAACCCGGACGAGGGCTGGCGTCACCTGGTCGCCTCGACGGCCTACGAGGCCGAACCGGCACCGGGCGCACCGGAGCACCTGCACGTGTTCGCCGTACGGTACGGACCCGGCGGCGCCTTCACCCCGTCCTTCGAGGGCGATCTGACCGTCCACACCGACGAGTTCACGGCCGCCATCGGGCCAGAGGACGCCGACGGAGTGCCCGAACTGGCCCTGACCGCCTGCTAGGGGTCGTCCCGCGCGCGTCGATGAGTCCTGGGATCCCCGGCAGTCGTACTGTCGAACCCGTTCCCGAGCAGGAGGACTCCCGATGCGCAGCGTGACCTATTCGATGAGCATGTCACTCGACGGCTACATCGTCGGGCCGGACGGCACGTTCAACTGGACGGCGCCCGACAAGGAGGTCTTCCGCTTCTGGATCGACGAGATCCGGGAGGTCGGCGTCCACCTGATGGGACGGCGTCTCTACGAGACGATGCTGTACTGGGAGACCGCCGACCAGGATCCCGCGCTCGACGCCGCCGAGCGCGAATGGACCGCGCTCTGGAACCCGCTCCCGAAGGTGGTGTTCTCCACCACCCTGCCGGAGGTGCGGGGCCAGGCCGCCCGGCTGGCCTCCGGCAGCGTGGCGGAGGAGATCGCACGCCTGCGCGCCGAGCCGGGAGAGGGCGACATCGCGATCGGCGGTGCGACGCTCGCCGTCGAGGCGGCCGAACGGGGCCTCATCGACGAGTACCGGACCATGGTCTACCCGGTGCTGGTCGGCGGCGGCACTCCGTACTTCCCCCGCCACGACCGCCGCGTGGATCTCGAACGCGTCGAGACCCGCACCTTCGACTCGGGGGTCACCTACCTCCGCCACCGGGTGGTGCGCTAGGCGGAGGCGGCGGCCACGGAGAACGGCACGGCGACGAGGCAACGGCCGGCCTCGTCCCGTCCGCGCTGCTGGGCGAACCGGGCGGACGCCCCCGTCACCTGCGCCAGAACAGGTGGTGGGTCACGCCGCTCGGGCTGGGGACGACCTCCAGGTGGAAGCGGTCGAGGAGTTCGTCGGGGGACTCCCAGAGGCGGAGACCGGAGCCGAACTCCACCGGTGAGACCGCCACGTGGAGGGTGTCGACGAGGTCGGCGTCGAGGAACTGGCGGACGGTGGTGACGCCGCCGCCGAGCCGGACGTCCTGGCCCCGGGCGGCCTCACGGGCCTGGGCGAGGACGGTGGCCGGGTCGCCCTCGACGAAGTGGAAGGTGGTGTCGGAGAGGGTGAACGACGGACGCTTGTGGTGGGTCATGACGAACACCGGGGTGCGGAACGGGGGCTCGTCGCCCCACCAGCCCTGCCACTCGAGGTCCTGCCAGGGCCCGCGCTGGGGGCCGAACTTGTTGCGGCCCATGATCTCGGCGCCGATGTTGCGGGCGAAGTCCCGGGTGAAGTAGTCGTCGAGGCCCCGGCTGCCCCCGGCATCCGTGCGGTTGGGCCAGCTCGCGGTGGCGCCGGCCCAGGAGAACAGCCGCTCGGCACGGTCGAGGCCGAACGGCCGCTCGAAGCTCTGGTGCTCACTGGCACCGGCAGCGATCCCGTCGGCCGAGACGACGAAGTTCATGACTCTCAGTAGCTGATCCACGTGTTTCCTCGCCAGGTTCGGTTCGTGTCATCGTGGGGCGGGACGCCGCACATCATGATGTCGAACGGGAGGCGGCCGGATCGACAGCGGCCCGGGATTATTTTCGCGCGGGCAGCGCGGTCCCCGGCACCACCAGGTCCGCCCGGTCCCGGGTGGTCGCGACCAGGTCGGCGTTGAGCTGGTCGGTGCCCGCCACCCAGGCCACCGCCTCGGCGTGGCCCTTGCCGAACTCCTCGTGCCGGGCGACCAGCCGCCGTATCCGCTCGGACTCGTCCGTCTCGCAGAACCAGACCTCGTCCAGGGCCGGCCGCACCCGCGCCCACAGGCCCTCCGCCAGCAGCAGGTAGTTGCCCTCCGTCACCACAAGCCGGGCCGTCGGCGGCACCGGGATCACGCCCGCGATCGGCTGCTCCAGGACCCGCTCGAAGCCCGGCGCGTACACCACGACGTCCCGCTCCTCGCGCAGCCGCCGCAGCAGTGCCGCGTACCCGGCCGCGTCGAAGGTCGCGGGCGCCCCCTTGCGGTCCCGCAGCCCGAGGCGGTCCAACTCGACGTCGGCCAGGTGGAACCCGTCCATCGGCACATGCGCGGCCCACGGCTCACCGGCGCCGTTCAGCTCCCGCACCAGGTGTTCGGCGAGGGTCGTCTTGCCGGCGCCGGGACCGCCCGCGATGCCGAGCAGCGCGCGCGGGGCCCGTCCGGCGAGTGAACGGGCGCGGTCGAGGAGGTCGTCGAAAGTCAGCGGCACGCAAAAAGTGTGGCACCGGGCCCGGAATGTGGCGGGCGCCACCCCCTCGAAGCCGAAGGGTGGGGAAGATGCGGGACATGACTGCACTCGGTCTGCCCGACACCATCCAGGCCTGTCTCTTCGATCTCGACGGGGTCGTCACCAGGACGGCCGTCGTGCACGCGGCGGCCTGGAAGGAGACCTTCGACGCCTTCCTGCGCGGCCACGCCGGACAGCGGCCCTTCGACTCGGTCGCCGACTACGACGAGTACGTCGACGGACGCCCCCGCGCCGACGGGGTCCGCGCCTTCCTCGACTCCCGCGGCATCCAGCTGCCCGAGGGCACCCCGGACGACCCGCCGGACGCCCCGACCGTGCACGGCCTCGGCAACCGCAAGAACGAACTGCTGCTGGAGAAGATCCGCACCCAGGGCGTCGAGGCCTACGACGGCACCCTGCGCTACCTGGAGGCGGTCCGCGCGCACGGGCTGCGCACCGCGATCGTCTCCTCCAGCGCCAACTGCCGTGACGTGCTGCGCTCGATCGGCGCCGAGCACTTCTTCGACGTCCGCATCGACGGAGTCGTGGCCGCCGAGCGCGGGCTGCCCGGCAAGCCGCACCCGGACACCTTCCTGGCCGCCGCCCGTGACCTGGGGGTCGAACCCGCCGCCGCCGCGGTCTTCGAGGACGCCCTCGCCGGGATGGACGCGGGTCGGGCGGGCCGGTTCGGGTACGTCGTCGGCGTGGACCGCGTCGGGCAGACGGACGCCCTGTACGCACACGGCGCGGACACGGTCGTGAAGGATCTCGCCGAGCTGGGAGGCAAGGAGTGATCACCCAACGGTCGTACGCCGTGGAGCCCTGGACGGTCCGCGAGACCACGCTCAACCTGGACGTGCTCGCCCAGAGCGAGTCGGTCTTCGCGCTGTCCAACGGGCATGTCGGCTGGCGCGGCAACCTCGACGAGGGCGAACCGCACGGGCTGCCGGGCAGCTACCTCAACGGCGTGCACGAGGTGCACCCGCTGCCGTACGCCGAGGCCGGCTACGGCTACCCGGAGTCCGGGCAGACCGTCATCAACGTCACCAACGGCAAGATCCTGCGGCTGCTGGTCGACGACGAACCCTTCGACCTGCGCTACGGCCGGCTCGTCGCCCACGGGCGGGTCCTCGACCTGCGCCGGGGCGTCCTGGAGCGAACCTGCGAGTGGACCTCGCCGGCCGGCTCCACCGTGCGGGTGCGCTCGACCCGGCTGGTGTCGCTGACCCAGCGGGCCATCGCCGCCGTCGCCTACGAGGTGGAGGCCGTGGACCGGCGCTGCCGGATCGTCGTCCAGTCCGAACTGGTCGCCAACGAGCAGCTGCCCGAGGCGAACGGCGATCCCCGCGCGGCGCTCGCGCTGCAGTCGCCGCTGGAGCAGGAGGACGACTTCGCGTCCGGGCACCGGCTGCGCCTCGTGCACCGCACCCGCCGCAGCGGACTGCGGGTCGCGGTCGCCGCCGACCACACCGTCTCCGGTCCCGAACGGACCTCGGCGCGCGCCGAGAGCGGCGTGGACGTGGCCCGGCTGACCGTCACCTCCGTCCTGGAGCCCGGACAGCGGCTGCGGGTGGAGAAGCTCGTCGCGCACGGCTGGTCCGGGGTGCGCTCGCTGCCCGCCATGGCCGACCAGGTGGACGCGGCCCTCGCCGCCGCCGCCCACGAGGGCTGGCAGGGGCTCGCCGACGAACAGCGCGGCTACCTGGACGACTTCTGGTCCCGCGCCGACGTGGAGGTGGACGGCGACGAGGAGATCCAGCAGGCCGTCCGCTTCGCCCTCTTCCACGTGCTGCAGGCCGGGGCCCGCGCCGAACAGCGGGCGATACCCGCGAAGGGCCTCACCGGCTCCGGGTACGACGGGCACGCCTTCTGGGACACCGAGATGTTCGTGCTGCCCGTCCTCACCCACACCGCCCCCGGCGCCGTCGCCGAAGCGCTGCGCTGGCGCCACAACACCCTGCCCGCGGCCCGCGAACGCGCCGCCCAACTGGGCCTGGACGGCGCCGCGTTCCCCTGGCGGACCATCGCGGGACCGGAGGGCTCCGCCTACTGGCCGGCCGGCACCGCCGCCTTCCACGTCAACGCCGACGTCGCCGACGCCGTGGTCCGCTACGTCGCCGCCACCGGCGACACCGACTTCGAACGGGACACCGGCGTCGAACTGCTCGTGGAGACCGCAAGGCTGTGGCGCTCGCTCGGCCACCACGACAGCCGCGGCGCCTTCCACATCGACGGCGTCACCGGCCCCGACGAGTACAGCGCGGTCGCCGACGACAACACGTACACGAACCTGATGGCCCGGGCGAACCTGCTGGCCGCCGCCGACGCCGCCGAACGCCACCCGCGCGAGGCCGCCCGGCTCGGCGTCGACGCGGAGGAGAGCGCCGCCTGGCGGGACGCCGCCGAGTCCGTGCACATCCCGTACAACCACGAGCTGGGTGTCCACGAACAGCATGCCGGGTTCACCCGCTACCAGCGCTGGGACTTCGAGAACACCCGCCCCGAGCAGTACCCGCTGCTGCTGAACTTCCCGTACTTCGACCTCTACCGCAAACAGGTCGTCAAACAGGCCGACCTGGTGCTGGCGATGTACACCTGCGAGGCGTACTTCGACGAGGAGCACATCGCCCGCAACTTCGCCTACTACGAGCCGCTGACCGTCCGCGACTCCTCGCTCTCCGCCTGCTGCCAGGCCGTCGTCGCCGCCCAGGCCGGGCACCTCACGCTCGCCCACGCCTACACCGCCGAGGCCGCGCTGATGGACCTCGACGACCTGGAGCACAACACCCGCGACGGACTGCACATCGCCTCCCTCGCCGGCACCTGGATGGCCCTGGTGGCCGGCTTCGGCGGGCTGCGCCACTACGACGACGGGGCCCGCTTCGCCCCCCGGCTGCCGGAGCGGCTGCGCCGGCTCGCCTTCAGCCTGCAACTGCGCGACAGCAGGCTCCGGGTGGAGATCGGCGCCGACAAGGCGACGTACACCTTGCTCGACGGCCCGCCGCTCACCGTCCACCACCACGGCGAGCCGGTGACCGTCGGCACGGACAGCCCGGCGGTGCGCGCGGTACCCCCGGTCAGGCCGGGCCCGCCCCCGGGCCAGCCACCGCACCGGGCACCCACTCGACCGAGCTGAGCTACAGCGCCCCTGACAGGCGCCTACGTGAGGGCGTTGAAGAGGAGCTGTACCAGGTCGTCCGTCGCGTCTGCCGCGAACAGGGCGGCTCCGGCGCCGAGCGCGAGGACGGCCGCCGCGGCCGGCCACAGCGAGGGCGGCGGAGCCGTCTGCAGCGCCGCGATCCGGCGCGTCACCGCACGGTCCGCGAAGTTCAGGGCGCAGCCCGGCCGCGCGCTGAGGGCCGCCCGGGCCAGCGCCCGGGCGGTGGTCCCGCGGTCCCCGACCTCGGTCGCCGCCTGCTCGTCCGCCCACCGCTCCACCAGGAAGATCACGGCGGACCGGACCGGACCGAGCAGCGGGTTCGCGGCGGCGGCGACCGTCACCGCCGCGACCAGGCGCCCGTGCCGGTGCCGGAGATGGGCCCGCTCGTGGGCCAGCAGCACCCGCCGCTCCGCCGGGGCCAACGCGCCCAGCATCGCCGAGGTGACCAGGATGCGGCCCGGCCGGCCCGGGATCGCGAACGCCTGCGGCACCTCACAGGCCGCCACCACCAGCTCGGTGTCCCGCGGATGCCCCTCGCACAGCCGTCGCAGCGCCCGCCGGGTGCGCCGCTCGGCCCGTACGGCGCGCTGCACCCGCCAGACCACCACGACCAGCGCGAGACACGCGGCGACGCCGATCACCTCGGGCACCGGGTCGGCCAGCGGGCGCCCGTCCTCGTGGGCCTCCCGGACCACCGGCGGGGCGTCGCCCAGCAGGGCCGTCGTCAGCAGGATCAGCGACCAGGTGGCCGCGGCGGCGGTGAGCACGGCGGCGGACGCCAGTACGCGGGCCGCGAGGGCGGGGGCCATCCGGCGGCCGATCACCCGGCTCACCAGGGGCAGCAGCAGGGAGACCAGCAGGGGGGTGTAGACGTCGAACCTCATGCGCCGCCTCCGGCGAACAGGTTCCGCAGCGCCCGCTCCTCCTCCGGGCTCAGCCCGGACACGAACTGCTGGAGCGCCGCGATCGGGTCCGGGCCCCGGTCCAGGGCCTCGTGCATGGCCTCGGCGGTCAGCTCGGCCGCGTTCTTCGCCGGCCGGTACGCGCCGCGCCGGCCGTCCGCGTCACGCAGGACGAGCCCCTTGTCGTAGAGCCGCTTCAGGATGGTGTGGACCGTGTTGTACGCGAGTCCGCCGCCGATCTCGGTCTGGATCTCGGCCGGGGTCAACGGGCGTTCGGTCGCCCACAGGGCCGCCAGGACCTCGCTCTCCAGCTCTCCGGCGCTGCGCCGCTCCGTCCTGCCGCGGGACCCTGTGCCAGCCATGGCACAACCTTACAGGTTGTAGTGCCGCCGTTCGTATGGACGTACCCGCGCTGCCTCCGCCGGTAAGTCCGGTTAGTTTGTCACTGTTTGTCCCTGAGTCCACGGAGGGTCCTGCGTGCCGCAGGGGAACAGGGGGGTGCCTCGATGGTCCCGAACGTGAACGCCACGCCCGTCCTGGGCCGCCGGGGACTCTACTGGCAGAGCGCCGCCTGCCTGGTGCTGCTGACCGGCGCGGGCTGGCTGGTCCGGCGGCACTGGCCGGTGGTGGCGCACGGGGCGGTCCGGCTCGCGGGCGCCGACCAGGGGTGGCTGCTGGTGGCGGCCGTGGCGGCGGCCGGGACCTGGGCGTCCTCCGCGCTCGCCCAGCAGGGCGCGGTCACCCGCCGGCTGCCCGGCGGGCGCCTGGTCGCCGCGCAGTTCGCCGCGTCGGCCGCCAACCATGTGCTGCCCGCCGGGCTCGGCGCCGGCGCGGTGAACCTGCGGTTCCTGATGCGCTGCGGCATCACGGCGGGCCGCGGTGGATCGGCCCTCGCGGTCAAGGCGGCCTCCGGTGCCGTGGTCCGGCTGGTGCTGATCGCCGCGCTCGCCCCCGCCTGCCCGGGGCTGCTGCGGATCCCGCACGTGTCCGGGGCCGCGCTCCTCGCGGTCGCCGCCGCGGCCGTCCTGGGCATGGTGCTGCTCCGGGCCCGGGTGTGGCCCCGCTGCCGGGGTGCGGTGGCCGCCGTGGCCGCCGACATCCGGGCCCTGCATGCCCGCCCGGTCCGCGCGGCGGCGCTCTGGGGCGGCTCGCTGGCCTTCGCCGGGCTGCACGCGCTGGTGCTCTTCGCCGTGACCCGGGCGGTCGGCCTGCCGCTGTCCCCGCCCCGGGTGGCCCTGCTCTACCTCGCCGCCAGCGGAGCCGCCGCGCTGCTGCCCACGCCGGGCGGCTTCGGCTCCCTCGACGCGGCCCTCGCGTTCGCCCTCACCGCCTCCGGGACTCCGGCCGCCGTGGCCGCCTCCGCCGTGCTCGGCTACCGGCTGCTGACGGTGTGGCTGCCGCTGCTTCCCGGCCTGCTGGTGCTCGGGCTGCTGGTCCGGCGCCGGGCGCTGTGACCGGGCAGGCGTTTCCCGGCGCCCCGCGTCAGGTAGGAGTCCGGTGTCGTCGGCAGACAGAAGGGGGACCGGTATGACAGCGAACGGCACGGAGGGCCGGCTGGGGGAGGAGTTCTTCACGCCGGGGACCTCGTCCTTCGCCCGCTTCCTCGCCGCCCACCGGCCGGAACTGCTGCCCACCCGCAGCCCGTTGCCCGCCGGCACGGTCGCCGCGCCCGACGCCTTCCCGCACGGCACCACCGTCCTCGCCCTCGCCCACCGCGACGGCGTGCTGATCGCCGGCGACCGCCGGGCCACCATGGGCAACCTCATCGCCCAGCGCGACCTGGAGAAGGTGCACCCCGCGGACGACCACACCGCGGTCGCCTTCGCCGGCACCGTCGGCCTCGCCCTCGACATGGTCAAGCTCTACCAGGTCGAACTGACCCACTTCGAGAAGATCGAGGGCATCCCCATGACCCTCGACGGCAAGGCCCGCCGGCTCGCCACGATGATCCGCGAGAACCTCGACCAGGCCATGCAGGGCCTCGCGGTCGTCCCGCTGCTCGCCGGCTACGACCCGAAGGCCCCGGAGGGCGCGCGCGGCCGTATCTTCAGCTTCGACGTCGCCGGCGGCCTCTACGAGAAGCGCGCCTTCCATGCCGAGGGCAGCGGCTCGCCGTACGCCGGGGGCGCCCTGAAGAAGCTGTACCGTCCCGGACTCACCCGGCGCGAGGCGGCCCTGGTCGCGCTCCAGGCGCTGTACGACGCGGCCGACGACGACTCGGCGACCGGCGGCCCCGACCTCAACCGCCGGATCTTCCCGCTGGTCTCGGTCATCACGGAGGACGGCTTCGAACGGCTGCCGGAGTCCGAGACGGCGGACCTGACCCGGGAGATGGTCGCCCAGCGCCAGAGCCGTCCGGACGGACCGGGCGCCGAGTCCTGACCAGGGGTGCGGTCACCGGTCGCCGCTCGGACGCGGTCACCGCTCGCCGCTCAGATGCGGTCACCGCTCGCCGCTCAGGGTGCGGCCACCGGTCTCTCCGGCAGGCCGTCCGGTGTTCCCGCGTCCGGAACCCACCGGGCCGCCAGGCACGCGCAGAGCCCGAGCCAGCCGGCCGCGAACAGCCAGCCGCCGATCACGTCGGTCCACCAGTGCACGCCGAGGAAGACCCGGGTGGCCCCCACGGCGAGCCCCCAGCAGGCGAAGGCCGCGCACCAGGCCGTACGGCCGCGCGGGGCCCGCGTCCGGATCGCGAGGACGACCAGGCCGGCGGCGAGCGCGGCCGTGGTGGTGTGGCCGGAGGGGAACGACCAGCCGGAGGCCGACGTCTGCCAGTCGGCCTGCGGCGGCCGGGGCCGGGCGACCAGGTCCAGTACGACCCGCCGGGCCGTCTGGCCCAGGGCGAGGCAGCCCGCGCCGAGCAGCACGGCGGCCACCCGCTGCCGCCGGGTGCGGCCCGCGACCAGACCGGCCGCCACGACCAGGGCGTACGGCACGACTCCGGTGCCGGTCGCGGTGATCCCCCGGGCCACGGCCACCGCCACGTCCGGCCGGTGGCCGAGGGACCAGGCCAGCAGCGTGCGGTCCGGGCCGAGCGGGGCGCCGTGCCGGCCCGCCACGACCAGGGCCAGCACCGCGAACGCCGCCCAGGCCCCCAGCGCGATACTCCCCGCGAACTCCGCGGTCCTCTTGCGGTCCATGACGCCGGCGACGGCCCTTTCGATGCGGTACGGGACGGTCCAGGGGCGGGTGCTGAAGTGGTGACTACGAAGCTGTAGACGGTCTACCCGAATGTAGACGATTGCCGTGCCGACCGCGTTCCCGGGGCCCCGGGTCCGTGTTCGAGCCCTGCTTTTGCCGCACCATTGCCAGTTCATGACCGACTGACTACACGGGTGTAGTCATCATGGTCGGCGGAGTAAGGCATGCCTTCACTAAGTTCGAGCCACAGGGCGGGGACGGGCCTGCCGGGGAGGGCTGCGGCGAATGTGGGACGACGCGTTTCCTAGTTTCCTGATCGGGCTGAGGGAAGGTCTCGAGGCCGGCCTGATCGTCTCGATCCTCGTCGCCACGCTGGTGCGGGCCGGGGCGAGGAACCGGCTGCCGCAGGTGTGGACGGGCGTCCTGGCCGCGATCGCCCTGGCGATGAGCTTCGGCGCGGTCCTCACCTTCACGGCCGCCTCCCTCTCCGCGACCGCCCAGGAGGCCTTCGGTGGCACCCTCAGCGTGATCGCGGTCGCCTTCGTCACCGCCATGGTCTTCTGGATGCGCCGCTCGGCCCGCAGCCTCGCCGGCGAGATCAAGGAGAAGGTCACCGGTGCCCTGGCCATGGGTACCGGCGTACTGATCCTGACGTCGTTCCTCGCGGTCGGCCGCGAGGGCCTGGAGACCGCTCTGTTCCTGTGGACCACCGCCCGGGCGGCCGGGGAGTCCGCGGGGCCGCTGACCGGCGCCGGGATCGGCCTGGTCCTGGCGGCCGGCCTCTGCTGGGGCCTGTACCGCCGCGTCCTGAAGATCAACCTCACGAGGTTCTTCACCTACACGGGCGCCGTCCTGATCGTCATCGCGGCCGGCGTCCTCGGCTACGGCCTGCGCGACCTCCAGGAGGGCGGCGTCCTCCCGGGCAACACGGCCTACGCCCTCGACCTCAGCGCCCACATCGACGCGGGCTCCTGGTACAGCACCCTCCTCCAGGGCGTCCTCAACATCACGCCGACGATGACCTGGCTCCAGGTGGTCGGATACCTCGGCTATCTCGCGGTCGTCATGACCCTGTTCGTACGGGGAGTGCGCACCGCTGCACCGAAGCCGGCCGCGGCGAAGCCCGCGCCGGACCCGGCCGCCGACGCGCCGCAGGCGCAGCCGGACCCCGCTGCCGAGCGGCCGGAGCCCGGTCCGAAGGCCATGGGAGGGTGGCGCCGGCCCGCCTGGGTGGTCCCCGTCGCCGTGGTCGCCGTGCCGGCCGTGGTCGCCGGACTCGTCGTCGCCTTCGCCCGGCCCAAGCCGGCTTCCGGCGAGACCGTCGCCGTCTCCGAGACCGAGTGCGGCAAGGGCTTCACCGCGCCGAAGCCGGGCCGGCAGACCTTCCGGATGCAGAACACCGGCGGCAAGACCGCCGAGGTGTACCTGATCGACCCGGGCAGCAACGCCGTCTACGGCGAGGTCGAGGGCCTCGCCCCCGGCACCACCCGGGACCTGGTCGCCACGGTCGCCGGCGGCACCTACGCCTGGCGCTGCGTCCCCTCCAGCGGCAAGGCCGTCACCTCCGCGTCGGTCACCGTCAGCGGCGGCACGGCCGGCACCAAGGCGGTCGTACCGGTCTCCGAGAACGACCTCGCGGCGCCGCTCAACGCCTACAAGGCGTACGTCGAGCAGGGACTGGCCACCCTCGTCGCCCAGACCCGCACGCTCGACGCCGACATCGCCGGCAATCACCTCGACAAGGCCCGCACCGACTGGCTGACCGCCCACCTCACCTACTCCTCCCTCGGCGCCGCCTACGGCACCTTCGAGGACTTCGACCAGAAGATCAACGGGCGTGCCGACGGCCTGCCGGGCGGGGTCGCCGACCAGGACTTCGCCGGGTTCCACCGGGTCGAGTACGGGCTGTGGCACGGGCAGACGGCCGGCCGGCTGAAGGCTCCCGCGCAGGCCCTCGCGGACGCGGCGGCCGGACTCCGGAAGGCCTTCCCCGCCCAGGACTTCGACCCGGGCGACCTGCCGCTGCGCGCCCACGAGATCCTGGAGAACACCCTCCAGTTCGAGCTGACCGCCGACACCGACGAGGGCAGCGGCACCAACCTCGCCACCGCGAACGCCAACCTGGCCGGCACCGGCGAACTGCTCACCGTGCTGCGACCGCTGCTGACCACCCGGGCGCCCAAGCTGCTGCCGGCCGTCGACGCGGACATCGCCCGCCTCCAGAAGCTCCTGGACGCCGAGCACCGGGGCGCGAGCTGGACCCCGGTCGAGCAGCTCGACACCGTCACCCGGCAGCGGATCGCCGGCGCCACCGGACAGCTCCTGGAAGACCTCGCCCCGGTGCCGGACCTCCTGGAGATCAGGAAGTCCGCCTGATGAACCGCGCACCGCACCCGCACCCGTACGACGAAGGGAACCCTCCGATGTCCGCTGCCGACACCCCGTCCTGCCCGATGGGCACGGGCCGCCGCTCCTTCGTGCGGACGGCACTGGGCGCCGGGGCCGCCGGCGCGGTCCTGGCCGGCGGCGGCTTCGCGCTGAGCCAGGCCGGCGGCACCGCCGAGGCCCAGGCCGCCGACGCGACCGGCGCCACGAAGATCCCCTTCCACGGCACCCACCAGGCCGGCATCCTCACCCCGGCCCCGGCCGCCGCCACCTTCGTCTCCCTCGACGTCATCGCCGACAGCCGGCAGGAGCTCGCCGACCTGCTGAAGACGATCACCGCACGGGCCCGCTTCCTCACCTCCGGCGGCACCCCGGAGGATCTCGGCGTCGGCGCCCCGCCCGCCGACAACGGCATCCTCGGCCCCGAGGTCCCCTCCGACGCGCTCACCGTCACCGTCGGCGTCGGTGCGTCCCTCTTCGACGACCGCTACGGCCTGGCGAAGGCGAAGCCCGCCCGGCTGACCCCGATGCGGACCTTCCCGAACGACAACCTGAAGGCCGCCGAGTGCCACGGCGACCTCTCGCTGCAGATCTGCGCCGACAGCACCGACACCGTCCTGCACGCCCTGCGGGACATCGCCAAGCACACCCGCGGCGCCATGCAGATCAAGTGGCGGATCGACGGCTTCCAGAACGCCCCCCGCCCCACCGGAGCCCAGCGCAACCTGCTCGGCTTCAAGGACGGCATCGCCAACCCGGACGTGAACTCGGTCCGCGAGACCGACCGGCTGATCTGGGTCGGCGACGGTCAGGGCGAGCCGGCCTGGACGGCGGGCGGCAGCTACCAGGTGATCCGGATCATCCGGATGCTCGTCGAGTTCTGGGACCGGGTCTCGCTCAGCGAGCAGGAGCTGATGTTCGGCCGCCGCAAGGACACCGGCGCCCCGCTGGACGGCGCCAAGGAGACCGACATCCCCCACTACGCCAAGGACCCGCAGGGCAACGCCATCCCACTGGACGCCCACATCCGGCTCGCCAACCCGCGCACCGCCAAGACGGACACCTCCCGCATCCTGCGCCGCGGCTACAACTACGACCGGGGCATCGACGGCGTCGGCAACCTCGACATGGGCCTGGTCTTCTGCTGCTACAACCAGGACGTCAAGCGCCAGTTCGAGGCCACCCAGACCCGGCTGATCGACGAGCCCCTCGTCGACTACATCTCCCCGACCGGCGGCGGCTACTTCTTCGCCCTGCCGGGCGTGAAGAGCGCCAAGGACTGGCTGGGGAGCGGGCTGCTGTCGGCCTGACCGGCCTTTACCGTCCCATGACGTTCTCTTGGTGAAGGCCTGTCGCGGGCGTTGCTGCGAACGATGTGCAAGTACGGGAGGATGGCACCAGGCTGCCCATGGCAGCTGCCCATCGCTCGACCGAAGGATGTCACCTCCCGATGACGGCCGCCCCTGGTTCCGCTCCGCCCCTCCCCGCCCAGGCCGAGACCAAGCGCTCGGCCTGGCACCGTGTCCGGAGCTCCATGACCCGGCAGGAGTGGATCAGGGTCGGCGGGATGGCCGGCTTCGTGCTGGCCCTGCACGTCATCGGCTGGGGCACGCTGGTCGGGATCATCGCCCCGCAGCACTTCAGCGTCGGCACCGAGTCCTTCGGCATAGGCATCGGCGTGACCGCGTACACGCTGGGCATGCGGCACGCCTTCGACGCCGACCACATCGCGGCGATCGACAACACCACCCGCAAGCTGATGGGGGAGGGGCAGCGTCCGCTGTCGGTCGGCTTCTGGTTCTCCCTCGGCCACTCCAGCATCGTCTTCGGCCTCGCGCTGCTGCTCTCGCTCGGCATGAAGACCCTGGCCGGACCGGTCCAGGACGACAACTCGCACCTGCACGACGTCACCGGCCTGATCGGCACCACCGTCTCCGGCACCTTCCTCTACCTGATCGCCGGCATCAACCTCGTCATCCTGGCCGGCATCTGGAAGGTCTTCCGGCAGATGCGCTCCGGCGCCTACGACGAGGCCGCGCTGGAGACCCAGCTCAACAACCGCGGCTTCATGAACCGCTTCCTCGGCCGGGTCACCGGCTCGATCCGCAAGCCGTGGCAGATGTACCCGCTGGGCCTGCTGTTCGGCCTCGGCTTCGACACCGCCACCGAGATCGCCCTGCTGGTCCTCGCCGGTTCCGGCGCCGCCTCCGGCCTGCCCTGGTACGCCATCCTCACCCTGCCGGTGCTCTTCGCGGCCGGTATGTCGCTCCTGGACACCATCGACGGTTCGTTCATGAACTTCGCCTACGAGTGGGCGTTCTCCAAGCCGGTCCGCAAGGTCTACTACAACCTCACCATCACCGGCCTGTCCGTCGCCGTCGCCCTCATCATCGGCACTGTCGAACTCCTCGGCCTCCTCGCCGACAAGATGGACCTGCACGGCGTCTTCTGGGACTGGGTCGCCGGCCTCGACCTCAACACCGTCGGCTTCGTCATCGTCGGTCTCTTCTTCGCCACCTGGGTCATCGCCCTGCTGATCTGGAAGGCGGGCCGCATCGAGGAGAAGTGGACAGCGGGCCTCGCCGAACAAACCGAGGGCTGACCAGCGCGCCCTAAAGGGGCGCTGGGGGTCCCCCCCCCCCGGCCGAAGGCTGGGGGGGGGAACTGCGCGACAAGCCACGACGGCGGCGCGGTCGGCATCCGGCGTATCAGCCACGCATCTTCAGATCCGCCCGCCACTTCACGATCTGCTTCTCCGCATCCCCGGTGTACGACCACGGCGTCCGTGTCGCCCGCCGCCCCTGGAGCCGCAGCAGCTCCACCGCGAGGTCCGTGACGCCCGCCTGGCAGGCCGCGTGCGTCAGGTGGTTGAGGTCGCGCAGCTCACCCGGGGCGACCGGGCCCTCCCCGCGCTGGGCGACCCACCGCTCCCAGGTGCGCCGCACGTCGCTGACCGCGCCGTCGTGCTTCCAGTGCTGGCTGAGCGCGACCGGGTTCTGCTGTCCGGCCCCCGAGTCGAGGGCGTACCGGAACTCCTCGACGCGGGCGTACTGCACCAGGATCGGCAGCGGGCAGCCGGGCGGGGCGACCCCGGCCGCGTCCCGGGCGAAGTCGTACATCAGGCCGTGCGTGCCGTGCCAGCGCGCGGAGTAGTAGTGGAGCACCTGGAGGTGGCCCTCCACGTTGTACGGGTCGCGCCGGTGCAGCTCGTCCCACCAGCGGGCGAGTTCCTGCCGGCGCACCCCGGTCGGATACAGCCGGGCCACCGAGATCAGGGAGACCCAGGGGGTGGGGTCCGGCGGGTACGCGTCGGCGGCGGCCAGGCAGGCCAGCACGGCGCCGTCGATCCTGGCCCGGTCGATCGGGACACCCCGGCCCGCCGAGATGGCCAGGGTGAACGCCCGGGCCGTCTCGGTCGCCGCCCGCAGTACCAGCGCGTCGGCGCCGTGCGGCTCGGCGGCCAGCCAGGACTCGGCTGTCGAGTTGCCCGCGCAGGCCTGTGCGAGCAGCCGTACCCGGTGTCCCCGGACCAGCCAGTCCGGGCCGGTGGCCCGGAGCAGATCCCGGAGGCCCTGCCAGCGGCCGATGACGATGTCCTGACGGGCCGAGGTGAGGGCTTCGTCCCCGCAGTCCGGGTCGAAGTCGGGGGCGAAACGTTCGCGCGCCATCGGACTCGTACCTCAGAAGTCGGTGGGGAGGCCTTCGTAAGCCTGGGCCTGCGCGGTGACATGGTCGTCGGGGACGTAGTCGGCCTCGACCGTGCGGGTGGCGTCCAGCTTGGCCGGCCGGTAGTAGTCGCTGCCCTGCCGCCAGTACCAGAGCATCGGGACCAGGCCGACGGCGAGGCCGCCGACGCCGATCGAGATCGCCGCGGTGCTCAGCTCGCCCAGTGACTCGACGAAGATCCAGAACATGAACACCGCGCCGCACAGCGGCCACAGCCCGCCGAGCAGGAAGTTGCCGGCCGACCTGAAGAGCATCTTGCGGTAGGCCACCACGACCGCGAGGCCGGCGAGGCCGTAGTAGACGGCGATCTGGAGGCCGATCGCCGAGATGGCGTCGGAGAGGATCTCGCCCACCGAGCCCAGCGCGTTGGAGGCGATGAACAGCGTCAGGGCCACCGCGCCGACGACGCCGATCGCCACGTGCGGGGTGTTCCAGGTGCGGTGCACCCTGCCCAGCGCGGTCGGCATCGTCCGGTCGCGGCCCATCGCGAACAGCGAGCGGGTGACCTGGATGAGGGTGGTCTCCAGGGTGGCGATGGTGGACAGCATCACGGCGACGATCAGCACCTTGCCGCCCCAGCCCGGCGCGATCACGTCGCCCAGCGCGCCCAGCACGTTGGCGTCGTTGGCGGCGATCTGGTCGGAGGACATGATCACGTTCACCGCGATGGTGAACACCTCGAACAGCGCGAAGACGATGCCGACGCCGATCAGGCCCGCGAGGCCGGTGGTACGGCGGGAGTTGCGGGTCTCCTCGCTGAGGTTGCTGGTGACGTCCCAGCCCCAGTAGTAGAACGCGGCGATCAACGCGCCCGAGGCGAAGCCGGAGACGCCGTCGAAGTGGGAGAAGCCGAGCCAGGACCAGTCGAAGGAGCGGGCGCTGCCGGTGTGGAAGAGGGCCAGCACCGCGAAGAGCAGCAGGATCGCCAGCTCGATGCCGGACATCAGCAGCTGGGCGCGCACGGTGAGGCGGGCGCCGCCGAGCACCACCGCCAGCATGACCAGGAACCAGGCGGCGCCGACCACCGTGGAGAGCGCCACGTTGTCCGCGAGGTCCGCGTCGAACAGGGACAGGGTCATCGACCCGGCGGGCAGCGAGCCGGCCACCATGAAGATGGTCGCGGACACCACCAGCGCCCAGCCGCTGACGAAGCCGAGGAACGGGTGCAGGGTGCGGCCCACCCAGGAGTAGCTCGCGCCCGCGTTGACGTCGATCCGGCCCAGGTAGCTGAAGGCGAGCGCGATGCCCAGCATGGGTATCGCACACCACAGCAGGGCGGCCGGACTGGCCAGCCCCACCGCCCCGACGAGCACCGCGGTGGTCGCGGCCAGCGAGTACGCCGGTGCGCTGCCCGCGACGGCCATCACTACGGTGTCGAACGTGCCGAGGGCGTTGGCCTGGAGCCCTCTGCCCCTGTTGTTGCTCATGGTTGTGCTGCTTTCCGGTCGTGCAGGGCGCACGGGAGTGCTGACCCGCGGCGGTACGGGTGGGGGGTGCACGACCCGCCCCGCACCCGGTGAGGGATGGCCTCGGGCAAGGACCGGTCGGAAGAGAAAGGTGGTGAGGGCCGCATGCCGAGAGTCGGCGAACGGTCACACCGCGTGTGTGGGTGTGACTATAGCGGCACTCTTTGACCTTTCAAGCTGACCGACCGGTAATCACATATGCCACTTGGGGCCGGTAACGCACCCGCCGGAAGCAGTGGTTCCGCCGGTCCCTCAGTCCTCCAGCCGGTCGAGCTGCCGCAGCTTGTTGGTGGCGTCCAGGGCCGCAACCTTGTACGACTCCGCGAGCGTCGGGTAGTTGAAGACCGCGTCCACCAGATAGTCGACCGTGCCGCCGCAGCCCATCACCGACTGACCGATATGGATCAGTTCTGTCGCTCCGGTTCCGAAGCAGTGCACCCCGAGCAGCCGCCGGTCCTCGGGGGAGACCAGGAGCTTGAGCATGCCGTGCGAGTCGCCGATGATCTGGCCCCGGGCCAGCTCCCGGTAGCGGGCCACCCCGACCTCGAACGGCACGCTGTCGCCGGTGAGTTGGTCCTCGGTCCGGCCGACGAAGCTGATCTCGGGAATGGTGTAGATGCCGATGGGCTGGAGGTTGTCCATCTGCCCGACCGGCTCCCCGCAGGCGTGGTACGCGGCGACCCTGCCCTGCTCCATCGAGGTCGCGGCGAGCGCCGGGAATCCGATGACGTCGCCGACGGCGTAGATGTGCGGCACCTCGGTGCGGAAGTGCTCGTCCACCGTGATCCGGCCGCGCCGGTCCGCGGACAGGCCCGCCTTGTCGAGGTCGAGTCCGTCGGTCAGGCCCTGGCGGCCCGCCGAGTACATCACCGTGTCCGCCGGTATCTTCTTGCCGCTCTCCAGCACGGTCAGCGTGCCGCGCGGATGCCGTTCGACGGCGGCCACGGTCTCCCCGAACCGGAAGGTGACGGCCAGGTCCCGCAGGTGGTACTTGAGCGATTCCACGACCTCGACGTCGCACATGTCGAGCATGGCCGCGCGCTTCTCGACCACGGTGACCTTGCTGCCCAGCGCCGCGAACATGCTCGCGTACTCCATGCCGATGACGCCGGCACCGACGATGACCATGGACCGCGGCACCCGCTCCAGGGACAGCACGTTGTCCGAGTCCATGATGGTCCGGCCGTCGAACTCGACGCTGTCCGGGCGGGCCGGCCGGGTGCCGGTGGCGATGACGATGTGCTCCGCGGTCAACAGCCGCTCGTTGCCGTTCGGTTCGCGCAGGGCGACGGTGTGCGGGTCGACGAACCGGCCGGTGCCGGAGCAGAGGGTGACGTGGTTGCGGGAGAGCTGGTTGCGGATGACGTCCACCTCGCGGCTGACCACGTGCTGGGTGCGCGCGGTCAGGTCGGCGACGGTGATGTCCTCCTTCAGCCGGTAGCTCTGGCCGTACAGGTCGCGCTGGGTCAGGCCGGTCAGGTAGAGGACCGCCTCGCGCAGGGTCTTGGAGGGGATGGTCCCGGTGTGGATGGACACGCCGCCGACCATGTCGGGGCTGTCCACGACGGCGACCCGGCGGCCGAGCTTGGCGGCGGCGATGGCGGCCTTCTGGCCGCCGGGTCCGGAACCGATGACGAGCATGTCGAAGTCGGGCACCCTGCGAAGTCTGTCAGCAGCCGCCCCCGCTTCGAAAGGGTGAACGAGCAACCTTCGCGTGAAATCCGGTACGGGCCCGGGCCGTTGCGAACCCCACCGGCCCCGCCCGCCGCCGGCGTCAGGGCAGGAGCCGCTCGATGCAGTTCGGCCCCTCGCGCTCCATCTTCTTCCTGGCCCATTCCAGCGTGGCCGGGGTGACGTCCCGGCCCGACGCCATCACCAGGTCTTCGGGCGCCACCCCGGTGCCGGGGGCGCTGTGCAGCAGGGAGTCCGGGGTGGCGCGGTCGTCGGACGGCCGGGACGCTTCGGGTTCTGGGGTCGACATGGTCCCTCCTTCACGGAGCGGGGTGCACACTCTCACGATTGCCTGCCCGGCCGCACCCCGCATCCCGAGAAGGAATTCGTCCCTTTTAGGTTGTAAGGTGACCGTACATCCGTTCCGGGGAGGCCGTCACGATGGCCGAGCAGGCGTTCTTCGAGAATGCGCCCGGGAGTCCCCGCTACCTGCCGATCGCCGAACACGGACTGATCGGCGATCTGCGCAGCGTGGCCCTGGTCGGCAGCAATGGCACGATCGACTGGTACTGCAGCCCGTCCTTCGACGCCCCCAGTGTCTTCGCCGCCGTCCTGGACGCCGAGCGCGGCGGTTTCTTCGCGCTGGCCGCCTCCGTACCGGCCCGGACCAAGCAGTTCTACTTCCCCGACACCAACGTGCTGATCACCCGGTTCTACACCGACGAAGGCGTCGGCGAGGTCCAGGACTTCATGCCGGTGACGGGCGAGTCGGCCGAGTGCGCACGGCACCGGCTGATCCGCCGGGTGCTGTGCGTGCGCGGCACGGTGCCCTTCCGGGTCCGGGTGGCGCCGCGCTTCAACTACGGCGCCGACCCGCACACCCTGCGCACGCTCGGTGACACCGCGCTGTTCGAGTCGGCGGCCAAGTCGCTGCTGCTCACCTCCACGGTGGCCCTGGAGAGCGACGGCCCGGACGCCTGTGCCGACTTCAAGCTCTCCGAGGGCGAGTCGGCCGTCTTCGCCCTCGACCAGGCCGGCGAGGACATCGCCCCGCGCGGCTGCGCCCGGGCCGAGGCGGAGAAGCAGTTCGAGACCACCGTCTGCTACTGGCGGCGCTGGCTCCACCAGTCCCGCTACCGGGGCCGCTGGCGTGAGATGGTGCACCGCTCGGCGCTCACCCTGAAGCTGCTCACCTACGCCCCCACCGGCGCCATCGTCGCCGCGCCCACCACCAGCCTCCCCGAACAGTTCGGCGGCGAACGCAACTGGGACTACCGCTACGTCTGGATCCGCGACGCCGCCTTCGCCGTCTACGCCCTGCTGCGGCTCGGCTTCAGCAGCGAGGCCGCGGCCTTCATGAAGTTCGTGACCACCTACATCAGCCCGGGCGACGGCTTCGCCTCCGGCCCGCTGCAGATCATGTACGGCATCGACGGCCGCTCCGACCTGCCCGAACGCGAGCTCACCCACCTGGAGGGCCACTGCGGCTCCGCCCCGGTCAGGGTCGGCAACGGCGCCGCAGGCCAGCTCCAGCTCGACATCTACGGCGCCCTCATCGACTCGATCTACCTCTACGACAAGTGGGCCGAGCCCATCTCCAGCGCCCAGTGGGACGACGTCACCCGCCTCGTCGACTGGGTCTGCGACCACTGGGACCAGCCCGACGAGGGCATCTGGGAGACGCGCGGGGGCCGCAAGAACTTCCTCTACTCGCGCCTGATGTGCTGGGTCGCCATCGAGCGGGCGATCCGCCTCGCCAACCGGCGCGGCCTCCCCGCCGACCTGCCCCGCTGGCGGCAGTGCCGCGACACCATCTACCGGTGGATCATGGACCGTGGCTGGTCCGAGCGGCGCGGCGCCTTCGTCCAGCACGAGGGCGGCGACGTCCTCGACGCCTCGCTCCTGATGATGCCGCTGGCCAAGTTCATCGCCCCGACCGACCCCAAGTGGCTGTCCACCCTCGACGCCCTCACCGAGGACCTGGTCTCCGACTCCCTCGTCTACCGCTACGACCCGCAGGCCAGCCCCGACGGCCTCCGCGGCGACGAGGGCACCTTCTCCATCTGCTCCTTCTGGTACGTGGAGGCCCTGGTGCGCGCCGGACGCGTGGACGAGGCCCGGCTCGCCTTCGAGAAGATGCTCACCTACGCCAACCATCTCGGCCTGTACGCCGAGGAAATCGGCCGCACCGGCGAGCAACAGGGCAACTTCCCGCAGGCCTTCACCCACCTCTCGCTCATCAGCGCCGCCTTCAACCTGGACCGCGCGCTCGGCTGAGGATCACGGCAGCGGCTGCTCCGCCCAGATGATCTTCCCGGCGGGCGTGTAGCGGGTGCCCCAACGCTCGGCCAGCTGCGCGACCAGGAAGAGGCCCCGGCCGCCCTCGTCGGTGCTCGCCGCGTACCGCAGGTGCGGGGAGGTGGTGCTGCCGTCGGAGACCTCGCAGATCAGCGTCCGGTCGCGCAGCAGCCGTACCCCGATCGGCGCCCGGCCGTGCCGGATGGCGTTGGTGACCAGCTCGCTGAGGACCAGCTCGGTGGTGAACGACAGCTCGTCCAGGTCCCACTCCGCCAGCTGCCGGGTCACCCGGGACCGCACCTCGGAGACGGCCGCCGGATCCGCCGGGACCTGCCATGCGGCGATCCGGTCCGCGCCCAGCGCCCGGGTCCGGGCCACGATCAGCGCCACGTCGTCGCTGGGGCGGGCCGGCAGCCGCTCCAGGACGGCCGCGCAGGTCTCCTCCGGGGTGCCGCCGGCCGCCGACTCCAGGGCGCCGGCGAGCAGTTCGAGCCCCTCGTCGATGTCCCGCTGCCGGTCCTCCACCAGACCGTCGGTGTACAGCACCAGGCTGCTGCCCGCGGGCAGCTCCAGCTCGGCCGTCTCGAAGGGCAGCCCGCCCAGGCCCAGCGGCGGACCGGCCGGCACGTCCGCGAACTCCACGCTGCCGTCCGGCCTGACCAGTGCCGGCGGCGGATGGCCGGCCCGGGCCACCGTGCAGCGCCGCGACACCGGGTCGTAGATCGCGTACAGGCAGGTCGCCCCGGTGATCGTGGCCGTGGTGTCCGCGTCGTCCGCCGGGGTCTCGTCCTGGTCGATGCGGCCCACCAGCTCGTCCAGCAGACCCAGCAGTTCGTCCGGCGGCAGGTCGAGGGCCGTGAAGTTGTGCACGGCGGTGCGCAGCCGCCCCATGGTCGCCGCCGCGTGCAGCCCGTGCCCCACCACGTCCCCGACCACCAGCGCCACCCGGGCCCCGGACAGCGGCAGCACGTCGAACCAGTCGCCGCCCACCCCCGACTGGGCCGGCAGATAGCGGTAGGCGATGTCCAGGGCACTCTGCGCGGGCAGCCTGCGCGGCAGCAGACTGCGCTGGAGGGTCACCGCCATGCTGTGCTCGCGCGTGTAGCGGCGGGCGTTGTCGATGGAGACGGCGGCGCGGGCCACCAGCTCCTCCGCGAGGGCCAGCTCCTCGGTGTCGAACGGGTCGGGCTTCTCCGAGCGGCAGAAGTTGGCGAGGCCCAGCACCATGTTCCCGGCCCGCAGCGGAACCGTGATCAGCGAGTGGATGCCGAATTCCAGGATCTTGCCGGTCAGCTCCTCGTCCTGGGCCCGCCAGCCGGGCGAGTCCCGCAGCCGCGGCTCGACGACGGACTCGCCGGTCTCCAGGCTGCGGCCCTGCGGCGAGGACGGCACGAACTGGAACCGCTCGCCGACCGGGTACAGCGGGGCGTCCTTGCGGATGCCGGTGCACGCCACCCGGCGCAGCGCGTCCCCGGGTTTGGGCTCCTCGCCCTTGAGGACCGCCTCGTACAGGTCGACGGTGGCGTAGTCCGCGAACCGCGGCACGGCCAGCTCCGCGAGTTCCTCGGCGGTGCGGGTGACGTCCAGGCTGGTGCCGATGCCCACCCCGGCGTCGTACAGCATGTTCAGGCGCTCGCGGGCCACCTCGGCGCGGCCGGAGAGGGCGCGCAGCTCGGTGGAGTCGCGCAGGGTGACGACGCTGCCGGGCGGGCCGCCGCGCACCTCGATGGGCCGCTGGTTGACGGCCAGCAGCCGGTCCTTGACCAGGTGCACCTCGTCGGTGGCGACCCGCCCGGAGGCGATCAGCGTCGCCGTCTCCGCGTCCAGGCCGAGGTCCAGGACCCGGCGGCGCTCGGCGTCCGCCGGCAGGTCCAGCAGGCGCTGCGCCTCGTCGTTGGCGAGCATCAGCCGGCCGTCGCCGCCGACGATCAGGACACCCTCCCGCACGGAGTGCAGCACCGCGTCGTGGTGCTCGTACATCCGGGTCATCTCGTCCGGGCCGAGACCGTGCGTCTGGCGCAGCAGCCGCCGGCTGACCAGCGCGGTGCCCGCCGTCGCCAGGGCCAGCGCCGCGGCGGCGGCGGCCAGCAGCAGCGGCAGCTGCTGGTCGGCGGTGCCGCCCACGTGCGCGGTGGTGATGCCGGCCGACACCAGACCCACCACCGTGCCGTTCGCGTCCCGGACCGGGACCACGGCCTGCACCAGCTCGCCTATGGTGCCGTGGACCTCCTCGCTGACGGTCCCGCCGGCCAGCGCCGGCCCGATGTTCCCCACGAACTTCTTGCCGATGCGGTCCGGCTTGGGGTGGGTGTACCGGATCCCTTCGGTGTTCATGACGACGATGAAGTCCACGCCCGTCGCCTTGCGGGCCGCCTCCGCCCGCGGCTGGAGCACCGCCGTAGGGTCGGGCAGCCGCAGCGCCGCCGCCGTGCCGGGGGCGTCGGCGAAGGTCTGGGCGACGGCCAGGGACCGGTTGCGGGCCTCCATGCTGCTGTCGTGCCGCACCTGGAGCACCAGCGCCAGCACCGCCGACACGATCAGCAGCAGCACGATCGCCACCTGCAGCACGAAGACCTGCCCCGCCACGCTGCGTCCGCTCAGCGCCGACCACAGCCGTCCGGACCGCAGGCGCCCCGGCCCGCCCGGCTCCCGCTGGGCGAGCGGCGCGCGCGGAGTCCCGGATCGGGACGGCCGAGTGTCGGACCGGCCGGGCTGACGGACCATGAGCTCATGTCTACACTGCCGGGCCCCGCGAGGCGAGAGCGTCCCCCGGGACAACCGGGCATATACCCCGTTGTGTCCCGGTCACCCCCTGCCCGCGGGCCCCTGGGGGCGGGTGGCGAGCAGCAGTGCCACGTCGTCCGGGCGGTCCGTGGCGTGCCGGGCCATGGCGGTCAGCCGGTCGGCCACCCCGGTGAGGGTACGGGCGCCGCGCGGCCCCGGCGCCGCCGAGGCCTCGGCCAGGGCCGCCGCCAGCGCCGCGATGCCGTCGTCGATGTCGGCGCCCGGCCGCTCCACCAGCCCGTCCGTGTACAGGGCGAGGATCGCGTCCGGTACCAGCTCCAGCTCGGTCACCGGATACCGGGCCCGCGGGTCCACGCCCAGGACGACACCGCCGGGTATCTCCAGGACGCGGGTGCGGCCGTCCGGGGCGAGCAGCAGGGGCGGCGGATGACCGGCCCGGGCGATCCGGACGCGTCCGGTGGCGGGGTCCAGACGCAGGTAGCAGCAGCTCGCGAACTGGCCCGGGTCGAGGTCGATGAGCAGCCGGTTGGTACCGCTCAGCACCTCGTCGGGCGGCCGGTCGCTGAGCGCGAACGCCCGGACCGCGCTGCGTAGTTGCCCCATGGTGGCGGCGGCCTGCACGCCGTGCCCCTGGACGTCGCCGATGACCAGCGCCAGGCCGTCGCCCGCCCCGACGACGTCGTACCAGTCGCCGCCCACGTCCATGCCCTGGGTGCCCGGCAGATACCGGCCCGCGGTCTCCACCCGGGGGTGCGCCGACAGTCGGCGGGGGAGCAGCGCCTGCTGGAGACCGCGGGCGAGGGCGGCCTCGCTGTCGTAGCGCCGGGCCTTCTCCATCGCGTGCGCGATCAGCCCCGCCAGCGCCATCAGGACCGTGCGCTCCTCGGTGCTGAAGCCGCGCTCCGTCTCGAAGCCGAGGATGCAGGTGCCGACCGGCCGTCCCGAGGCGATCAGTGGCAGGAAGGCGCGGGCGCCCACGTCGGCGTCCAGGGCGAGCCCCGGGTAGGTGTCCGCCAGGCGCCGCATCGACTCGAAGAACAGCGGCCTGCCGGTGGTGAGGGTCTCCACCCCGGGGATGTGGGCGTCCAGGCCGACGCCGTCGAACGGGGCGAGGAAGCCCGGCGGGAAGCCGTTCTCCCAGGCCAGGTAGAGATGCCGGTCCTGGAGCAGGTAGATGGCCAGCCGCCGGCCGCCGAACGCGGGGAGCAGCTCCTGCATCACCACCGCGGACACCTGCCGGGCGGTCACCGCGTCGGTCAGCGCGATCGCCAGGGCGATCGGCCGGTACAGCGGGGTCATCGACGGCCCGCCGGGGCCGCCGGGCCGCGCGGGCACGGGGGCCACGCCCGGCTGGGCCGCCGCGGGCAGGTGTACGGGCGGGTCGATCCGGTTGGCCGGGACGACCGTGCAGGTGACCAGGTCCGCGCCGGGATGCACGGACAGCGCGAGGAAGTCGGCCTCGGCGGAGTCCCCGCGCCGGACCTGGAAGTGCACCGGCCCGTGGGCGAGCAGCGCCCCGCGCCAGTGGTCGTCGTAGGACGGCCCGCCCAGCCAGGGCATCGCCTCCCACAGGGGCCGGCCGAGCAGCTCGGCGCGCGGCCGGCCGGCCAGCCGGACGACCGCCGGGTTGACGTAGCGGACGATCCCGGAGCGGTCCAGGCAGAAGACGCCCTCGGGGAGCAGGTCGGCCGCTCCGTCGGCGGCCGGGCCCGGGTCGACGACGATCCCGGAGACCAGCGACGGGTCGGCGGTGCCGGCCGGTGGCCACAGCTCAAGGAGGAGCGGGGCGCCGTCCGCGGCCCGCACCCGCAGCGGGGCGTGCGGCGGCTTGCCGGCCGCGGTCTCGTGCAGTGCGGTGAGGACGTCGTCGGCGTCGTCGGGCGTCACGGCCACCGCCAGCTCGGCGCCGGTACCGGGGAAGTCCTGCGGTGCCCGGCCGAGCAGGGCGTGCAGCCGGTCGTCCGCGTGCACCGCGGAGGTGGCCGGATCCCAGGTGAACCGGCCCACCCGGGCCGGCCCGGGCCGGGGCGCGGGCGGCCGTACGCACACCGGCTCGCCCTCCCAGGCGACCGCCGCGTCGCCCTCTTCGGCCACCAGCTCGCGCAGCCCGGTCCCCAGCCGCTCGGCCAGCCTGTACAGCCGGTCCAGGTCGGGCAGCTCGTCCACGGTGTCCGCGGTACCGGGAAGCAGCACGGTGAGCACCCCGAAGGACGGCTCCGCGCCGGGCACCGGCGTGTACACCGAACCGAACTGGAACGGCAGGCCCGCCGCGAACTGCGGATAGCGGCGCACCATCTCCGTGGCGCTGGGCAGCACCACCCGGACACCGAGCCGGTAGGCGTCCGCGACGGGGAACGGCCGGTCCATGTGCAGCCGCCACCAGGGCTTGAACAGCCGGCCGGGGAGCCCCACCAGGGTGGCCAGCCGCAGCAGCCCGGGGGTGTTGGAGCGCAGGTACACCCCGGCGACGTGGGCACCCGCCGCGCCCAGGGCGCCGGTCGACGCCTCGACCAGCAGCGCGGTCAGCCGCTCACGCGCCCGGCCCACGTGCTCGCCGCTCCCAGTCATCGGGTCCTGCCTCGTCCGCGCACCACCGGGTGGGTGACACAGCAAGAATGCGTCACGAGGACCCGAACCCGCACCCCCGCGGTCCGGCTCGGCCGGTCTCAGCCCGCCGCGACCGGCCGCAGCACCAGGTGACCGTCCTCCCGGCCGGCCGCCATGGCGAACGGGAAGGTGTCCGTCTCCAGGCACATCGGTACGTCCTCGGGGTGCACACCCTCCCAGCCGAGCCGCAGGCCCTCGGCGAGCCGTGCCGCCCCGCCGGAGTGCCGGGCCCGTTCCACGAACGGACCCGGGGCGACGGAGTCGCCGGCCGCCAGCGCGGCGATGTACTCGGCGCAGGCCAGATCCTCCTCGGCCCGCCCGCCGTCCCCGGTGACCACGAAGGTGACCGCCCCGGGCCGCTCGCGGCGCAGTACGGCGGCGGTGGCCCCGGCGACCACGAAGCTCGCGCAGAGCAGCAGCCGGGCTCCGGCGACGGCGAGCGCCCCGGTCGTGCCGGCGGTGGTCTTCTGCACGACCGTGCGGCCCGCGACGTCCAGCGCACGCAGCTGGGCCGGTGAGTTGGCCAGGTCGAAGCCGGGTACCACCGGGCCGTCCTGGAAGGCCAGCCAGCCGGGGTGACGGGCCTTCAACTCCCGTGCCTCGTCCAGGGTCTCGGCGAACACGATCCGCTCGGCGCCCTTGCGGAACGCCCAGGCCGCCACGGTGAACGCGCGCATCACGTCGACGACGACGGCGACCTCGGGCGTGGCGGACAGACCGGGGACACCGGTGAACGTGGCGCGCATGACCCCATCATGCCGGGTCGGTCAGAGTTCGGGCTCCTCCGCCGTCGGCAGGGCCGCGCGCATCGAGCGGAGGGCCAGGAGCAGGACGCCGATGTCGTCCAGGTAGATCGGGTCCGGCAGCAGGTCCGTGGGGAGCACCAGGTACAGGACGGCGCCCCAGAACACCCAGCGCGAGCCGGTCGGCAGGCCGGCCCGGCGCAGGGTGCGCCGGGTGCGGACCAGCCGTACGAGTACGGCGACGGCGCCGGCCAGCAGGGCCGCGGCGACGATCGCGCAGATCACGATCACGGTCGTGGTGGTGTCCATGGCTGTCCCGTCGTACGGCCCCGATCCGGCCCGGGGTCTCTCACTGGTCCGTCTTCCCGGTTTCGTCCCCGGGCATGGCCGCCGGTTCCGCGTTCTCCTTCGGGGACCGCAGTCCCTTGAAGGCGCGGGTCAACTGCTGGAGGGGGGAGGCGGGTTGCGGTGCCGGTGCGGCAGGGGCCGGAGTGTCGCGGAGGGCGGCGAGCGCCTCGTCGGCCCGCTCGGCGGCCTCCCGGTACAGGTCGCGGGACCTGGTCATGGCCTCCAGCGCCTCGGCGTACTGCGCGACGCGTTTCCGCTCACGCGCCAGCTCCTCCGCCGGCGTCATCAGGGTCCAGTTGTCCCGCAGATCCGCCAGCGCCTCCTCGGTGCCCTGCGGCGCGGGTTTCGGCAGCGCGGCGAACCGGCGCACGACGCCGATCAGCTCGGCGGGCTCCGAGCCGTCCAGGAAGACACTGCGGACCGCGTACTCCTGCGCGTCGTAGTCCGACGGCACCGGGTCCGGGGGCAGCAGCACGGCACCCCCGCGCGGGATCTCGACCCCGAGGTCGCGCAGCGCCCAGTTGACGGCACGGAACTGCTGGGGCGCGGCCCGGTGCTCCACGACGCGGTGCGCGAGGCCGGGCGGCAGCTGCCGGACCAGCGGCAGCCGGCCCAGCGCGTCGGGGGTCATCGCCTCGTGCACCACGAGGTTGACGCACCAGGCGTCCTTCGCGGCGTCCCGCAGCACCCGGCGCATGTCCTTGTCGTCGGCGGGCAGCGGGTTGACCGTGCGGAGCCTGACCCCCGCCACGGCCGGGAGGTAGTCCCAGGCGGCCTCGCCGCCGTCACCGGCCTCCTCGCCGTCGGGCCAGAACATCGCCGCCGGGGACGGCCAGGTCTCGTCCCAGGGCCGGTCGGCCTCGGCGACCAGCTGCCACTCCCGCCCCGCCTGCCGGCCCTGGAGGTCGGCGACGAGGGTCAGCCGGGCGCGCACCGTCACGGTGCCGTCGGCCACGCGCCAGCGGGCCTCCAGGACCTGCCGGGCGGAGTCCTCGGGCACGGGGGGTTCCGCGAAGTCGTCGAGGGCACCGGAGTCCTTTCGGCGGCGCAGGATCCTGCGGATCACCCCCTCGGAGTCCGGACCCGTGTGACGGCCGCGGGCGGCCCAGACGGTCGGCGGAAGGACGGCGCGGTCGGCGGTGGAGTTCGACATGGGCCAATCTGCTGGTGGGAGAGGAGTGCGTCCTCCAGTATCACCGCCCGGGAGCGTGTCTCCTAGGGCGGGGGCCGCCCGCGCGCGGCGAGTGCGCCCCGCACCCGGGGCGCGCACCGAGCGCGCCGGACGACACCGGTTCACCCGTGCCCCCGATCCGGCCGGTCCCGGAGAATGGTGCGGCGAACGGGGCCCGCCCGCCCATCCGCTTCGGGGCGGGCCCCGTTTCACCCTGCCGGGACGCACGGGAGGGGGGCCGACGGCAGTGCGTCGGCCCCCCTCTCGTCGGTCACGCCTCAGCGCCTCACGCGCCGCTCTCCCGGAGCATGTCCTCGCGCTCGACGAGCTTGACGCGCTCGCGGCCCTGCGGCTCGCCCAGCGCCTTCTCGGCGGCGTCCAGCCTGTACCAGCCCTCCCAGGTGGTGAAGCGGACCTCGCGCTCGGCGAGGAAGGCGTCCACGGCCTCCGGTGCGGGCGCCTCGGGGGTGTGCAGCCGGCCGCCCGCGTAGTCGTCCAGCAGGTTGGACACCGTCTCGTTGGCGTCGCCCTTGGTGTGGCCGATGAGGCCGACCGGGCCGCGCCGGATCCAGCCGGTGACGTACGTCGACTGCAGGTGGCTGCCGGACTCCTCGATGACCCGGCCGCCCTCGTCCGGGACGGTGCCCGACTCGATGTCCCAGGGCAGCTTGGGCAGCTTGTCGGAGAGGTAGCCGACCGCGCGGTAGACCGCGCCGAGCTCCCAGTCCTTGAACTCGCCGGTGCCCTTGACGTTTCCGGTGCCGTCCAGGGCGGTGCGCTCGGTGCGCAGGCCGGTGACCTTGCCGTCCTCGCCGAGGATCTCGGTCGGCGACTCGAAGAAGTGCAGGAAGAGCTTGTGCGGGCGGTCGCCGACGTCGCGGATCGCCCAGTTCTCCAGGGTCTTGGCGACCATGTCGGCCTGCTTGTTGCCGCGCCGGGTCTCGATCGAGCCGTCGTCGTAGTCGATGTCCTCGGGGTCGACGATGACCTCGATGTTGGGGGAGTGGTCCAGCTCGCGCAGCTCCATCGGGGAGAACTTCGCCTGCGCCGGGCCACGGCGGCCGAAGACGTGCACTTCGAGGGCCTTGTTGGCCTTGAGGCCGTCGTGGACGTTCGGCGGGATCTCCGTCGGCAGCAGCTCGTCGGCGGTCTTGGCGAGGATGCGGGCCACGTCCAGGGCCACGTTGCCGACGCCCAGGACCGCGACCTTCTCGGCCTCCAGCGGCCAGGTGCGCGGCACGTCCGGGTGGCCGTCGTACCAGGAGACGAAGTCGGCGGCGCCGTAGGAGCCGTCCAGCTCGATCCCGGGTATCCGCAGCTCGCGGTCGGCGGTCGCGCCGGTCGAGAAGATCACCGCGTCGTAGAAGGTGCGCAGGTCGTCGAGGCTGATGTCGGTCGGGTAGTCGACGTTGCCGAAGAGGCGGATCTGCGGCTTGTCGAGGACCTGGTGCAGGGCCGTGATGATGCCCTTGATGCGCGGGTGGTCGGGGGCGACGCCGTACCGGATCAGGCCGAACGGGGCGGGCATCCGCTCGAAGAGGTCGATGGACACGCCGGGCTCGGCGGCCACCGCGGACTTGAGCAGGGCGTCGGCGGCGTAGATCCCGGCGGGGCCGGCTCCGACGATGGCTACCCGCAGGGGGCGCGGCATGATCAGGTTCCCTTCGAGTGAGGACAGTCGATCTCGAACGGGAAGCCTAAACTAAGGCAGTCCTAAGTTAGTACGCGGGTCCGCTCTATGACCTCATAAGCCGATCTTATGAGGTGTATCGGGTGCGGCTTATGGCCGCCGGGGTGTCCTGGCCGCCTCCCGGTGCTTGGCGGGCGCCCGGCCCATGCACCACCCTGTCCTCTGCGGCGCACCGAGGCGCGGTGGCCGGAGGGCGAGGGGTGAGGGCGTGCAGGCACGCGGGGAGACGACCGTCGCGGTGACCGGCGGCAGCGGATTCGTCGGGAGCCATCTGGTGCGGCGGCTGCTGGAGCGCGGGTACCGGGTCCGTGCCACCGTCCGCCGCGCCTCCGACGGGGCGAAGGCGCGGCCCCTGTGGGAGCTCCAGGAGGCCTTTCCCGGCCGGCTCGCGCTCTTCGAGGCGGACCTGCTCCGGGACGGCTCCTTCGACGAGGCGTTCGCCGGCTGCGCGACCGTCTTCCACGTCGCCTCGCCGTTCCTGATGCCGGAACGGATCAAGGACGGCCGACGGGACGTGGTCGACCCGGCGCTGCTCGGCACCCGCAACGTGCTCGGCGGGGTGGAGCGCACGCCGGAGGTGACGACCCTGGTCCTCACCTCCACCGTGGGCGCGATCTTCGGCGACTACGCCGACGTCCGCGCGATGGCCGACGAGGTCCTGACGGAGAAGTACTTCAACACCACCAGCACGGTGGCGAACAACCCCTACCACTACGCCAAGACGGTCGCCGAGCGCGCCGCCTGGGACGCCGAGGCCGCCCAGGACCGCTGGCGCCTGGTCTCGATCAACCCCGGCCTGATCCTGGGGCCCTCCCTCACCCCCGCCTCCGAGTCCGGCAGCCTCTTCCTGCTCGACGAGCTGTTCAAGGGCTACTTCTGCTACGGCGCCCCGGACTTCAGCTTCACCACGGCGGACGTCCGCGACGTGGCCGACGCGCACATCGCGGCGGCGGAGAACCCGGCGGCCCGCGGCCGTTACATCGTGGCCAACGAGACGATGACGTCCTTCCACGAGATGGCCCGGATCATCCGCACCCGCCACCCCTGGGACCCGCGCCTGCCGCGCACCGCGCTCCCGCACGCGCCGGTACGGGTCCTGGGCCCGCTCTTCGGCCTGACCCAGGACTACATACGCAAGCATCTCGGCATCCGCTTCCGCGTCGACAACGGCCGCAGCGTCCGCGAACTGGGCCTCGCCTACCGGCCCGTCGAGGAGACCCTCCTGGACCACCACGAGAGCTGGCGCACCCGGCGGCGGAGGGTCTGATCCCGACCGCCGGGTGCAGGGAGGCCGGGGCCAGGGAGCCAGGGGTCAGGCCGGGCGGATCACCCGGTGGATCGCCGACTCCCCGGCGGTGTAGATCGACTCCTCGCGGATGAGCGCCCCGGGGCTCGGGGCGTGCACCATCGCGCCGCCACCCGCGTAGATCCCCACGTGACTGTCGTCGTCGAAGAAGAAGACCAGGTCACCGGGTTCGACGGCGGCCAGCGTGATCGGGGTGCCGGCCAGCGTCTGCTCCGCCGCGGTACGCGGCAGCGACACGCCTGCGGCGCGCCAGGCGGCCTGGGTCAGGCTGCTGGCGTCGTACGCCCCCGGCCCGGTCGCTCCCCAGACACACGGCCGGCCGATCTGCTCCCGCGCGAACGCCAGCGCCTTCATGGCCTTGCCCGGCTCGGCCCCGGCGCCCGGCTGGACGAAGGCGGCGGGGTCGGCGTAGACGCCGGGCGCCGGGGCGGCCGGGGCGGGCACGGGCGCGGCGACCTGCGCGGGTGCGGTCGGCAGGGGCGTGGTGGGGAGCGGGGCGGTGTAGACCGGTGCGGCCGGGGCGGGGGCGGCCGTGGGCATCGCCATGGCGGGCGCGGCGGCCATCATCGCCTCGGGCGACACGGTCATCGGGGCCGCCATCGGTGCCGCCGCAGGCGCTGCCATGGGGGACGGCATCGGGGCTGCCATCGGCATGGACATGGTCATCGGTGCGGGTGTCGCGGCGACGGGCGCTGCCATCGCCGTCGGCATGGCCGTGGTGGCGGCGTAGGCGTAGGCGCCGTCGGCGGGCTGCATACCTGCCGCGTAGGTGCCGTACATGTCGGCGGCGGGTGCCGCGGCGAAGGGCGCGGCAGGCGGCATGGGGGCCATCGGGGCCATCGGGGCCGCGGGGGCGACGGGGGCCGCCGCGGGGTAGGCACCGTTGGCGTAGGCGGTGTCGGCGGCGGCCTGGGGGATGTCGGCGTAGGCGGCGGGCGCGTTCGGCGACATGACCCGGAAGCCGCCGAGGTCCATCGGGCCGGGGGCCTGGGCGGGAGCGGCCGGGGGAGCGGCCGGGAAGACGCCGCCGCCGTTCATGGGGGCGGCGGTCGGGAAAGCGCCCGTGTTCGTGGGAGCCACGGTCGGGAAGACGCTCGTGCTCGCCATCGGGTCCGCGGTCGGCATGACGCTGGTGCTCGCCATGGGATCCGCCGTCGGGAAGGCGTTCGTGCCCATGGGATCCGCCGTCGGGAAGGCGTTCGTGCCCATGGGGTCCGCGGCCGGGAAGGTGCCCGCGTCGGCCGGGGTCGGCATCGGGAACGAGCCCGTGGCGCCCGGCGTCATGATGCGGAAGGAGCCGGAGTCCCCCGGGGACGGAGCCGGAGCCTGGGCGGCACCCGCGTCCCTGGCGGGCCCGGTCTGGTAGTTCCCGCCGCCCGGGCCGCCCGGGGTCATGACGCGGAAGCCGCTGGAGTCGGCCGCGGCCGGGGTGGGGGCGCTGTCGGCGGCTCCGGGGGTCATGACGCGGAAGCCGGTGGAGTCGGCCGCGGCGCGGGTCGGGGCGCTGTCGGCACCCCCCGGGGTCATGATGCGGAAGGTGCCGGTGTCCGACGGGGAGACGATCGGGATGCCGCCGGTCTCGGTCACCGCGGGGAGCGCGCGGGTGGCCGGACGGGAGTCGCCGCGGAAGGAGCCGCTGCCGGTGCGCTGGTTCGGTATGCCGACGGGAGGAGTCTGCCACGGCTGCGCCGGGGCCTGCCTCTCGGGCGTGGGCCAGGGGCTGGGCGCCGGCGGAGCGGCCTGGGCGACCGGGACCGGGACCGGCGCCGGGTCGAGGGCGGCGATCGCGCGCTGTCCGGTGCGCTGGGACAGCACCTCGCGCGCCTTGGCGAGCTTGAGCTGGTTCCTGGTCTTCGAGGCACCCGGCGTGGGCCGCTGCGGCCCGGCGGCGGGCAGCGCCCTCGGCGCACCCGAAGGCCCCGCGGGCAGCGCCCCGGCGGGCCCCGCCGTCAGTTCCAGCTTCGGGCGCGACGGCAGCTCGCGGACGACCTCGATCTCGCTCTGCGCGGACGGCCCCGCGGTCAGCTCCAGCCGGGCCGGACCGGAGTCCTCGAGCTGGCCGAGCAGGTCGGCGGCCATGGCGCTGACGGGCCGGCGCGGGCCGGGCCGGCCCGGCTGCCGGTCGGTGGGCAGCGCGGCCGGAACGCTCGGCCCCAGCCTGGAGCGCGCCCCCTCGAACCACTCCCGGGCGATGTTGTCGAGGCCCGGGTCGTCGCGACGGGGCCGTTTGAACAGCGGGACACCGCGTGAGCGCGAGCCTCCGCTCATCGCACGGGTGGCGTTGTAGTTCCCGGTGGCGTTCTCGGCCTGGTCGTAGAGGCTGTCGATCCGCTGTCGAACCTCGTCACGGCTTTCGGGCGCCATTGAGGGGTCGTGCTCCTTCCGTACTCCGCCTACCGGGTTAGCTGTCGGGTTCGGGCGGTCGAATCCGGAAGGCATGCCCTACGGCCGTTGTCCTCGTGGACGGTCGGCCGATTCACCCCAGTGATCGGTTGGGTCCCCGGCTCCGGATCCGCCCCTGAGGGGCACCGGACTCGGCGGAGGCCGCGCGGCCCGACGGGATTCGCCGGGGGGAGCCGAACGGCTTGCCCGTCAACTTAGCCAACTTGTGTCACTCGTGTGAAGGTTGAAGTGGCTAATGTCCGATACGTATTTGTGATGTTCGTCGTAGCGTTCGGAACTCGACCGTACGGCACGGCATTTCGCGCGCATCCAGTGCATTCGCAGGGTCACCGGGGGGTTGCCGTCGGTCGCGTTCCGCCCCTTCCGGGGCATCCGCTTCCTGTGAGGTCACCGTGAATTTCTGGGTCCGTTGAACACGGTGGCGCCGGCTGCCGTATTAGGCCGGGGATCTCCATGCCCGGCCGCCCACGACACGCAGGGGAACGACCTTGAGAAGCAACAGGCGCAGACGCCCGACCGGCGCACAACGCGCGACCTTCGCAGCGGTCGCCCTGATGCTCGGCGGCGGAGGACTCGTCGCGGTGAACGTCTATGCCTCGGCCACCGAGAACGGCGGCGGCCAGGACCAGGTCGCCACCGGCCAGGTGCTGTCCGCGCCCACGATCTACTGTCCCGACGTCGGCAGCCGGCTGACGGCGGTGCCCGACGGCGCCCGGGCCGACGTCGACCGTGAACTCGCCCAGCTGGACCAGCAGATCGCCGCCGCCTACCAGCAACTCACGCAGTCCGCCGCCGAGATCGAGCAGGACCCCGCCTTCGCCGGCCAGTCGATCATCGACCCGCTCAAGGAGAAGCGGTCCGAGTCGATCCAGCGCATCGCCGACGCCATCGGCCGCGAGGGCGACCGCCCGCAGGGCCTCGACGACCTCGCCGCCTGCACCCTGCGCTCCTCCGACCAGAGCGGCGGGCAGTCGGCGGCACCCCAGGACGGCGCCACCCCGAGCCAGGGCGGCCAGGGCAGCGCCGCGCCGAGCCAGGGGACCGGCACCGGCGCCGGCGGCCAGGGCGGCAACGGACCGGTCGCCGCCGACTACGCGGACATCACCTCCGTCCAGCCCGACGTCACGACCCCGGCCGAGCAGTCCGGCGGTTCCACGGGCACCTTCTCCTCCAGCTGCGGCGTCAACGCCAACGGCCTGTTCAACTCGGACAACGTGATCGTCGCGCCCGGCGTCTCCAACGGCGCCCACCACTTCCACGACTACATCGGCAACCAGTCCAACAACGCCTTCGCCAGCGACCAGGACCTCGCGAACGCCGACACCAGCTGCGCGGACCAGGGCGACAAGTCCACGTACTACTGGCCCGTGCTGCGGCTGCAGAACGGCAAGCAGGAGCGGGACGCCGACAAGCCGGGCGGCGGCACCGAGGGCAACGCCGGGCAGATCGTCACGGCGAAGGAGGTCACGCTGACCTTCGAGGGCAACCCCACCTCCAAGGTCACCGCGATGCCGCGGCTGCTGCGCATCATCACCGGCGACGCCAAGGCGTTCGTCAACGGCCCGGCCAACGCCAACGCCTCCTGGAGCTGCACCGGTTACGAGAACCGGCAACTCAAGGACAAGTACCCGCTCTGCCCCTCCGGCAGCGACGTCGTGCGCACGTTCAAGTTCCAGAGCTGCTGGGACGGCCGGAACATCGACAGCGCCAACCACCGTACCCACGTGGCGTTCGAGGGCCCCGACGGCAGCTGCCCGGCGGGCTTCCAGGCCATCCCGCAGCTGGTGCAGCGCATCGTCTACGCCGTGGACGCGCCGAGCCTCCAGGACGGCGGCCGTACGGTCCCGCTGTTCGCGGTGGACTCGTTCCCCGAGCAGCTGCACAAGCCGGTCACCGACCACGGGGACTTCATCAACGTCTTCGACGAGAGCCTGATGCGGAAGATGGTCGACTGCATCAACTCCGGCCGGACCTGCGGGGCGGGCGCCGACGAGCAGCCGCCGTCCCAGAGCGCGGAGCCGTCCGGGCCGAGCGACACCGCGAGCCCGGTCGAGCCGCCGGCCGAGTCGCAGAGTGCCGAGCCGTCCGAGCCGGCGACCCAGCAGCCGCCGTCCGAGCAGCCCCCGGCCGACCAGCCCTCGTCCGAGCCGCCGGCCGGCACCCCGGCCACCGAGACCGCCACCGCACCCGGCTCCGGCTCCGGCTCCGGCGGCAGTGAGCTGCCGAGGGTCTACGCGACTCCGTCGCCGAAGAAGACGTCGACCACGAAGTCGTCCGGCGGCGGTGTGATCAGCGAGCCGACCCAGCGGCCCGACACCGAGGCGCCCGCCGCCGGCGACACCGCCGCGCCGACCGGCACCGCGGTCGCCGCCCCGGCCGGTCAGCAGACCCCGGGCACCGGTTCCGGGACGGAGCCCCAGACCGAGCCCCAGGCCGTCCAGGGCGGTCTCGCCGAGACCGGCGCCCACCTGTGGCCCGCGGTCTTCGGCGGCCTGCTGCTGGCAGCCGGGGCCGCGTTGCTCTGGCGCACCAAGCGGAACCGGATCTGACAGGCCCTCTCACCTGCTGCGCAGTGTGTCCTGGGCGAGCTCGAACGCGGGGAGCATCTCGTCGTGCTCCGCGCTGTCGAGCCCGCCCAGGTGCAGGACGACGGGGCCCTTCGAGGTGACCACGGCGAGCGCGGACTCCTTCTTGGTCTCCTCCAGCAGCTTGCTGTTGTACAGGTAGTCGACCCGGATCCCGGAGAGACCGCCCGCGGTGAAGGTCCGGTACGTCGCCCCGCTCGTGTTGCGCTCGGCGGCCACGAACGCCCGGAGCACGGCGCGCGCGTCGCCGCTGCCGGGCCGGCCGGTCCACGCCCTCAAGAAGCCGATGTTCCCGGCCGGTTTGGCGTCGACCTCGCAGACCATGGTCACCGGGCCCTGGCGCAGCAGGCCGTCTACGACCTCCTCGGTGATGTCGTTGTCGGTGCCGGCCGAGGCGACGGCGGCGAGGTCGTCGACGGCCTCTGCCTTCCAGCCCCTGGCGATGTCGAACACCACCGGCAGCTCGCAGGCCGAACCGGCGGCGCCGATCGAGCCCCCGCGCTGCGCCGCCGCACCGGACGCGTGACCCGACTCGGTCACCTCGACGGCGCGCGGCGTGGCGCCGCATCCCGCAAGCAGCGCCACGAACAGCCCGGTCAGCGCCACTCTGCCCCCGTGAGTCCCCACCCTTTACCTCCCCTTGGTACGACGCAGGGCGGTCACTCTAACCGAGGGCGCCGACACCGTCGTACGCGAGCGGTGCGGGCGGGTAGGGGAGCGGTGCGGGCGTGTACGCATGCGGGGCGGATGATCCCGGTTGACGGCGCGTCACATTACTGAACCGTAACCTACTCGGCGGTACCGCCGGTAACCCCCGCTCGTTACCGTCGAGGGGAGCCGCCATGTGTCCCGGCTGCCGCACCGGGACCGCCGTCACCCGGCATCGCCCGGGTCCCCACGCACCACCTCCCACGTCCACGCACGTCCAGGAGGTCCCTCCCCATGCCCGTACGCGTTCGCCTGCTGGCCGCCGCCGTCGCCGCTGCCGCCTGTCTCTGCCTGCAGACCCTGCAGGCCACGGCCTCCCAGGCGGAGGTCTCGCGGGGCGTCACCATCCCCGCCTTCTACGACCCGCCGGCCTCCCTGCCCACGGCCGACGGCGCCCTCGTCCGCACCCAGCCCCTCCCGCTGGCCCTGAGCCTGCCGAGCCTGTCCGGCCCGCTGCCCGCCACCGCGACCCGGCTGATGTACAAGTCCACCGACTCGGCGGGCGACCCCGTCGCCGTCACCGGCGCCTACCTGGAGCCCACCGCCCCCTGGCTCGGCCCCGGCGCCCGCCCGCTGGTCGCGCTGGCCCCCGGCACCATGGGGCAGGGCGACCAGTGCGCCGCCTCCATGGGCCTGCAGTACCCGCTGCTCCTCAACGGCCGGACGGTGTCGGTGGGTTACGAGGACCTGTCGATCTACCGGCTGCTCACCGAGGGCGTCGCGGTCGTCGTCACCGACTACGTGGGACTCGGCGCCACGGACCGGCTGCACACCTACGTCAACCGGCTCGACGGCGCCCACGCCGTCCTGGACGCCGTACGCGCCGCCCGCAACCTCCCCGGCACCTCGGTCACCGCGGCCTCGCGGGTCGGCCTGTTCGGCTACAGCCAGGGCGGCGGCGCCACCGCCGCTGCCGCCGAGCTCCAGCCCGCCTACGCCCCGGACATCACCCTCGCCGGCAGCTACGCCGGGGCGCCGCCCGCCGACCTGACCGCCGTCACCGCGGCCATCGACGGCAGCGACCTGGCCGGCGCCCTCGGCTGGGCGGTCAACGGCTTCGTCCAGGCCGACCCGGCGCTGGCACCGATCGTCGACGCCCACCTCGGCGCGGCCGGCCGCGCCGCCCTCGCCGACCTGTCGACGATGTGCGTCGGCGACGCGCTCCTCGCCTACGGTTCCCAGCACAGCACCGCCTGGACGAACGACGGCAGCTCCCTCTCCGAGGTCGTCGCCGAGGAGCCCGCGCTCCAGGCCTTCCTGGACGGACAGCGCATCGGCAGGACCGCGCCGGCGAGCCCGGTCCGGCTGGCCACCGGCGTCAGCGACGACCTCGTCCCGCACGCGCAGGCCCGGCAGCTCGCCGTCGACTGGTGTGCCGAGGGCGCGGACGTCACCTACGTGCCGGTGCTCCTGCCGGACGCGGGCCGCGCCCTGCTGAACCACCTGGAACCCCTGCTCACCGACCAGGGCGACGCCGTCGCCTGGCTCACCGCCCGCCTCTCCGGCCTGCCGGCCGGCTCCAACTGCTGGAGCCTGCCCGTCCAGCCGTGACCGTCCAGCCGTGACTGTGCTGCCTTGCCCGTACGGCCTTGCCCGTACAGCCCTGACCGTGCTTCCTTGCCCGCACGGCCGTGACCGTGGGGCCCCGCCCCTACAGCCCCGGGCGCCGCCCGTCGCCGTTTGCCGTCGGCGGGCACCGCAGGGCAGGGTGCCGGTGTGCCCACCTTGCTGATCGTCCACCACACCCCGTCACCGCACTGCCAGGCCATGTTCGAGGCCGTGGTCTCCGGGGCGACCGCCCCGGAGATCGAGGGCGTCCGGGTCGTGCGCCGGGCGGCGCTGTCCGCCACCGCCGCCGACGTGCTCGCGGCCGACGGATACCTCCTCGGCACCCCGGCCAACCTCGGTTACGTCTCCGGCGCGCTCAAACATTTCTTCGACCAGGTCTACTACCCGTGCCTGGACGAGACGCGCGGCCGGCCCTTCGGCGCCTACGTGCACGGCGGCAACGACGTCACCGGCGCCCTGCGCGCCCTCGACTCCCTCACCACCGGCCTCGGCTGGCGCCGGGCGGCCGAACCGGTCACGGTGACCGGCGAGCCCGGCAAGGCCGACATCGAGGCGTGCTGGGAACTGGGCGCGACACTCGCCGCCGGTCTCACCGCCGACGCCTGAGCGGTCTCCGGGCGCAGGTCACCCGGACGGACGAAGGTGCGGGCGCCGGAGCCAGGGCACACGATGGGAGCAGGCCGTGTCGTCGATCCGAGGGAGCGTCGGATGGCAGCGCAGCGGCGTGCCTGCGGGCCGCCCGCGGCGGAGATGCTGCGGGAGTGCGCCCGTGACGTGGTGGCCGTCGCCGAGGGCATCCGCGAGGTCTCCGCACGGACCAGCTCCGTCCTGTTCGCCCCGGCGCTGACGGGTTCCGCGCGCCGCCGCCCGCGCACCGGCCTGGCCGCCCGCTGGGCGCTGCTGCGGACGCTCACCAACCGGCAGGGTCTCGGCGGCTCGGCGATCGTCGCACCGGACGGCGTCGGCCATCTGCTCGGCGCGGCCGGGGAGGCGCTGGGCCGGCAGAGCCTGGCCGCGCTGGTGGCGGTCACCTCGCTGCGGCTGAGGATCGCCGCCGTGCTCCTCGACCACCCGGAGTTCGGGCGCGACCCGGGCATGCGCCGGCTGACGGACGCGGTCACCGCCGACCACGACCCGGAGGCGGCCGTCCGCGCGCTGCGCGCCCTGTTCAAGGACGAGGACGCGCAGCGCCCGCTGTCGGCTCTCGCCCCGATCCTGGCGGAACTCCTCGCCGTCCGGGGCCTGTTGGACGAGGACCCGCTCAGCGACGACACTGCCTGGGCGCTGGCCGCCGGCCGGGCACTGACCGCGGGGTCGGTCCGGGGCCTCGACGCCTCCCACCTCGCCGTCGCGGACCAGGGCGCGGGCGCCGCGCAGGCCGTCGAACTCTCCGCCCGGGAGGCGGTGTCCCTCGCCACCGAGGGCTCCTTCCTCGGCTTCCTGCGCAACATTGACGCGCTGGCCGGCGACACCCGCGTCCTCGTCCAGGAGGTACGCGGCCCCGACGGCGTGCTCCGGTACGTCGTCCAGGCGCCCGGCACGGCTCCGGGCCGCCCCCGCGAGGACTCCCCGCAGGACTTCGCCGGCGCCTGGCGCAACCTGTTCCTGACCGACTCGCCGTACGCCCGCTCGATCCTGCTGGCGATCCGGGACCACGGCATCCCGCGCGGCGCCGACCTCGCGCTGGTCGGGCACGGCGAGGGCGGGATCGCGCTGCTGAACCTCGCGCAGGACGACGAGTTCTGCCGCGCCTACCGGGTCACCCACGTGGTCGCCGTGGGCGCGCAGGCCGACGACCGCAGGCCCGCCGACCCGCGCACCTGGGTGGCCGGCATCACCAACCGGTACGACATCGTCCCGCTCCCGGACGGTCCCGGCGCCCCGCACCCCAACCGGTACCGGGTCGACTACACCGGCCCCACCCGAGAGTTCCCGCGCTGCCACCTGCTCCGCGTGTACATCGACCACCTGGAGACGGTGATCCCGCAGGCCCGGGCCGACGTCGACCGGGCCCTCGCCGCCTACCGGGGTCCGGTCGAACGCACCCGTGTCTACCGGCTCAGGGACCGCGGCCGTCCGCCCGAGGGCTACCCGTTCCTGGCCGTCCCCACCACCGGCCTCGCCACCTCGGCGGGCCCGGTCGACGTGCCGGTGCGCTACTACGACTCCTCCGCCGCGCACCTGTGCTTCCCGGTCGACACCGACGTGGCCCGCAGCCTGCTGCCCGACGTCGCCTGGATGGTCCCCACCCGGCTCGGCCGCCGCGCCCTCGCCGTGCTCTCCCTCTACGAGCACCGCTGCACCACCATCGGCCCCTACACCGAACTCGGCCTGTCGGTGCTGGTCGACGACCTGTGGCGACCGCACGCCTACGATCTCGCCGCGGACCTGCTGCGCCGGGCCGACCTGCGGCGCACCGGACGGTACGTGGTCGCGCTCGCCGTCGGCACGGAGGAGGCGCGGGCGGTGGCCGAGGAGCTGTGGGCCCAGCCGGCCGTACGCGGCTCCGCCGACGTCGAGCTACAGGGGCGGGAACTGCGCGTGCACGCACCCGAGTTGGGTGTCTCGGTGGAGGGCCGCCCAGGTCCGGGTGCCCGCTGCCCCGAGGCGGACTGGGTGCTCTACGGGCGCCGCGGCGAGAGCACCGTCCGCACCCTGGTCCGCGCCCACGGCAGACCGCGCGTCCATGCCCGGCCCCGGCTGCGGCTGCGCCTTGACGGCGCCCACGGGACGCTCGCGAGGCACCTCCAGATCCTCGAACTCGATGCCGTACGGCCGGGGTTCGTCCTGACCAGCCCGCGGTTCGTGGCCCACAGAAGCGCCGGCGCGGTGCTGCCGCGCTAGGCATCCCTCCGAGTGCAGGTGAGCCCCATGGCGACCGAATCCCGTCCCGTCACCGCCGCCCCCGAGCTCCTCGCGTACGTGGACGGTCTGAGGGCCGACGCGGACCGGATGGACGGCTACGCCGAGCGGCTGCGCGGGGCCGCCGAGCGGCTGGGCGACCGTGCCGGGGCGCCGGAGTGGGGCGGCGCCGATCTGGAGCGGCAGGCGACGGCCTGCGTGACCGCGGCGATACAACTGCGGGCGGCGGCCACCGCGTTGCTGGCCCACGCGGCGGAGTGAACGGCAACCCGTGGCCGGTGCCGGGACGATCGGCGAGCGGCGGATCGACGACACGGCGGATCGATGACTCCGTGCATCGGTCGTGCGGCGGATCGGTCACGCGGCGCGGCCGGAACGAGCGGGTCCCGGCCGCGGTGGGGTGCGGGCGGATCAGCCCGCCGGAGCGGTGTGGGGTTGGTCCGGGCCGGGTTTGGGGCGGGTGCTGGTCCAGGACGGGTCGGCGGCGGGGTCAGGAGTGGGGGGACGGTCCATGGGGCGGGGGGCCTCCTGAGGTGCTGGGGGTGTGGAGCGGTGCGTCCGGTGCCGTCGACAGCTCGGCCCAGACGACGCGGGCGGAGGGCCGTCCCTCCGGCGCTGCCGTGACGCCCCAGTCGAGACTGAGGGCGTCGACGAGGAACAGGCCGCGCCCGTTCTGCTCGTCCGGTCTGGCCCGCCGGGGTGCCGGGAGCGCGATGCTCCCGTTGTTCTGGTCCTCGACCTCGATGCGGATCCGGTCGGCGCCCGCGTGCACCCGGCAGACGATCCGTCGGCCGGCCGAGTGCACGATCGCGTTGGTGACCAGTTCCGAGGTCACCAGGACCGCGTTGTCGCGGGCCTCCTCGCCGACGCCCCACGAGTCGAGCAGCTCGCCCACGCTCCGGCGGGCGTTGCCCACCGCGCGGGGCGTCGGCGCCAGGTCGAAGACCCGGCTGTGCAGGGCGGAGCGGTCCCCGGAGGCGAACCGGTCGAGGCCTTGCGGCCCAGGGAGTCGACCGAGGCGTTCGCCTCCGGGTGGTCTGGGGACGCCCGTCGCGTCCGACGGGCGGTACGGGCCTTCGGCGGCGGCCGTCAGGGCCGGCCGGGGCAGACCGGGTATGCGGTCCTCGGGCAGTCGGTCGAGCGGCTGGGGGAGAGAGGGCGGGGCCATCGCCGTGCGCCTTTCGTCCGGCTTCGCAGCGTGGGGGCTGATCGGTCGCAATCCGTCCCGGGCCGCTCGGGGGCAGACGACGACCCGTGCCTGGGCGGCGCCGGGCCGCAGCTCAGTTTCCCCCAACTGGACTGCTTCGCCTGCTCCTTGGTCGGCCGGAGCAGTGACTCCACTTTGGCATCTGCCAACATCGCCTCGCAACCAGCAAGTTGAAAATTGCAAGAAGCGAAGTGCATGCTGCTCCCGGCAGGAAGTGATCGAACGAGTCCGTGAACGATCACGAGTACGTGAGACGGTGACCCTGAAACCTGGTGGAGGGGGTAGGGCGTGACCTCGGAGACCGACTGGGGCGGAGCCCCGTCCGTCCTGCGCATGATCCTCGGCCGGCAGCTGGAGGAGATGCGGACCCGGGCCGGCCTGACCTACGAGCAGGCAGCCGCCGCGATCGGGGTCAGCCACTCCACGATCCGCCGGATGGAGGCCGCCAAGGTGGCCCGGCTCCGGCTGGCCGACGCCGAGAAACTGTTGCAGGTCTACGGCGTGACGGACCGCCAGGAGGTCGACACCTTTCTGCAGTCGGTGCGTGAGGCCAACAAGCGCGGCTGGTGGCACACCTACCGTGACGTGATGCCCGACTGGTTCGCCGCGTATCTGAGCCTGGAACAGGCCGCGTTGCAGATCCGCGCCTACGAGAACGAGTTCGTGCACGGCCTGTTGCAGACCCGCGCGTACGCCGCCGCCCTGCTCGGCGCCGGCAACCCGCACGCGCCGGGCGAGGCGACCGAGCGCATGGTGGCGCTGCGCATGCGCCGCCAGGAGCTGATCACCCGGCCGGCCCCGCCGCGGCTGTGGGTCGTGATGGACGAGACGGTGCTGCGCTGGCCGGTCGGCGGTGCCGAGGTCATGCGGGCCCAGATCGACCATCTCATCGAGATCAACCGGCTCCCCAACGTCACCTTGCAGATCATGCCGTTCGCCAACGGCCCGCACCCCGCCATGCGCGCCGGTGCGTACCACCTCTTCCGGTTCAAGGCCCCCGAGCTGCCCGACATCGTCTATCTCAACGGCCTGGTGGGCGCTGTCTACCTGGACAAGAGCGACGACGTCGTGGTCTATCGCGAGGCCCTGGACCGGTTGGGCGCCCAGGCGGCGCCCGCCAGAAAGACCGAGGCGATCCTCGGTGCGATTCGCAAGGAGCTCTGACGTGCACCACCCCATACGCAACGGCATCCCGTCCCGGCAACTCGGCGCGCGCGGCTGGTCCAAGCCGTGGAGCGACGACGCCGGCGGCGCCTGCGTCGAAGTGAAGAAGCTCGCCGACGGCCGGGTCGCGGTACGCCAGTCGACCGACCCCGACGGACCGGCGCTGGTCTTCACACCCCGTGAGATGACGAGTTTCCTGTCCGGTGTGAAGGCGGGTGACGCCGACTTCCTGATGTGATCGGATTTCCCGGAACTTCCTTGCTATAGCTGATCGTTCAACCAACCCCCCACCTCCGACGCACCACCGCGCAGCCCCCCGAACACCCCCGCATCCCTCACCTGAATGGGAGACACGGCGTTGCCCGACAACGGATGGCCGGCCGACCGCATCGACACCGAGAACGCGCACTCCGCACGGATCTACGACTACATCCTGGGCGGCAAGGACTACTACCCCGCCGACCAGGAGGCGGGCGACGCGATGTCCCGGGAGTGGCCCGCGCTCCCGATCCACATGCGTGCCAACCGCGACTGGATGAACCGCGCCGTGCGCTGGCTCGCCGAGGAGGCGGGGATGCGCCAGTTCCTGGACGTCGGGACCGGCATCCCCACCTCCCCCAACCTCCACGAGATAGCCCAGGCGGTCTCCCCGGACTCCCGGGTCGTCTACGTGGACAACGACCCCATCGTCCTCACCCTGTCCCAGGGCCTGCTCTCCAGCACGCCCGAGGGCCGGACGGCGTACATCGAGGCCGACTTCCGCGACCTGACGGACCTCTTCGAGGCCCCCGAGCTGCGCGAGACCCTCGACCTGGACAAGCCGGTCGCCCTCACGGTGATCGCCATCGTCCACTTCATGCTCGACGCGGACGACGCGGTGGGCGTCGTGCGGCGGCTGCTCGAACCGCTGCCGTCCGGCAGCTACCTGGCGATGTCCATCGGCACCGCCGAGTTCGCGCCCGACGAGGTGGGCCGGGTCGCCCGCGAGTACGCGGCCCGCAACATGCCGATGCGACTGCGCACCATCGACGAGGCCGACGAGTTCTTCGAGGGCCTGGAGCTGGTCGAGCCGGGCATCGTCCAGGTGCACAAGTGGCACCCGGACGGCACCGGCGAACAGGGCATCCGCGACGAGGACATCGCGATGTACGGAGCGGTCGCCCGCAAGCCGTAGCACGGGTTCCGTGCCGGGGCCGGGCTCACCTTCCCGGCCCCGGCACGGTCGTCCACGGGGAGCGGCCGGCTCAGGCGTTCGGGTCGAACGAGATCCCGGACGGCATGGAGTACCCCAGGTTGGCGTTGAACGAGCCGTCCTTGATCTTGATGGTGGCGTCGCCGAAGTCCGCGTTCATCAACTTGTCGCGGTAGCCCGCCGGGTAGCCGTCCCAGCCCACCAGGCGCGGGAAGAACCAGCCGCCGGTCACGTTCTCCGGCGGGTCGTCGTTGGAGTTGGCGAACCGGAAGTCGTGGGTGGACAGTCCGTCCTTGTGGTACACGATCTTCGGGTGGGTGCCGTCGAACCGGATCGCCGAGGCAGCCGCCACCTGGTAGCTGCTGTGCTGGGACACCGAGACGTACTGCACCTGGTTGTTCTGGATCCACACGATGACGTGTTCCCAGTCGTGCCGGTGCCCGATGGCCAGCGGCCCGTACGTCGCCTGGTCCTTCTCGAAGTAGCTGGCGTACATCACCGCGCACCAGCCGTTGTTGCACTTCTCGCGCGAGTAGGTGTTGGCGTTGGCGAGCTGCGCGTAGTCGTGGCAGTGGCCGTTGACGTCGCCGCCGAGCTTCAGCCCGGGGTTCAGGGTGCCGTCGGCGCCGATGGCCGCGGTGGCGTAGCAGCCGTCGCCGTCGTAGTCGTAGGCCGGGGAGAACGTCTGCTCCAAACCGTCGGCGTTCTGCGGCAGCAGCGTCAGGACGTCGGCGTGCGCGGTGGCGGGCACGGCGACGACCAGCGCGAGCGCGCCGAGGGCGGCGGCGAGGGCCTTGCGGAGCGGCCGTCTGCGGGTGGGGGGTTGCAGTGCGGTCATGGGGGACTCCCTGTCGGTGAAAGGCGCAGCGGAGTCTCGCAGTCAGCTCCCGCCGACGACCACCCTTACGACTTAACTTTGACCTAAAGACAATTGAACAGCTCATCCAACTGGGCTCCTGTCGGACGCTGTTGACCTGCTGTGAGTCCACCGGATGCGGTTGCCGCGGGCCGCGCCCGAGGCCAGGCTGCTCGTCGGTTCGTCCCCCCCCGCAGCCCGAAAGGGAACCCCGTGAGCGACACAGACCTGACCTCCGTCCCGTTGAGCCGGCGCGGCTTCCTCGGCGCCGCCACCGCGGCCGGGCTGCTCGGCGCACAGGCCGCACCGGCCGAGGCGAGGACCGCCGCCACCGTGATCTCCACGGAGTCCGGCCAGGTCACCGGAGTCCAGGGCGGCCTGCGCGGCGTCACCGTCTACCAGGGCATCCCGTACGCCGCCACCACCGCCGGCGCCAACCGCTGGCGCCCGCCGCAGCCGGCCCCCTCCTGGGACGGGGTCCGCGCCGCCGACTCCTGGGGCCCCGCCTGCCCGCAGCCGGTCTCGGGCATCCCCGCCGACCAGGTGCCCGCACTCGGCGAGGACTGCCTGAACCTCAACATCTGGACGGCGGCGACCGGTTCGGGAAGCGGCGGCCCCGTCCTGGTCTGGCTGTACGGCGGCGAACAGGCCCTGTGGTCGGGCCAGGAGATCTACAACGGATCGCTGCTCGCGTCGAAGGGCGTGGTCGTCGTCACCCTCGACCACCGCGTCGGCCCGCTCGGCGGTCTCGCCCACCCCGAGCTGACCGCCGAGTCCGCGTACGGCGGCTCCGGCAACTGGGGGATCCTGGACGTCGTCGCGGCGCTGGAGTGGGTCCAGCGGAACATCGGCGGGTTCGGCGGCGACCCGGACCGGGTCACCCTGGCGGGCTGGGCCCAGGGCGCGTCCATCGTGCACATCCTGCTCGCGTCCCGGCAGGCCAGGGGCCTCTACCACCGCGCCCTGCTCTCCTCGGGCGTCCGGTACACGAAGGACCCGGCGCTCGCCCGGGACGCCGGCCGCTACCGGACCCTCGCCGCCGCCGAGGCCGACGGCACCGACTTCGCGGCCCGGCTGGGCGCCGCCGATCTCGCGGGCCTGCGCGCGCTGGACGCCGACGACATCGTCGCCGGCGCCGGCGCCGTCGCCGACACCGCCACCGACTTCGGTCACGTCCTCGACGGACACGTCCTGCCCGACACCTACACCGCCGTCCTGAAGGCCCGCGCCGAGACCGACGTGCCCGTCCTGACCGGCGTCTGCCGGGACGCCAACGGCGCCTCGCCCGGCCTGAAACTGACCCTCGACGCGTTCCAGGCGTACGCCCGCGCAGAGTTCGGCCCGCTGGGGCTCGCGGACACCTTCCTCGACCTCTACCCGGCCGACGGCGACACGACGGCCGCCCAGCAGTTCAACGCCTACGCCCGGGACGAGGAACGCGTCTCCGCCTTCCTGTGGGCGACCCAGTTCAAGGACACGGCCGCCAACTCCAGCGCCGTGCACACCTACTTCTGGACCCGCGTCCCGCCCGGGTACGACGACACCAACCCGGTCATCGGCACCGACGCGACCGGCGCCTTCGAGGGCTCCGACGTCTACTACCTGCTCGGCCACCTCTACAACACCGACCGCCCCTGGACCGCCAAGGACTACGACACCGCCGACACCACCGCCTCCTACGTCGCCCGCTTCGCCGCCACCGGCGACCCGAACGGCGGCTCACTCACCAACTGGCCCGCCGTCGCCACCGACACCCCGCAGACCATGGAACTCGGCGGGAACCCCGGCCCGCTGGCGGTGGCCGACAGCGACGCGAAGCTCGCCCTCCTGACCACGTACCTGCAGGCGCAGAGCACGGAGTTCTGAGGCCTGCTAGGCGCGCGCGGAGCCGTGGCCGAGGATGCCGTGGTGGTGCCGGTGGTGCACGGTCGGGGTGCGGTGCAGGGCGATCAGCGCCGCGTCGTCGCCGAGGTGGCCGCCCGCGTGCGCCAGCAGGTCGCGCCGGATGTGGTGCATCAGCGCCTCCGGACTGGCGTCGGTCCACTGCGCGACCCGCTCGGCGAGCGGGTAGAAGCGGCCCTGCGCGTCCCGGGCCTCGACGACCCCGTCGGTGTAGAGCAGCAGGGTGTCACCGGGCTCGAAGGAGAACACGTCGAGGGTGTGCTCGGAGCCGCCGCCCGCCTCGGGCACGCCGAGGGGCGGCGACGGGTGCAGGCTCGGCACGGTGACCGCGTGCCCCGGGCTGAGCAGCAGCGGCGGCGGATGGCCGGAGCTGGTCATCCGGGTGACCGGATCCGCGTCGGGGATCTCGACCAGCAGCGCGGTGGCGAACCGCTCGCCCGCCTCCTCCGGCGGCTCCAGGTCCGCGGCGTACCGCTGCACGCTCTGGTCCAGGGCGACGGCGAGGTCCGGCAGGGCGACGTGCCGGTGGGCGGACTCCCGGAACGCGCCGAGCAGCAGGGCCGCCTCGCCGATCGCCGACAGGCCCTTGCCCCGTACGTCGCCGATCAGGACCCGCACCTCGTCGTTGCAGCGGGTGGCCGCGTACAGGTCGCCGCCGATCTGCGCCTCGTCCTCGGCGGCCAGGTACAGCGAGGCGATCCGCAGCGGTCCGATGTGCTCGGGCAGCGGCCACATCAGGACGTGCTGCGCGGCCTCGGCGACCGAGCGCACCTGGGCCAGCTGGGCGCGGCGCCGCTCACGGATCGCGCTGTAGACCACCACCATCACCGAGAGCACCGTCAGGGTGACGATCTGCACGATGTGGTTCGCGGTGGTCAGACCACCGTGGAACACCGCGATCACCACCTGCGCGATCACCGCCAGCACCCCGACCAGCGCGGTCGACCGGGGTCCCGCGAAGGACGGGGTGAGCGCCGGGGCGATGACCAGGGCCGGGCCCAGATGGATGCTCTCGGGGGTGCGCAGGTCCGCCACCGTGATCACCAGGATGAGCAGGACCGGGAGCAGCAGCAGCGCGTGCGACGACTGCCACGACCGCCGCAGCCCCGTCACACAGCCCTGCAGCTTGCCCATGCCACCAGCGTGCGCCACCGCCTGGGGACCGGCCACCGCGAGCCGGGCGGTTCCCCGGCGGCGCCGCACGGCACCTCCGGGGAGATCTACGGCTCCCTAGAGGTTCACGGACCGCATCCCGGCCGCGTCGTAGCGCTCGCCGGCCGCCCGCGGCACCTCGGCCTCGATCCGGGCCAGGTCCTCCTTGGTCAGCTCGACGTCGACCGCGCCCGCGTTCTGCTCCAGGTAGGTGACGCGCTTGGTGCCCGGGATCGGCACGATGCCGTCGCCCTGCGCCAGCACCCAGGCGAGGGCCAGCTGGGCCGGGGTCACCTCCTTCTCGGCGGCGATCTCCTTCACCTTGGCGGCCAGCCGCAGGTTCGTCTCCAGGTTGTCGCCGGTGAAGCGGGGACCGGTACGGCGCCAGTCGTTCGCGTCGAGGTCGTCCGGGGAGGAGAACCGGCCGGCCAGGAAGCCGCGGCCCAGCGGCGAGTACGGGACGAACCCGATGCCCAGCTCCCGGCAGGCCGGCAGCACCTCGTCCTCCGGGTCCCGGGTCCACAGCGAGTACTCGGTCTGCACGGCCGCGACCGGGTGCACGGCGTCGGCCCGCCGGATCGTCTCGGCGCTCGCCTCGCTCAGCCCGATGTGCCGCACCTTGCCCTCGGCGACCAGCTCGGCCAGGGCGCCGACGGTCTCCTCGATCGGCACGTTCGGGTCGACGCGGTGCTGGTAGTAGAGGTCGATGTAGTCGGTGCCCAGACGCCGCAGCGAGCCGTGGACCGAGCTGCGGACGTGCTCGGCCGAGCCGTCCTGCGGGCCGATGCTGCTCATGTCGCCGGGGACGGCGTGGTCCATCCGGTAGTTGAACTTCGTGGCGATCACGTACTCGTCCCGGTGCCCCCGGATCGCCTCGCCGACCAGCGACTCGTTGGTGAGCGGCCCGTAGAGCTGCGCGGTGTCGAGGAAGGTGACGCCCAGTTCCCGCGCGCGGTGGATGGTGCGCACGCCCTCGTCCTGGTCGGCGGTGCCGTAGAAGGCGGACATGCCCATGCACCCGAGGCCGATGCTGCTCACCTGAAGATCCCGCAGATTGCGCTGTCGCATGTGACTCCCAGCCTTTCCCGCTGACTCGTTCTCCTTCCGGACGCTACGACTTGGAGAGCACTCGAAGTCAAACGGGCGCCGCCGATCCGGTACACCTGGACCCGGAGCCCGTCCCCGGTCCCTCGTATCCGCCGAACAGCCCGCCCGCGGAGGCCGCATGCTGCTGCGCCAGCTCGAATACCTCGTCGCACTCGCCCGGGAGCGGCACTTCGGCCGGGCGGCGGTCGCCTGCCACGTCTCGCAGCCCTCCCTGTCCGCCGCGATACGCCGGCTCGAACACGAACTGGCGGTCCCGATCGTGCGCCGGGGCCGCCGCTACGAGGGCCTCACCCCCGAGGGCGAGGTCGTCCTGGCCTGGGCGCACCGGATCCTCGCCGAGGGGGACGCGCTCCGCCAGGAACTGTCGGCGCTGCGCGACGGCCTCACCGGCACCCTGCGGCTCGGCATCGTCCCCACCGCCGTCCCCGTCGCCTCCCTCCTCACCGGCCCCTTCTGCGACCGGCACCCGCACGCCCGGGTCGCCATGGAGTCCCTGTCGTCGGCCGACATCCGGCGCGGCCTCGCCGAGTTCGAACTGGACGCCGCCATGACCTACCTGGACGACGACGAACTGCGCCAGGTCCGCCGCTTCCCGCTCTACGAGGAGCGGTACGTCCTGCTCACCCCGGTCGGCGGCCTCCTCGGGGACGCGGTCACGGCCACCTGGTCGCAGGCCGCCGCCCTGCCGCTGTGCCTGCTCGGGCGGCGCATGCGCAACCGGCGCATCATCGACGAGTGCTTCGCCGCCGACGGCGCCGCCCCCGTCCCGGCCGTGGAGTCCGACAGCGTGGCCGGCCTCTACGCCCACCTTCCCGGCGGCCGGTGGTCCAGTGTGATCTCGCACGCCTGGCTGCACATGTTCGGCGTCCCGGAGGGCATGCGCGTGGTCCCCCTGGAGGGCCCGGTCCACGGCCCCCGGGTCGGACTCGTCGTCGCCCGCAGCGAACCCCAGTCCGTGCTCGCCGGCGCCCTGGTGAAGGTCGCCCGGGAGGCGGGCCTGCGGGACGCCCTCGACAGCCGGCTGGACGCCGTCCTGGCCGGCCGCGACCGGTGATAGGCACGGCCTATCACGGGATAGCGACGTTCGCTTTGACCTGCGCGGTTGCCCCCGAGGATCGTGGAACGCACCTTCCGCAACGGAGCTGAGGAGCCGCCATCATGGCCAAGGTGCTCTGCGTCCTGTACGACGACCCGACCGACGGATACCCCACCGGCTACGCGCGCGACGACATCCCGGTCATCGACCACTACCCCGGCGGCCAGACCACGCCCGCCCCCGAGGCGATCGACTTCACCCCGGGCCACCTTCTCGGCAGTGTCTCCGGCGAACTGGGTCTGCGGTCCTTCCTGGAGAAGGCCGGCCACACCCTGGTCGTCACCTCCGACAAGGACGGCGCGGGGTCGGTCTTCGACCGTGAGCTGGCCGACGC
>NZ_JBEZLP010000047.1:0-85527 GCF_040652195.1 Streptomyces sp. NPDC048278
GCCTTGCCGCCGACGCGGTAGTAGATGTAGCGGTAGACGGTGTCGCTGTACTGGTCGTAGAGGCGGCCGAAGGCGTCGGCCTCGCCGGCCTGGGCACGCTCCACGAGGTCTGTGACGCGGCCGCTTTCGCTGTCCGCGGCCGGATGGCACGCGGCAGGTTCGTACGGTCGGTCGGCCTGCCCGATCGCCGCGCAGAGCGCGAGCTCGCCGTTGTAGCTGCGTACTTGGCATGCCGCGGTTTCGTGGTCGCTTGCCGCTGCCATGATGGCGGGGGGCGGTGCGCCGGGAGCAGATGCAGCGCTGTGGGTGCGGGCCACAAGTTGCTTGAGGCGTTCGGCGGTTGCTTCCTCGTCGCACCACATCTCTGCCAGGGCCTGGCGTGTCTGCTCCAGGCGCTCCTGGGTGTTCATGCGCATCCCCCTTCCTCGTCGGCGTACATCTGCGCGAGACGGGACCGTGCGCGGGCCACGTGTGCCCGCGCCGTGCCAGTTTGGATGCCCATGACGTCAGCGACCTGTTCGTAGGGCATGTCGAGAAGCCAGAACAGGACCAGGGCCTCACGCTGTTGTTCGGGCAGTTGGCGCAGTTTGCGCAGCAGGTCGAGCCGCTCGTCGCAGGAGATTCCGGTGCCGGTGTCAATGAGCTGGTCGAATGCGCCGGGATCGGTCAGCTCTTTGCGTCGTAAGTGTTCCTTGTAGCTCTTGGCATGCCGCTGGGCTGCCACCGTGAACAGCCACGCCTGTGGGTTTGGATGGCTCTGGAGACGCTCCCAGTAGCGCAGGGCCTCCTCCATCGTCGCGTCGGCGGCCGCCTCCAGAACGTCGCTGCGGGCTCCGCGCGCGAAGAGGTAGCGGCGCACCCGTGGCTCGTAGCGCATGAAGAACGACTCGAACTCGTCGGCTGGATGGGGCGTACCGCTCGTCATGACGCCTGATGCCGGTCGGGATCACACGGACGCTGCTCGGTATGGATTTCCACGCTGTGGTGGCCGCCCGGTCCCTGACGCACGACAAGCCGGCTGCCCGGTGGAAGCTTCTCCGCCAAAGCTGCCAGTCCCGCATGCCGTTCTTTCTCGGTACGGGCGCTCACGCGGGAGCGGACCGTTTCCAGGAGGAGGCGCCACACGCCCGCTCCCCTGCCGCGCCGAATCATCAGAGAAGCCGCTGCGGCTGCTGCGGCCGGTGCCGCATCGTTGAGTGTTCCCACGCCGTCTCCAGCTGGTTTCGGGGCCTTGGCCGGAGGCCGCCCTCACCACAAGGAAAGGCGGGTCGGGGGCAAAACGCTGCACCGGGAAGCGACACGGGGCGCAACCACGGAAACGTCCTGCCTGGACCGCAGCGGACGGCTCCCTGAGGCGCGTTGCCACGGTCACAGCAAAGCGAGGTCATCGAGACCAGCACGCGGATTCCGTGTGACCCTCTGAGGCGGCACCAGCACATTCACGCCATCAGGCGCGCCAGGAGCGTGCACTCCCGCTGGGATCCGTCCTCACCGAGCCGGTTCCTTCCGCTGCTCAAGTCTCTCGGGGTCCGCCGGGGGGAGCTGCTGCCGGGGACCGGCACGGAGATGGTCTCGGCCATTCACTCTCACTGCTGTCGCGTACATGACGCTTGACGCATACGGTGTTACGGCTCGTGCGATGTGAGGGTGGGGGTCATGCGGCGCGTGCTCCTCATGACGTGCTCTGGGGAGGGCGCATGCAGTCACGGGACAGGCTCTTTCGCGTTTTAAGACACGGCCGCCACCGGTTGCTGACGACGGGTGCGCTCGTCCTGGCCCTGGCTGCAGGCAGCGTGTCGCTGCAGGCTGCCCCGCGGCACCCGGAGCCGGCCAGGACGGCCTCATCTCCGCAGAAGGCTTCGTCCGGGCCCAAGGCCACCTCCTCCGCCACGGCGGCCGACACGGCAGCCGCCGAGCCCACCACCGACGATGCCGCCTACGCCTACGATGCAGCAGGCCGCTTGGTCGGTGTGACCGACCCGGATGGCCAGACAGCCCGCTACCACTACGACGAAGCCGGCAACAGGCTCGGCATCGACCGGTACGCGTCCAGCACTCTCTCGGTGCTCTCCATCGTGCCGGTACGTGCTGCGCCTGGTGCCAAGGTGACCCTGTCGGGCACCGGCTTCTCCCCCACTGCCGCCGGCAACACCGTCACCTTCGGAGGCAAGGCGGCAAGCGTGATCTCGGCTTCCGCCACGCGTGTCGTGGTGACCGTGCCGGCGGACGCGGTCAGCGGAAAGGTCGCCGTGGCTGTGGGCGGTGCGAGTGCCGAGGCGCCCGAGTCGTTCACCGTTCCTGCTGCCCCCGCCATCACGAAGGTCGAGCCGTCCTCCGGTGTGGCCGGGACCGACGTCACTCTCACCGGCTCTGGGTTTGCTCCATCGATCAGCGACAACGTCGTACGCTTCAACGGCGGAACATTCGCGGAGATGGTCAGCGCCACCGACACCACGCTCACGGTGAGGGTGCCTCCGGGCGCCGCGACCACGGGCAAGATCACCGTGCAGACCCCGGACGGGAAAGCGACGTCTCCCGGGGATTTCACGATACCGCTCTCGGGCGCGGACGACTTCGAGACGACCGTCCGGGCGTCGGTGACCGGCGATGCGGTATCCGCCGCTGTCACCACGTCCGGCAAACGCGCCCGGGTGCTGTTCGACGCGGACCAGGGCCAGAGCATCTCGGTGGGATTCGCTCAGTCCACCTTCACGTCCACCCCTGCCGTGACGCTGGTCGATCCGCGCGGTGATTCGGTGGGCAGCACCGGCTACATCTACACCGGTTCCAGTGACTACGAGGTCCGCAATCTGCCGGTCTCGGGAACCTATTCGCTGGTGATCGATCCTCCCTCGACAGCCACGGGAGCGGCGCTGGTCACCGTGTCCCAGCCGGTGGGTGGGGCGCTGTCTTTCACCGACGCCCCCATCGCCACGACAATGAACCGGACGGGACAGGACGGTGCGTGGACGTTCGATGCGGTCAAGGGTGACTCGTTCAGCGTGGGCATCGACACCGCCGGAATGGGCGACACCACGAACGTGCGCCTGTACGCGCCCAACCAGGACCAGCTGAACTCGCTGTTCGTGTCGAAGGCCTATTACACCTCGCTCGACATCGATGCTCTGCCTGCCACCGGCACCTACACCCTCTACCTGGACCCCTCGAACGCTGCGACGGGCACCGCGACCGTCACCATCTCGCACTACGCGTCCGCCTCCGACCTCACCACCGACGGAGACGCCGTCCCGCTGGGAATCACCCGGCCGGGCCAGGACGGGACAGCCAGTTTCAGCGCGACCGCAGGCCAGAAGATCTCGCTCGGCGTCACCTCAACGGCCTTCTCCTCCTACGTCACCTGCGCCGTGTACGCGCCCGACGGCACGAAGGTGGACAGCTTCATCGTGTCCGCCAACAGCACCGCGGAGTGGGACAGCACCGCCCTCCCCCAGAGCGGCACGTACCGTCTGAGGACGTCACCAGACCGCCTGGGCACGGGAACTCTGGTCGCCACCCTGTCCCGTCCGGCGGATATCGGACGGCTGACCACGTCCGGGGACTCGGCTTCCGCGAGTGTCACCCGTCTCGGGCAGAACGCGGAGGCAACCTTCACCGCGTCGGCGGGGGACGATCTGTCGCTCGGATTCACGGACAACACGTTCACCACCACGGCCTACGTGGATGTCATCGCTCCCTCCGGTGCCAAGATCGTCACCTCCGCCGTGGTGTCCGCCGGCAGCGCGCTGACCAAGGGGCTGTCCGACCTCGCCGAGACCGGCACGTACACGGTGGTCCTGGATCCCTACCAGGGCGCGGTGGGCAGCCTGAAGATGACCCTGTCGGCTGATGTGACCGTGAACGTGAGCGTCGACGGAAGCTCTGTCGCTGCCACCGCCACCCGGCCGGGCCAGCGCATCCGCGCCCAGTTCACCGACCCCGCCGCCGACTTCATCGGTGTCGGACTGACCAGCAACACCGTCAACCAGACCACCTACATCAACCTGATCGGCCCGGCGGGAGGCAGCGGCACCTTCGTGACCTCGGTGGTCAAGAACACCACGCAGGCCATCCATCTCCATCCGGTGACACCGGGCACGGCCTACACCCTGCTGCTGGAACCGCAGTCCGCCGGCAGCGGTGCCGTGACACTGTGGCTGTCCAGCCCCCTGACAGCGGGAGCGCTGTCCGCGTCCGGCACCACGGGGACGATCAGCCGCCCCGGCCAGCAACTGGAATACACGCTGGCCGCCGCTGCCGGCGACGGGGCATCCGTGACGTTCGGCAACACCACTTTGACCGGGACCACCACGATCCAGTCGCTGGCCCCGGGAGCGAGCGACCCGGCCTACCTCGGCATCCTGTCTACCTCCGACGTGGACCTCAAAGCTCCGCTGTCGGCCGGTACCTACCGGCTCCTGCTGCAGCCGGCCAAACCCGTCACCGGCAGTACCACCGCCACCCTGGTCCCCGACCTGAACGCGGGCGCTCTGAGCGTGGACGGCACAGCCCGGTCCGCGACACTCACCACGACGGGTCAGAACGCCCGCTTCACCTTCGCCGGCACTGCAGGGCAGAAACTCACCCTCACCGTGAGCGGCACGCCCCCGGACGCCTGGTACCTGTCCGTCTACGGTCCCGACGCCAAGTGGCTCGTCAGCGACCGGTACATGAGCACAACCACGACGTCCTACGCCCTGACAGCCCTGCCGTCGAGCGGCACGTACACGCTCACGCTCGACCCCGCGGCGCAGAAGACCGGCACCTTCAGCCTCGGTCTGTCGACCACTGCAACCCTCGCGAGTTCCCCGGGGGACGACGCCGGAGCAGCAGGCACCCTGCTGCCCGACAAAGCGAAGACCGTCCGCGTAAGCACCAGCAGCGACAGCGGCAGCCGTGTTGATGCGGGCACAGCGCCGGACGGCGGCGGGAGCGTCCCCCGCGGCACGGATGCCTGGCAGCCGGACAAGCACAACCTCGCGGGCCAGGACTGGGTGACCCGGCGCTCCGCCGCGCCGAAAGCCCCCGCTGCGCTGCGTGCACCGCCGGGTCAGACCTCGCTGACCGGGCAGGTGCGCAAGCTGGACGGGGCGCCGCTGGCCGGTGTGAGCGTGCGGGTCGGCGTCCTTCGTGCCCGCACCGACGCCCAGGGCCGGTTCCTTCTGGCCGGGATCAGCCCGCACGCCACCACGCTGACCGTCGACGGCTCCACTGCCACCACCGGGGCCCGTGCCTACGGCCGCTTCGACATCCGTATCCATCCCCGGGCGGACGAGTCCACGGACCTCGGCTTCCCGGTGTGGATGACGCCGCTGGACACCAAGCACACCGTCACCTTCGACGCCCCCGCGAAGAAGGACATCACGCTGACCACCCCGCAGATCCCGGGCCTTGAGGTCCGCATCCCCAAGGGCTCGGTGGTCCGCGACGAGAACGGCGACACGGTCACCGAACTGGGCATCACCGCCATCCCCATCGACCGGCCGCCCTTCCCGCTGCCCAAGAACAGCGTCGTCCCGGTGTACTTCACGGTGCAGCCGGGCGGAACGTACGTGTTCCCCGAGGGCGCGCAGATCATCTATCCGAACTACACGCATGAACCGCCCGGCACCCGGGTCGACTTCATGGACTACGACCCCAAGGGCAAGGGCTGGTACGTCTACGGGCACGGCCAGGTCAGCGCAGACGGCACCCAGATCGTCCCCGACAAGAAGACCCGGGTGTGGGCCTTCCACGGCGCGATGTTCAACATTTCCACCCTGCCGTCCTGGGCGACGTCCTGGCTGGACGACGCCATCGACTGGCTCTCCGGCGACCCGGTCGACCTGTCCACCGGGCTGCTCACCGATTCCCGCACCGACCTCGCCGTCGACGACCAGCTCACCCCGATCGAGGTGACCCGCACCTACTGGCAGGGCGACACCGCCAGCCGCGCCTTCGGTATCGGACGCGACCTGATCTACAACGCGTTCCTGCACTCCGAGGAGCAGTATCAGGAAGTCGACCTGTACGTGCCCGGCGGGCAGAAGGTGCACTACGTCCGTACGTCCGCCGGCACCGGCTACGCCGATGCCGTCTTCCAGCCGCAAGCGGCCTCGGGCCGATTCCGCGGCACGGTCATCAAGTACCACAACGCGGTGTGGGAGATGACCTTCCCGGACGGCACCGTGTGGGCATTTCCCCAGTACGCGCCGCTGAAGGAGATCCGCGACCGCTACGGCAACGCCCTGACCATCACGCGTGCCGACGACACACGAGGTCCTGTCACCCGCGTGATGACGTCGGCGGGCCGCTGGATCAGCTTCTCCTACGACAGCAGCAACCGGGTCACCTCCGCCACCGACAACTCAGGCCGCAGCGTCTCCTACGGCTACGACTCGGCCGGACGCCTGCAGACCGTCACCGACCCCGCGGGGAAGGTGAGCTCCTACACCTACGACGGCACTTCCAACCGCATCGCCACCGCCAAAGACGCCCGCGACATCGTCTACATGACCAACACCTACGACGACGCCGGACGGGTCAAGCACCAGACCCTGACCGAAGGCCAGGCCTACTCTTTCGCCTACACCACGACCGGTACCGGGGAAATCACCGCCACCGAGGTAACCCGGCCCGGCGGAGCTGTACGACGGGTGGAGTTCGACAGCGGGTACGGCACCAAGGACACCGAGGCCTACGGCACCAGCCTTGCCCGCGCCACCCTCCTGGAACGCGGTACCGGTCACCGCGTCGACGCCGTGACCGACCCCTACCAGCGGCGCACCGAACTGCACTACGACACCGCGGGCAACCTGACCGGCGCTGTGGAACTGGCCGGGACCGACCAGGCCCGCTCCATCGGAACGATCGCCTACGACGGGCCCTTCGACCAGCCCAGCAGCATCACTGACGCCCTCGGTCACACCACCCAGCTCGCCTACGACGCCGCCGGCAACCTGGTCACCTTCACCGACGCCGCAGGTCGGCAGACTCTTTACACCTACACCGACACCGGCCTGCTCAAGACCGCCACCGACAACTCACACGCGGTCACCACCTACACCTACAGCAACGGCGACCTCACCTCGGTCACCGACGCCGAGGGCCGCACCAGCACCCAGTACACCGACAGTGCAGGCCGGCCCAGCGTGCTGACCGACGAAGCCGGCTCACGTACCGCCGTCTCCTACGACAAGCTCAACCAGCCCCGCACGCTGACCGACCCGCTCGACCACACCACCGTCCTCGGCTACGACAACAACGGCAATCTCACGTCCCTCACCGACCCCCGCCAGAACACCACCACCTGGTCCTACGACGACGCCGACCGGCCCGAGTCGGCCACCGACCCCCTCGGCGTCCAGGCGCTGTTCGCCTACGACGACGCCGGCTTCCTCGACAAGGCCACCAACCGGTCCGGCCTGACGGCCAAGGCCGACTACGACCTGCTGGGCCGGCTGAAGACCGTCCAGTACGGAGTCGACGATCTGGGCCACGCACAATCGACCGTCGGCTACGGCTACGACGACAAGGACCGGCTCAGGCAGATCACCGACAGCCAGACCGGCGACCAGACATTCGCCTACGACGCCTACGACCGCACAACTTCCACCGCCGGCCCCACGGGCACCGTCGACTACACCTACGATGCCGCCGACCGTCGTACCCAGATGACGGCCGCCGGAACCACGACCACGTACGGCTACGACAACTCGGACGTCCTCACGTCGATCGCCTCCGGCTCGCAGGAGGTCGACTTCGGCCTGGACACCGTAGGGCGCGAGAAGACCGCCTCCCTGCCCGGCGGGATCACCCGCACCACCGGCTACGACGCCACCGGCATCGTCACGTCCATCGCCTACACACGAGGCAGCACGCCCATCGGCAACCTGGCCTACACACGCGACCAGAGGACGCTGCAGACAGGGCTGACCGGCTCGTTGGCGAAAGTGGCCCTGCCCGCCGCGGAAAGCGGCACGCAGTTCGGCAAGGACAACCGCATCACCAGCTATGACGGGCGCGCCTTCACCTACGACGCCGACGGGCAGCTCACCGGCGACGGACTGCGCACCTACGGCTGGAACGCCCGCGGCGAACTCACCGGTGTCACCCAAGCGGGCGGTGCTGCCTCGTCGTTCGGCTACGACGCGCTCGGCGGCCGCGTCTCCAAAACCACCGGCACCGCCACCAGCCGGTACCTGACCGATGGCTCCAACCCCCTGGTGGAACAGGACGGTTCCGGGACGACCACCGCCACAGTGGCCACCTCCGGCCTGGACGACTTCCTCACCCGCACCGAAGCCGGCACGACCCAGGTCTACCTGACCGATGCCCTCGGCAGCGTGGTCGGCCTCGCGAACACCGACGGCAGTGTCGCCACCACCTACGCCTACGACCCGAACGGCACCACCACCGCCGCCGGCACCGCCTCGTCGAACCCGCACACCTACACCGGCCGCGAGGACGACGGCACCGGCCTGCTCTACTACCGCAACCGCTACTACGACCCCCAGACCGGCCGTTTCATCTCCCAGGACCCCATCGGCCAGGCCGGCGGCAGCAACCTCTACCAGTACGCCCTCTCCTCCCCCACCACCTACACCGACCCCTCCGGGAAGAACCCCCTGATCGCCGCCTGTGTCATCGGCGGTGTCGTGGACGGCGGCCTGGACTGGCTCACCCAGCGCCTGTCCGGCCGCAAGGTCAACTGGGGCCAGGTCGGTATCGCTGCCGCCACCGGCTGCCTGGCCGGCATGCTCGGCGAAGGCCTCGGCACGATCGCCTCCGATGCCAGAGCAGGAAGCAGACTCGGCCAGTGCGCCGTGCCCAACAGCTTTACCGGCGACACCCCCGTCCTGATGGCCGACGGCACCCACAAACCCATCAGGGACCTCGGCATCGGCGACCGCGTGATCGCCACCGACCCGGCCACGGGTGAGAGCGGACCGCGCACCGTCACCGCCCTGATCCAAGGAAGCGGCGACAAACAGCTCGTCGACGTCACCCTCGACACCGACGGCCCGACCGGCAGCAAGACCAGCACCGTCACCGCCACCGACGGCCACCCCTTCTGGGTCCCCCGCCTGCACCAGTGGGTCGATGCCGGCGACCTCCAAGCCGGCCAGTGGCTGCAGACCAGCAGCGGCACCTGGGTCCAGATCACCGCCATCCGCCGGCACACCGAACAGACCACGGTCTACAACCTCACCGTCGACGGCCTCCACACCTACTATGTGCTCGCAGGCACGACGCCTCTTCTGGTCCACAACTGCGGCGTTGATCCGGCCGCGGTCAACCCGGACTTCACCACAGGAGCCGTCCGCAACGCCGACGGCACGTGGACCATCCCCGAGGACTCCCCGCTGTACCGGCCGCCGGGGAAGAACAGGGTCGGATCGGGAAGGTTCGAGGGCAGGATCGAACTCGATCCGAAGAAGAATCCGCAGACACGCACGGGCGAGGCAACAGAGGCCATCACGCGTTTCGTTGACAAGCTGCCCGACATGCACCTGCCCGGGCACCTCCCGGGCGCCGGCTGAGACGAGAGTGGGGGCCTGGATGGATGCGCGTGCCGCACTACGGCAACTGAAGCACCGGGCCGACGCCGGAGAGCCGTTGGAGGCCCTCTCCCATCCGGCACTCGGCCTCCTCAGACGATCCGCTGCCCCCATGGAGGGCGTGTCCTTCGACGAGGATGCCCGGCAGATGGCCGTCCGCGTGGCGGACGGCACGATGATCCACGGCGGCCGGGCCGCCGGGGAAGAACGTCTGCGCGGAGCCAGGTTGCTGGCCGGGTGTCTGCACGCGCTGGCCCATGGCGGGGTCCATCTGATCACGCCCGACGCACGGCAGGCGCGGGAAGAGGGGGAACGGGCCGCAGCGGTGTACGGGCCGCTGGGTATCAGCGTCGGTGTCCTGCGCGAAGGCATGGACGAGGACGAGCGCGGCACGGCCTACGCCGCCGATGTCACGGTGGGGGCGTATCGCAGGTTCGGTATGGACCTGCTTCGCGACCGGCAGTCCCTGGAGCCGCGGGACGGGGCGCGCCCGGCACCGTGTGCGGCGGTGGTGAAGGACCCGGGGCACGTGCTGATCGCCCCGATCGTCGAACCGCTGATGCTGCTGGAGGACGAAGCCTCCCCGGCGGAAGAGCTGCGGAAGTCGGCCCGTATGGCAGCCGCATTGCGCGGTGGACTGGACTACGCGGTCGATACGGCACGTGGTGTCGTACGGCTCACGGCGGAGGGGCGCAAACGGCTGCACGATGCCTTTGGCGTGATCGATCCAGCCCACGTCGAGACCCTGCTGCTGGAGAAACGCGTCACGGAGGCGGTCGCCGCCGCAGGCTGCTACGCCCGGGGCCGTGATTACGACATCACCGACGGTGCCGTGGTGCCCCTGGCCTCCGGCACTTTGCCCGCCGGGGTGCGCTTGCACGGAGGACTGCTCCAGGCGATCGAGACCAAGGAGGGGATGCCGGCCAGTGACACGCAGTGGATCACTGCGACGGTCTCGGTCTTCGAGTACTTCCAGCGCTACTCCCGGGTGGGCGGCACATCGTCGGCGGAGCTGATGTTCACGGCCGAACTCGAAGAGCTCTTCGGGCTGAACGTGTGGGATCGCCGGGGCCCCGAAGAGCTCAAGACCCAGCAGCAACACGCACAGCAGATGGCCGCATACCTGACACTGAACCGTCAGATCGCCCAATGGGGGCGGCCGGGGGTGCAACAGCGCACCGAACTCTACGACGTACGCGGCCGCATCTGGGAGCCGCTCGAACTGCGGGTGCTGCTGCGTCATCTGGTCGAGACCGTGGTGAAGGACGAAATCCGGCACGGCAACGCCGGCCTTGGACAACTGCGCGGCGGGCCCGGCGGGTTGGCCACAGAGTTGCTCCGTGAGCAGGCGGCCGGCACCGCGGACCCACGGAGGGCCGAGGACACCGTGCTGACGAGAGTGCGCACCATCTGCGACGACTACCTGAGGACCGACCCGGATGCTCAGCGCCTGGCCGTGCAGTCCGCGCTCGATCAAGCAGCCGTCTACCAGGCCCAGGCCGAGTTGTACTACCGCGACCGGTACTGGCCCGACGACCTCGCGACGTTCGAGGAAGAGCTGACCGCAGTGCACGACAGCCTCCGCACCCAGTTCGAGCGCGCGGTGGCACGCCAAGTCCTGGACCGCGGCTGAAGAACGTTCTCATCACGCCGTCGCCTCTGGCCCGCCACTCTCGAAGGACTCTCTCCTTACGATGACAAGCAGACGCGGAATCCTGCGGACCTCTGTGGCCGCCGCCATCGGCATCGCCGGGCTGGGTGCTGTGGGCGCTGCCGCTCTGAAAGGCGCATCCGAGCACGGGACTCAGGCGCCCGCCCACCTGCGTGGCGCAGCACCGCTGCCGTATGCCCGGGTCATTTCCTTGAATCTGGCCATCGATGAGAAGCACCGCGCTGACGCCCTCGGTGCCGCATGCCGGGCTGTCGCAGCCGTCGATGGCGGGCAGACAGCCGCCTGGATGGCCATCGGCGCAGACGGATTACCCCAAAGTGCCATCATTCCACGGCAGTTGAAGCGAATGCCCTCCTTCGCCGGTGACCTGCTCGACTCCTCCAGCTCGCATGGCGACCTTCTGATCCACATCACCGCAGCCTCGGCCCGGGCAGTGTCAGACGCGGCCGGCCAGGCACTGCGGGCCCTGCCTCAATGGGACGTGCGGTGGCACCTGGACGGCCACCGCCCCGAGAACCACGTCGAACACGGCAAAGGACTGGCCCGCAACCCTTTCCACTTCGCCGAGGGCTACGGCAACCCCGACACCACCGCAGGGATCACTGAGCGAGCAGTGGTCACGGCCGACCAGGGAGAACCGGACTGGGCGGTGGGCGGAAGCTACCAGGTGGTGCGGATCATCCGCCTCGCCACCGACTTCTGGGACCGTGACACCGTCCACGAGCAGGAACGCGTCATCGGTCGGCGCAGGGACGGCCGATGGCTGGACGGCACTCCGAGCACCGAACAGCCCGCATTCGCCGCAGACCCCGCAGGAAAGATCACCCCGCTCGACTCACACGTCCGCAAGGCCGCGCCCGACCGGCGCCATCCTCCGCCCCTGGTCCGGCGCGGCTACAACTACCAGCGCAGCACGGACGACCAGGGCCTGATCTTCTCCTGCTTCCAACGCGACCTCGAAAAGGGCTTCGAAGCCGTACAGCACCGGCTCCAGGGCGAGGCCATGACCAAGTACACCCTCACCACCGGCGGAGGGTACTTCTTCGTCCCTCCACCCGGAGACAGCTGGCTGACAGCGCTGCTCTGAGATGAGAAGCCGTGCGGTTGAGATCGGTAGGGACTCCAACTCTGGGGAGCCGCGAGATGAGGTGCCGCAGCCGCCGGCGTATTCCTCTCGCAGCTGGGTGAGGAATACGCCAGCGGCTGGGGGCGGTCGGATCAGTCTGTGTGGCGCTGGGTCGGGTCGAGTCGGCTGAGTACGGCGCGGACCAGGTCACGGCTGTAGGGAAGGCTTGGTTCGCGGGCGGGTTCGTCGCGGGTGGGGCCGGTGGGTGCGTGCGGGGGTTCGACTGGTGCGTTTGGCGTGGCGGGTCCGTGCAGTTGTTCTTGGATCAGGTAGGTGATCTTTGCCCATTGGCGGAAGTTGCCGTGGCAGACGAGGTCGTCGATCCACAGCAGGTCGTCGGAGGGAGCGCTGCTCCATAGGGGGTGGTACTGGGGGATGACGGTGAGGACTTCACCGGGTGTGAGTGGTTTGTAGCGCTGCCAGACGAGGATGCGGGAGTCGAGCGCGGGCCGGTTTTTGATCTTCTGGTAGCAGCTTTCCGCGCCGACGAGGACAACGGCGATGCGGGTGTCCTCGTCGTCCCAGAGTTCACGGATGAATTCGAAGGCGCGAGTGTCGAGCCACTGGGCTTCGTCGACGACCAGGACGTGGGAGGTTTCGGACAGTGCCTCTTTGATCATGGCTTCGCAGCGGGTGCTGCGGGCGGGAGGCTGGCCGGGCAGGTCGAGCTTTTTGTAGAGGGTCTCCAGGAGGGCCTGGATCCTGGAGGAGCTGAGTTTGACGCGCAGGGTGGTGTGGGGGGCGAGGTCGTCGAGGTGGCTGTTGACGGCGAAGGTCTTGCCGAGGCCGACGCCGCCGTGGACGCACATCATGGCGCCCCTGCCGTCGTGGGCGTTGAGGGTGGTGACGAGGTTGGCGTAGGTCTCTGCGCTGGCTTGGGTGAGGATGGCGCGGGCGTTCGGCAGGCCGAGGTAGTGGTAGTTGGGGCCGGTGGCCGGGTGGTTGCCGGGGATGGCGGCCGGTTGGGTCATGGGGTGTCCTGGGGCTTGGGGCCGGGCAGGGGTGGTGTCCAGCGGTCGGATGCGGGCTGAGGCCGGTTGAGGAGGTCGGGCCGGGCCTCGGAGTGCGGGTCGTGCGGGGGTGTGCGCAGTTTGCGCAGTTGGTCGGCTGCCTGGCTGGCGGTGAGGCGGTTGCGGGGCTGGGGTGGTTGGGCGACGGTGGTGGGGACGAAGCGGGGTTTGGAGTTCTTGCGGGCCCGGCGGGCTTTGGCGGCGTAGTGGTCGGCTTCGCGGCGGCGGGCGTTGCGCAGGTCGTGGGCTTGCTGGGGGCTGATCTCGTCGCTGCGGAAGGCGGCGCCGCGGTAGGCGAGGGTGTCGGAGTCGTAGAGCTCGACGCGGTGGAACTGGTTGGGTTCGTGGCGCAGGCGGACCATCTCGCCGGCGCTGCCGTGGCCGTGCATCCAGTCGCCGACGTAGTAGGCGCTCTTCCAGCGGACGCCTTTGCTGGTGATCTTCAGGGCCGGGCCGGTGTCCTTGAGGGTGTAGGTGTGGAGGTCTTCGGCATCGAGGGTGTCGATGGGGGTGAGGTCGGCGTGCCAGGCCTGGGCGGGGGTGCGCCGGTAGAGGCGGGCGATGGTGTGGTCGTTGTTCCACCAGTCGACCCAGTCCAGCAGGAGGGTGACGAAGGTTTCGTAGTCGAGGAGTTCGTCCATTTCCCACAGGGGGCGGCCTCGGCGGTCGCGGCGGCTTCGGGGGGTGTGGGAGTAGCCGGGCAGGCCTTTGAACAGTGTGTGTTTGACGGCGCCGTTGACGGCTTCGACGGTGCCTTTGAGGTGGGGGCTGTAGGGGGGCAGGACGATCAGTTCGGTGCCGAATTTCTTGAACGCCTCGTCGACGCAGGTGCTCAGGAAGTCGCGGCCGCGGTCGACGCGGACTTTGCGGGGGATGCCGCCGAAAGGCCGGTAGTGGTCGCCACAGAGGATGGCGTCGCGGGCGGCGGCGAGGATGGCGTCCTGGCCGGGCTGGTGGGGGGTGACGGCCAGGCCGCAGATGGTGCAGGTGGCGTGGTCGACGAACCAGGTGATCCAGGGTTTGCTGCGCTGTCCGTCGACGTTGACGAAGACGCTGGCTTCGACGTGGTCGGTTTCCCAGACGTCGTTGCGGTTGCCGTGCGGACGCAGGGCGTGCACGTCGTGGCGGCGGCGCCCGGCTTCTCCGTCCTTGAGGGCGGCGCGTTGGCCGTGGTTGAGTTCGCGGCCCACGGCGCGGTGGAAGGTGGCCAGGGATGTCGGCGGGGTGCCGAGGAGGGCGCGTTGGGCGAGTTCCCGGTAGGCGGCAGTGACGTTGCCGTGCCATTGGGTCAGGGTCTCGTGCATGGCCGGGGTGAGGGTGAAGTGGTGGCGGCCCTTTGGGGTGTAGGTGCCTTTGTGGGTGTCGGCGTTGTCCATCCAGCGGCGCACGGTGCGCCAGTGGACGGTGAAGGCGCTGGCGACGGTTCGGACGTCGTGGTGGGTGAGGTTCTGTGCGGCGCGTAGGCGCAGCAGGCGTCGTATGGCGGCGGCGCGCAGGGAGGTGGTGTCGTAGGTGCCGTCGGGTGGGGGTGTGGCAGGCACGGGGCGGGGCTTTCGGTCGAGTGCCGGGCAAGGGGGCGGGTGGGTCAGGCGGGGGCGAGGGTGAGCAGGCCGGCGCCGTAGGGTTTGCCGCGGCCGATGCCGGTGAGCAGGGCGTGGCTGAGCTGGTCGGGGTCGGTGATGGTGGCCAGGCCGTCGAAGCGGGTCAGCGCGTGTACGGGGCCGGGCGTGTGGGCGGATTCGTCGGTGCTGCCGGGGTGGTGTTTCCGGGAGCGGCGGAAGCGGGCGGGGGTGGCGTCGGCGGTGGTCAGGGTGAGGCCGGCCTGGTGGGCGCGGCGCTGCCACCAGGCGAGGGCGTCGTCGCCGGTAAGGGGGATGACTTTCCTGCCGTGTGGGTGGTCGACGGGCTGGTGGTCGTCCAGGACGCGGCGGACGGCGCTGGCGTTGGCGGTGATGCGGTAGTTCACCTGGCGGCCCGGGGCCAAGGCCTGGAACATGGGGTGCAGGGTGCGGGTTTCGGCGGTGCCGTAGCGGTCGGGCAGGCGGGTGAGGTCGGGCGGCTGGTGGGACTGGATGAGCAGGGTGGGCGGGGTGGTGTCGGTGGCGTCTTCCAGACGGAAGAGGAGTCCTGCCTTCTGGCGTGGGTGGTCGCCGAGGTCGTCGGGGGCCAGGAGCATCACGGTCTTGTGCAGGCTGGCGGAGTCGGCGAGGTCACGGCGCGCAGCCTGGCTGCGGCGGTTGAGACGGATCCGGGTGAGCGTCGCTGTGGCAGCGAGGGTGTCGGCAAGAGGGCTGGTCACAGGACGGTGTCTCCTGGTGGATGTAGGCGGTCAGTTCGGTGAGCGCGGGGGGCGGGGCGTACAGGGTGGCGGGAAGGGGCTCGGTGCTGCGCCAGATGCGGCGGGTGCGGTGGGAGCGCCGTGTGGGGGTGAAGTCGGTGGGCACGTCGGCGACTTCACGTTCGCTGCGGGCGGCGGGCACGTGGGCTGGCGGGTTCTCCCAGATGAAGTCCACGGGCACCGTGTCCTGCCCGGGCCTGGGTGGGACGCTCAGGCTGAGCGGGACGTGGTGGAGGAGTTCACCGACCGGGTCGGGGTGCGGGCCGTGCAGGACGAGGGGTTCGTTGGGGACGCAGGAGCGCCGGCCCAGGTAGGGGGCGAAGGCGGGCTGTTCGAGGCGGTGGGCGAGGTGCTCCAGCAGCGGATCGGGGCCTTGTACGGCGAGGGTGAAGACGGCGTCGGCGAGGTAGACGCGTTCGCTGATGAGGGTGGATTTCTCTGCGGGGCGGTATTCGCCGCTGCTGGTGCGCAAGCCCTCCTGGTGGCCGCGGCCGCCGCCGACCGTGTGGTAGTCGGTGTGGCGGGTGCCGGGGCGGTCGATGCGGACGGTGAGCTCCAGGTCCGTGTACGGGATTTTCCCGGTGGCCGGGTCGGGTGCGAGGGCTTCCTCCCGGGCGCGTCCGTCGGCGGCGGCGAACATGCCGATGAGGGCCGAGCGCGAGGGGAAGGGGAGGGTGTCGCGGTAGTGGAACGCGGCGTGTTCCCCGAACGACATCAGGGGTGCGGCCAGGCGGAGCAGGATGCCGTTCATACGGTCGCGGCCGAGGGCAGGGCAGCGGTCTCGGTGAGCACGTCGATGAGGTCGTCGAGGCTGGAATGGGCGGTGCCGAGGTGGTCGACAGGCTCGTTTTGGAGGGTGGTGTAGCCGGAGCCGATGAGACGGCGGGTGCCGATCATCCGGTTCAGCTGGCCGGCGTGTTCGGACAGGGCGTGGACGGCGGGGGTGGTGTAGCCGCCGCCGTGGGCGTGCTTGACGGGCTTTTCGAACGCGCCGGCGTAGGAGACGGGGCGGCGGTCGCGGATCGCGTAGTGGATGAGGTGGGGGTAGGTGTGCGGGGCGGTGGATGTCTTCTTCGCACCAGGCATGACGTCGGTGAAGGCCTCAGCGAACAGGGCCAGCAGGTGCAGGGCCTGCTTGTGGTCGCCGTCCAGGTTGCGGGTCAGTTCGGTGAGGTTGACGGTGGCGTAGCGGTAGAACAGGCCGGTGGTGAAGAAGGCGGTCTGCAGGTGGGCGCTTCCGGTTTCATCGTGCTCCGTCCAGTCGTCCACCGCCGTGAAGTAGTCCGGCTGGGAAGCGCCTTGGTGCACGCTGAAGGCATGCGCCATCTGTACAGCGCCGTCCACGTGGGCGCCGCTGATCTCGGCGAGCATGCGGCCGAAGAGGTTGATGGTGGCGGTGCGGCGGCGGATGAGGGCGGTGACCGTGCGGGTGGGCAGGACTGCGTCCGGCTTGGTCTTCTTGGCCTTGGGCTTGGCCTGTTCGGCGGTGTGGGCGAGGAGGGCTTCTTCGAGCTGCGGGCGGTGTTCGATGCACAGGGCTGTGAAGTCGTCGAGGACGTCGCGCGGCAGGAAGAGGGTGGCTGAGGTGATGCCGTTCTGGTTTTCCTCGGTCTTCAGTCCGTCCCGGGTGGCCGAGCGCACGATCTGGGCTCCGGCGAAGGCGGCGAGGTCATCGGGCAGACCGGCTGCGCGCAGGCGGTCTGCCACCCTCAGGGGCAGCTTGCGGGTGCGGGCAGCGCGTTCGTCGAGGATTTCCTCCAGCCACAGGCGGACGGGCCGCTTCCAGGCCTGGGAGGACACCATGGGCCGGATGACGCCGCCGAATTCCATGGTTTTGGGCAGGTCGTCCTCCCCTCGGTTCAGGAGGGAGGCGCCCACAGGGTGCAGGACGTGGAAGTCGGCGTAGCGGGCGGGGGCGTAGGCGGCCATGTCAGTGCTCCGTGAGGTTGAGGGTGTGGAGGGCGAGGAAGTAGTTCTCGCGCCAGCGAGCAGCGATCTCCATCCGGTCGTCGTCCCACCAGGCCAGGTCCTCGAGGAGAACAGCGAAGTCGAGGCGGGCGGCACCTCGGCTGTGCAGATGGCTGGCCAGCGCCCACAGCTGCGGGTGCAGCAGTGCGGTGTCGAGTCCGGTGAGAACCCTGACCCGGTTGGTCATGCTGGCTTCCTTGAAGCCGTATCGGGCCACGGCGATGGCGAGGTGGGTGCCGAGATCGGGGCGGCTGCGCCAGGGCCGCGCGGGCGTGGCCGGTTGCGGGAGGGGCTGGCCGTGGGGTGGCGTGGAGGCGCGGGTGGCATCGGGTGCGGCGGGGTTGTGCTGGTTGTTGCCGGGGTCCGGGGTGAGCAGTTCGGGTTGGTAGGGGTCGTCTTCGTGGGGCAGGTCGCGGTGCACGGCGATGAGGCTGGCGACGGTGTAGTGGGCGCGGCGTGCTCCGAAGCCGGCGATGTGCCGGGTGAGGTGTTCGGGCATGCGCGGGCACTGGGCGACGGGGCGTGCGAGGCCCGAGGCGAGGTCTGCGCGGATGCTGTTGACCGCGCACAGGGTGATGACCTGGCGGACGAAGTCGTCGTAGTGGGCGCGGCGTTGCGCCGTGGTGACGGGCATGGTGCGGCAGCCTTCGGTTAGGTGGCAGGAAGGTGGGGGAAGGTCAGCGGCTGCGCAGGCGCAGCTGGGCTACGGCGGTGGCGACGGCCTCGGCCGTGCGGAAGCGCTGGGCGATCGCCGGGCGGGTGGCGGTACGCAGTGCGGCGATGGCGTCGGCGGCGAACGCAGCACGCGCGCTGCGGGCGGGGTCGCCGTCCAGGAGGCTCCAGAAGGTGGCCTCGGCGCGGGGCCAGTACAGGGTGCGCGCGGTGTGGGTCCAGGGCGGCAGGTGACGGGGGGCGTCGTCGGTGGTCTCGCTCCAGGCCTCCTGGGAGACGGTGTCGAGGCACGCGCCGATCTCCTCGGCGGCCTTGCGGCATTCGGCGATGCGCTCGGCCGCAGCGGGGTCGTTCTCCTGGGTCCAGGGCCAGATCGGCGGGGTCAGGGCCGTGTACCAGGTGCGGTTGGTGGTCTTGCCCTCCTGGTCGAATCCGTAGACCCGCACGCGCAGGGCGGCGCGCAGGTCGGGGGGCAGGTCGTTGAGGGTCGTGAAGGCTTCGGGACGCTGGACGGTGTAGCGGCGTTTGCTGGTCTTGTTCTGTTTCCCTTTGCTGTCGTCCTCGTCGCCCGCCAGCAAGAGGGCGTCCAGGTCGCGCCACAGAGCCCGGTCGGCGTCTGCACGGCGTGGTGCGTGGCGGCGGGTGAGGTGCTTGCCGGTGTGGATGTGGTGGATGAGGTACGGGTCAAGGGCCGGGAGTTTCTTCTGGGTGGCCCAGGTCAAGTAGGCGTCGACCACGTGGCGTCCGTCCGGCGAGGGCAGCAGGAGAACGGCGTGGCGGGAGCGGCCGGTCAGCAGGCGCCCCGGCGAGGTCACCGGTGGTGGGGCGACGTCGGGGTCGGGGCCGTCGTCAGGATCGCCGTCGGGGTCGGGGGTGTGCAGTGGCTCCTCCCACGGGCAGCAGTCCGGGGTGCCGGGCCACTGATGGGAGGGCTTGGGGATGCCCGCCAGGAGGGTTTCGTACAGGGTGCGGCCCAGGGGATGGAACGAGAGCGTCGAGCGCAGCGGTCCGGCTTTGGCTCCTCCGAGGGAGCGACCGTCCACGGTGCGCACGGAGCACTGTCCGGCCGCGCCGTAGTAGTGGTGGATGAGCAGGTGCCACAGGGCCTCGGCGCTGGGGACCGGCTGCGGGTCGGTGTCGGTGTGCGGGCTGAACCAGGCGAGGTTGTTGCCTTCGGGGCGGCCGAAGACCAGTTTGTTGACGCCGGCTCGCTTGGTGCACTGGCTGGCCAGGCGGGGGTCGCCGAGAAACGGCCGCACGGGGTGGAAAAGATCCCAGATGTACTGGTCGAAGTAGGCGTGAACGGCGTGGGGGTCGAACCCGTCGGGGTTCTTCAGCAGTTCCCGGCGGCGGGCTGCCCACTGCCGTGCGCTCACGCGTGGTTGTGCTTGTCCGTCCAGACAGGTCACGCGTGCGGCCATCACGACGAGCAGCCGCAGGGCGGCGGATGCCGCGGGCGGGAGCGGAAGTGCCAGGTCCTTGATGAGGTGGGCGCGCAGCAGCACGTCCCGCCATCCCAGGTCTTCCTGGTGCCCGTCCAGGAACAGGACGGGGATGCACGGTTCTTTGTCGGTCTCGTATTGCGGGGGTTGCACACGGGCTCCGTTGCCGGGTGTGAAAACGATGGAAGAGAAGAATGGGGAATGCGGGAAGGCGCTTTTGCCGGTACCGGCAGTCCGTTCGGGTCGGGTCGCCACGGGATGCCGCGGCGGGCTGCCGGAACAGGGAGGGCAGGCCACGATGGCGTGAGCTGGGTCAAGCCGCGCCGACGGGCAGGTCCTGCTGCAGGGGGCACCAAGGGTGTGGTGCGCGCACCACAGCAGGCAGGAATACGTGAGATACCGGACTCGAACACCAGTCCGGCTCCGGATTTCCATATTAGCCACAGACAAGCAGCTTCCGAACCACATAGTTAAGCGGGCAATTACCGGTCAGTTTTCCTTTTTTGAATCGGAGTCAATTCCCGGCTTTTGAAGCCTGTTTCTCTCACTGCGGGTCGCCGATGTGCTTGGCGTTCTGTCCTGCCGCCGGCAGCGCCCTGCCCGGCATGCAGGAGGGCGCTCCCCCTGCCTGCTCCGTGCCGGCCTGGGTGCGGGACCGCCGAGGTGTTGGCGTGCCGGCGCGGCTTGCGGTCGGCGCGACGAACGGTTTGCCCGGCCTGCTGGACGACAGCACCGGCACGTGTGGAGGGCGCGGGCGGCGGCACGTGAGCGGCCGGAAACGGAGGCGGTTCAGTCCGTGCTGTGGACGAGCCCCAAGTCTTTGTCGAGGTGGAGGCGGTGGCGGCCGAAGCGCACCGGCCGGGTGGGGTCGTCGGCTGGCCGTGGGAGCAGGACGAGGTCGGCGAGGAGAGCGTGGGTGCGCCAGGCGGCGGGAACTTGGGGGTGTCCGTGGCGGTCGGCGACCCAGGCGGCGGGAACGGGCAGCGTGTGCTGGAGGATCGTGCGGACCTGGGTGGTGGTCGGCTTGTGCTGCTCGGGCAGCGGCTGGGTGCCGGCCGCGTCCAGGGCGAGGCGGCCGCCTGGTGTGCGGTAGACGGGCAACAGGCGGCGGGGCATGGCGCCCAGGCGGGTGGCGGCCTCGCGGGGGTGGAGGTTTTGGCGGTGCAGGTCGGACAGCGAGAGCGTGTCGTGCCAGACGGGGACGAGGTGCAGTGTGCTGTGGTGTTCCTCGGTGCGGGTCCGGGCCTGGTGGAGGGTGTGGCTGCGGCGCAGGGCGGCGTCGGCGCGGGCGAGTTCGCCGACGTCGCCGTGCACGCTCTCCACCAGGTCCTGCACGTCGTCGGGAAGGGTGAGCACCTGCTCGGGCCGGCGGGTGAGGCAGGCAGCGGTGGCGAGCGGCAGGAACGGGGAGTCCAGGGAGCGCCAGGCGGGCGGCAGGAGGGTGCGACCGCGGTGGTCGGCGGGCTCGAGGACGATCAGGCGGGGGCGTTCGGGCAGCCAGGCGGGCCGGGGAATGTGGCCGAAGCGCCACAGGCGGCCCAGACGCTGCAGGAGGGTGTGCATCGGGGCCAGGTCGCTGACCATGACGTCGACGTCGATGTCGAGGCTCATGTCCAGAAGGCTGGTGGTGACGATCACCAGGCGCTCGGGGCGCTCACCGTGCGAGGACAGGGCGGTGCGGATGCGGCGGGTGCGGGCTTCACGTCGATGGCCGGGCAGGCGGGCGTGCAGCAGAAGCAGTTGCCTGTCGGGGCCGCCGTCCGGCCACTGCAGGGCAGCGCGCAGGTGCTCGTAGGTGGCCTGCGCATCAGCCATGGTGGCGCAGTAGACGGCCGCGCAGCCCCCGGACCGGGCGACCGGGGCGATCTCCCGGGTGATGCGGTCCAGGCGTTCTTCCCGGGCGGGGGTGTTCTCGGGGTCGGTGCAGGAAGGGTGGCGTACCGGATGGAGGCGGATGTCGGCGCGGCGCCGGTGCCGGTCGGCGTGGGCGGCGGCCGCGGCAGGGTCGATGCGGGTGAGTGAGGCGTCGCAGGCCGCGGCATGGAGCCAGCCGGGGTAGGGGGGCCGGCAGTCCAGGTGCGCCGTTGCCGTATGGGGGTGGCCGGCACCGTCAAGATAGCTGCGCACGAGTTCGTCGGCGGTGCCGGCGGGCAGCGTCGCGGACAGCAGCACCACCGGGCAGCCGAGCGCGCCCAGCCAGTGCAGCAGCCGTGACAGCATCCGCCGCATGAACGGGGGCAGGGCGTGGACCTCGTCGACGATGACGGTCCGCCCGGAGAGGGCCAGCATGCGCAGGGCGCTGAAGCGGACCGGCAGAGCGGCCATGAGGGCCTGGTCGTGGGTGGCGACGGTGAACTGGGCCAGCAGCGCCCTGTCCCAGCCGCGCAGCCAGCCGTCCGGGACCGTCACGCGCTCCTCGGGCCGCTCCCCCGCAGCCGGCCCGTCGCCGTCGTCGCTGCCGGGCCAGTAGGCATCGCTCGTGGAGGGTTCATGCGCAGCGAGGCGGTGATCGTTGTAGGCGGCGTTGAGGTACGGGTGACTGTGGACTACAGAGACAGGGGCGTGCTCGGGCCGGTGGGCGGCCACGTAGGCCTCGAGGATGTCGTAGGCGGCGTCCGTGGTGGCCGTGGTCGGCAGCAGCCACAGGATGCCGGCCGTGTCGCCGGTGGCGTTGAAGATCCGCGCGGCTTCCAGCGCGGCGACGGTCTTGCCGCCGCCGGTGGCATCGGTGACGACGAGGATGCCGGGCCCCTTCTCCCCCACCACAGCCCCGAGTTGCTCCATCACCGAGGCCTGCAGGTCGTTGGGGGTGTCCAGGCCGCCGTGGGCCTGGGTGAAGGGTGTTTCCGGCAGGACGACGCAGTCCAGCCCGGACTCCTCGAACAGGGCGGGGGCGTCCCGGACGGCCTGGGCGTAGTGTTCACCGGCGCCGAAGGCGGGCGCCTGGGCCTTGGGCAGCCAGTAATGCCCCTGGCTGGCCAGCCGGTCCGCGATGATGCCGACTCCGGTGATCAGCACGGCCGCCGGCACCGTCACGTCCGTGGGCACTGCGGTGGCGCCGGTCAGATGGCGCACCAGGGCGAAATAGCGGCGTCGCAGGTTCTGCCAGGCCGGTCCGCCCAGGGTGAGGTTGACGCGGGCGGTCCTGGCCGCGCCGTCGATGTCGACCTGCAGGAACCGGCCGTGGTGCCCGCCCAGGATCTGCGCCACCAGCACACCGGGGCTGTCGGACGTGTCCGCCGGGTAACCTGCCTCTGCCAGCAGGTGCAGCACGCCGTGCATGGACGCCCGTTCGTGCGGGACACGCCGCCAGTTACGGGTGTCCGAGCGCAGGGCGTCGCTGACACGGGCCCAGGGATGCGCCTCCTGCTCCTGGAAAGCGGACAGCTTGCCCAGATCATGCAGACCGGCATAGAACATCACCAGGCAGCGTGCCTCGGCCAGAGTGACGCCCAGGCCGAAAGCGACCAGTCGGCGCTGGCCGCGGGTCAGGTACCGGTCCCAGACCACACCGGCGATCGCCGCAACGTCCAGCAGATGGAACAGCAGCGGATACACGGCCCGCTGCCCGCGGTCGAACTTGCCCCACGGCGTCAGATTGATTCCGCCGCGCCGGGCATCCTCCCGCACTCCCACCGACTGCTCCCAGCCCTACGTCAACACACCCCAGAACCAGAGGTGTTGCAGCCCAGCATGCCCTATGCGGATCATCTTGGGCGGCGGCAGTCCCGGGCGCGGGTGGGTGTATCCTCGGCCCGGGTCCGCTGGTTCCTCACCTTATGTAGGTCCATCTCTGCTGGTCATCACAGACCACTGCGGGCCTAGGCAGTTTCGTTTGGATCAGTCGGTCGTTGGTCCGGGTGTGCCGTTGACAGATGTGCAGTGGGCGCGGATTGAGCCGTTGCTCCCGGACCGGACACCGCAGCGTGGTGGTCGCTGGCGGGATCACCGGGAGGTGATCGACGCGATCGCCTTCAAGTTCCAGACCGGGACGCAGTGGGTCCACCTGCCGGAGAAGTACGGCAACTGGAGAGGCGTCTACAACCGGCTGCGGATGTGGGCCCTCGACGGCACCTGGCAGCGGGTCTTCACCATGCTGATGGCCCAGGCCGATGCCGACGAGGACCTGGCCTGGGCGGTGTCGGTGGACTCCACGATCGTGCGTGCTCACCAGCACGCGGCCGGAGCCCGCAAAAAGGGGCCCCGGCCGGCGAACCGGCCGACCATGCCATCGGCCGGTCCCGGGGCGGACTGACCACCAAGATCCACCTCGCGGCCGATGCCCGCTGCCGGCCCCTCGCGTTCGTCCTCACCGCCGGACAGGCCGGTGATGCACCCGCCTTCACCGCCGTCATGGCCCGCCTGCGCGTTCCCCGACGGCTTGGCCGTCCGCGCACCAGGCCGGACATGATCCTGGCGGACAGGGCCTACTCGTCCCGCGCGATCCGCGATCACTTGCGCAAGCGCGGCATCCGGGCGGTCATCCCGGTCCCGGCGGACCAGCGGGGCCACCGGCTACGACTCGGCAGCCGGGGCGGCAGGCCACCGGCCTTCGACCGCCAGACCTACAAGCTGCGCAACACCGTCGAACGGTGCATCAACCGCCTGAAGCAGTGGCGAGGGATCGCGACCCGCTACGAGAAGACCGCCACCATCTACATGGCCGGACTTCACATCGCGGGCATCTTCCTCTGGTCAGCACGATGATCCAAACGAAAGCCCCTAGCTGTCCTCACGCGCGTGGGGGTCTGCCGAGAGAGCTCTATCGCCCTGACCGGATGCACCAACTTTCCCTACGCACGTGGGGGTCTGTCCGTCATCCCCTATCCCCGGTGCGCCGCCTCACGCAAGCCCCACATGTGTGGGGATCTCGCGTGCAGATCGTCTCTGCACGTCGTGATCGGGGCCTCATCGGGCGATGGCGGGCGAGGCGTGGTGCCTCCAGACAGTCGTAGCGCGGCTCCTGTTGATCTGCACAGCTCAGGTCAACGCCGGCGACGAGCCAGAGGATGATCTCGGCACGTTCCAGACGCGGACACGACGCGAGGCGGGTGCCTCACTGGAACACCCGGGGCCGACGGCTCTCTTGCGTCGGCAAGGCACCTCGCGTGCAGAGTCGTCATAGAAAGTCTTCTTTCGAGCGCTGGTCAGGCCAGCGCCTGGCTGGCGCCTGACCGCCTCCGCGACCGGAGCCGCCTCAGCCTCGTTGACTGGGCGTTGTGGCACGCAGCAGGGCGAACTGAGCAGCCATGCCTGTCCACTGCGGCAAAGGATCCAGGCCGAAACCCATGGACTTTAGGCCAAGGAGCACGTCGAGACATAGCGATGTGACTCTGTTCGGATAGCTGCCGGGTGAGGGGGCCGGTGATCAAGGCGTCAGCGTTGCCGTTACAGGCAGGGGGAAGGCCCCGGGTACGAGGCCGCCGCGTACGGGCGCCGCGGCACCGGCGTCAGATGTCACCGGACGGCTGCTCGACGAGCCGTGCCAGTGCACTGCACACCTCCTGCGCCTGTTCGGTGCCGAGTTTGGCGAAGAGTTTGCGGGCGATGGCTTCCGGGTCGGCCAGCGGGATGGTGGTCTGCGGGCTGCGCCACCCGGCCTCGACGGCTGCGGTGTAGGCCTTCATCCGTCCTGACGTGACTTCTTCGAGAAGGTCCGGACGGTCTTTGGCGAGTCTGCGCATGATGGCCTCGGCGCGGTTGCCGGCGGGCGGCTGCCTGCGCGGGGCAGGGGGTTCGTCAGGAGCAGGAGCCGCATGACCGGAAGAATTATGTACATCGTTCGCATTTTTCGGCCTGCCCCGCTCACGCGGGGGCGTCAGTTCGTAGAAGATGGCCAGGAGATCGGGACTTGGGCCGATCAGTCGTTCGACGACCGCAAGGTCAGCACCGAGTCCTTGCAGGGGCAGCGTTTCGACGAAGTCGGGGAACTCGCCAGCGTCGTAGGTGATGTGATCACCGAGGCGGGTGACGAAGTCCATCCAGCCGCCGGTGGTGAGCAGTTGTTCCAGAAGCTTGGGAACGGTGCCCAGGGACGTGGCTCCCGAACGCAGCGACGACCCGAGGGAGGCGACAAGCTGACCACGCTCCTTGAGGTCACCTGGCGCAGGGTGCTGTGTGTCGCGGGGCGTCACGAGCGAGCTGCTTCCTTTTTGATCTCTGTGGCCAGATAGTCACGGATACGCTTGAGGGTAGAGGTCGGCACGTGGGCTCTCGCGCCGAGGCGCTTCATCAGATCGACATTGATCGCTTTTTGCTGATTTCCGCGCTCGTCGGAGCCGTCATTGCCGAGGCGGCGGCATCGCATACGGGCCAGTTTTTCGACGTTCCGGTCGATGTCCGCCCGCAGCATGTCCTTCTTCTTGTAGGCGGGCGTCGGCGAGGGCGCGGCGGGTGGCTCCGCGGCGCCGGCGCGGCCTCCTTCGGCGAGCATGGTGCCGACGCTGCGGGCGTAGGTGGTGGGGATGTTGTGGTCGAGGCATTTCTGGTGTTCCGGGGAGGTAGACCTCGGGAGGCTGTCCGATGCCCCGGCGGTCGGAGCGGTGGAAGGCTGCGGAGCCGGCTTCCAGGACGACCGTGCCGGACGTCCGTGAAGTTGGGGGCTCGTCGTCCGCAGTCGGGTTGCCGTCCAGGTCGAAGAGTTCAGCCTGCCCGGCTTGTGCGCAGGCGGCGCTTTCGCTGCCCTGCTGAGGAATGTCCGCGGGCTGCTGGTGCGGGATCTGGCCGACCAGGGGGTCGTCGGCGTCCAGTTCGTCGTCGTCGAACCGGCTGAGCTGGTCGCGCAGTTCCTGTTCGATCTCGGTGCTGAGCTCCATCAGGACGGAGACGGCCGGGATGATGATGTGGGCGTCGTAGGACGGCGGGCAGTCGGGGCGGGTGCGGACGAAGCGTCCGACGAACTGGCGGAAGAACAGAGGTGTCTTCCAGCGGCTGAGGTAGCAGCCGACCATGAGGCGGGGAACGTCGACGCCTTCGGAGACCATGCGGATGGCAACGAGCCACATCCGGGTGCCGTCGCGGCGGAAGGTGTCCAGTTTGGCGACAGCATCGTCGTCCTCGCTGACGACGACGGTGGGTTTTTGCCCGCTGATCCGGGCCAGGTGCCCGGCGATGGCCTCTGCCGTCTTCACATTGTCGGTGACGACCAGTCCCCCGGCGTCGGGCACGTCCCGTCGCCGGTCGACGAGCAGTTGGTGGGCCTTCTCCAGCAGCATGGGGGTCCACTGCTGCTGCGGATCGAACACGGCGTCGAACATCTTGCCGAGTTCACGCCCCTTGCCGGTGTCCTTGAGGGACTTGGTGATCTCAGTGGCGTTGTCGAGATAGCGGGCTTGCCCGTCGAATGCCTGGATCTCCACCGCCCGGCATACGGCATCGGCGACGGCGTTGCCGTACTCGTAGGCGAAGTCGACCTGGACGCGCCCGGTTTCGGGATCGTATGCACACCATGGAATAGGGCAGTCGTCGGAGCGCCACGGTGTGCCGGTGAGCATGAGAATGTTCTCGGCCTGGGCCAGGGCCCGCTGGGTTCCTTCCCCCCAGACTTTTTTGTCGCCGAGGTGGTGCACTTCGTCCAGGATGGCCAGGGTCGGTGCGGAGCAGACCGCGCGAGCGGCCAGTTTGGCGCCCGTGGGGTTCATCTGGGCGTAGGTGGCGACGAAGCCGTCGGCCTCAGGGTCGTTGTAGTCCGAGGGTTCTTTGACGGGAAACAGTTCAAGGCCGAAAGCGGAGGCCACATCGGCCCACTGCTGGCGCAGTGAGTCGCTGGGCACGTACACGGCGACGCGGTAGATGACACCCAGCTGTTTGAGAGTGGCGGCCACATACAGGGCGAAGATGGTCTTGCCGGCGCCCGGTGTGAGCATGGCCAGCCATTCACGCTTGCGCCTGCGGTCTGCCATGTACTGGTCGAAAGCCTCCTGCTGGCAAGTACGCAGTGTGGGCCACGCCATGATGGGACTCCCCCGGTTTCCAGGGCCGCTCCGGGAAGGGGCGGCTTGCACGTGGTGCGGCAGACCGCAGCTGTTCGCGCCTGCGGGCGGCGGCAGGACGCAAACAGGAACTGCCTCAGGCGATAGGCCGACGCGGATCATCCTGGCGCTGGACGCGTGTGGCCAGCCAGAACGACTGACCCACTTCACCCGATCGATTGATGGAATCCGGCATGTTGACGGCCACTCCGCTGCGGTCAGGCCAGCAGCACCTGCATGATGCAATCATCTCCTTCGGCACTCCCGGGGCCTTCCAGGCCGTCAGCGGTCCGGCACCAGGCATGGACGTGGACGGTGGTCACTCCCGCATGCACAGCGGCAACCCGGACGGTGAACACTCCCGGCTCGGCCAGTGGCCATGGCGTCGGCATGCCTGGTCAGGCAGACCGTCCCGTCCAGGCCCGCCGTAGGCGCGCACGCGGCCCCGGCCCCGCGGCCGGGGCCACAGGACGCGCGTGGCCGTGAAGGGGCGGTCGCCCGGCTGGCGGCGGCAGTCCTCATGTCGCAGAAATCCATGTTTGCCCCCATCCAATGAGATGACCTCTACGGCCTTGATCAGGAAAACAGGTCCACCATCGACGCCTCGGGTCCTAGGGTCCGGTGCATGGATGCAGAACGGCTTCGGGTCTCCTCGCAGAGATGGATGGCAGCCGCCCTTGCTGCCTTTTCACAGGGCTCCGAGTCCTACGACTTCGCAGTCCACCATGCCGGAATCGCCGCCGAGCATCTACTCAAGGCATTCCTCGTCTCCTTGCACCCGGCCTTGGTGGTTGAAGGAAAAGACTTCGACTCCCTGCTGCACGCCACCGGACAGGGTGCTCACGCCTCTGCACCAGAGACTAAAATCAAGACGATTGGACTGGTTGAGGCTCATTCCCGCGCTTATCGAATCCTCCGGAACAAGATCCCGGTCAGCCAGCAGGACCTACTCCCCCTCGCCAACGCACGAAACGGCGTCGCACACAGCGGCCTCCACGAGGTTACGGACGTCCGCACAGTGTTCACCACTTGCCTGCGTTTGCTGGACCCGCTCCTGGTTGAACTGAACATCTCTCCCGACACCTACTGGGGCCGCTATCAAGACCTTCACGACGAACTGATCCGGGAGCGGATCCGGGAAACAAGCCTCCGGCTGCAGCAGAAGCTCGCTCAGGCCCGGACCACGTTCGAGCATCGCTTCGGACACCTTGGCCCCCAGGAGCGGGGAGTGGTCCTGGCCACGGTGACCCGTCGTCCCGCCTGGGCGAGAGACTGCATCGACAAACCCTGTCCCGCCTGCCATTCGAAGGCGTGGGTGCACGGCACCACCCTGGTTGACAAGGAGGGGCGATTCGTTCGCTTCACCCCGGGCACCTTCTTGTGCTTTGCCTGCAACCTGAAAGTGCAGGGCGAGGAACTCCAAGAGCTGGGAGACCTGGGGCAGGAAACGATGCTGGAGAAGAACATCCGCAGCTTCCTCGGGCCCGAGCCGGTGGTTCTGGAGCTCTATGAGGAGGACCGGGAGCCCGACGAAGACTTCCTCGCCGGCCGCTGAAGGCCATCGTGCGCGGAGCATTCATCAAGTTCTGTCAGCCGCGAGTGTGAGGCCAGGTGGCCCGGAGAACTGCCGGAAGCCTGGCCTCGCGCGCTGTTCACCGACGTCTGCCCTCAGCAGAACGTGACTGCGGTGGTCAGCCCTGCGTGGGTACGTTGTCGTCGGCATCCCTGAGCAAGTGCACAATCATGCGCTCGACACCCCGCAGTGAACCGGCTGTTCGCAGCCATTCCTCGACGGCACGGCGGGGCAGCGGCGTGCGCAGTGCCAGCATCGCCGTGCCGATGTGCGCGGTGTTCATTTTCAGTTCCCGAAACAGCTCGTGGACCTGGTCGTGGGCCAGGGTGCGTGCCTGCAGGCCGGTGTGCAGGCCTTGGAGAACGGCGGTCACGGTCTGTGCCCTGGTATGAACGTCGGGCGGCACGTCGGTGCCGGCGCACGCCCTTTCCACCGTCAGCCGGATGTCGCGCAACCGAGTGAGGACTTCCTGCAGGCGGGCGGACGGCGACGGGGCACCCGGCTCGGCGATGCTGCCGGTGGCCGTGGGGCCGAGGGGGGCAGCAAGCTTGAAGGGCTTGAGGCCGTGGAAGAGTTCGCGGCGCAGCGGCGTCAGCGCGTTGCTGCCGGTCTCGGTGTCCAGGGCCTGGGCCACCACGTTCGTCAGCCGGGTGCGGTGGTGGGCCAGCAGCTGGTCCAGGAGCTGTTCGGGATCGTTTCCCCCGCCGTCCTCGCGGAACGCGCGGTCGGGGTGGGTGTTCATGTGCATCCCCCTTTGAGGAGGTCGAGGACGGTGGTTACAGGCTGAGGAGGGTGATCAGCCGTTTGCGGGCGCGGCTGATGTTCTGTCGTACGGCGGCGGGGGTCATGGCCAGTGCTTCGGCGATCTCCGTGTAGGTGAAGCCGTCGATGTCCCAGGCCATGACGGTGCGCATGGTGGGCGGCAGCTGACGCAGGGCGTTCAGAACGGTCTGCTGGAATTCGGAGATGACCACGGTGTCCAGGGGGCAGGTGCCGCTCGGGCGGTCCGGGACCGGATCGGTGAGAGCGGTACGGGTGCTGCTCTGGCGCCAGTAGCAGCGCTGCGCGCTGACTCGTAACCAGGTCCGTGGGTGGTCCAAGGTGCGCCACAGGTCCGGCAGGAGTCTGGTCATGGCCTCGTGGGCGGCGTCGGCCGCTTCGTAGGCGGTGGCGCCCTGGTGCATCAGGAACACCGTGACCGCGGCCATCTCCTGGGTGTAGAAGGCGTTGAAGTCATCACGCAGGAACGGGGCGCACGGCGCGGGCCGGGCGTGTTCGGTGGCGGCAGGAGCGGGCGGGGGCTGCTGTTCCAGGGCCATGGCGGGTATCACCTCGCCGGGCGGCCGGCAGCCGGGCCGCCGATCACGATGTCGACGTCATGATGCGCGGTCCTCTCGATGAGCCGGCTGCCCGCCGGCAGTGACCGGGTCCGCTCCGACAGCCCGTGCTGGGCGAGTTCCGCCCGCCGGATCTGCGCGCGGAGCCCGATCCAGCGGTGACCGAGACGCAGGATGTATCCGCCCGCGGCAAGTCCCGCCGCAGCCGTTGTCGCCGTGGGATCCATACCCATTCCCTGTGTCCAAGGCGGCGTCCGTCACGCCGCGCTCCCCCTCTATAAGCACGCAGCACCCCTGACTGTGACATGGGACAGAGCATGGGAGCCCGCGTCAGGCAACGGCTCAACCCGACAGGGCTCGCTCATGTAAAGTACGCAAAAGGAGCTGTACCCATCTCCAAAACCACAGGTGGGCAAGGGTCTTCCCCACACGCGTGGGGGTCTGCCCTGGAACGGGCCGACTGCGCGCTCGCCGTTCGCGTCTTCCCCACACGCGTGGGGGTCTGCCCCACCAGATCGTCGCAGCGATGTTGGGCACCCCGTCTTCCCCACACGCGTGGGGGTCTGCCCGATCACGAACAGCGCATGGCCGGGTTTACTGCGTCTTCCCCACACGCGTGGGGGTCTTTCCTCCAACTGCGGTGACAGGACGACGAGTTCAAGGCCTTCCCCACGCGCGTGGGGGTCTGTCCCGGGCAGTCGGCCGGGCCTCGGCGTAGGCGGGATCTTCCTCACACGCGTGGGGGTGTTTCGCTCTTCTCGGACCCTCCCGCGCCCGAGGCGGAGCTTCCCACATGCGTGGGGGTGTGTCCCTGCCGGACATCGCGGCCGGACGGAGCTACGTGTCTTCCCCACACGCGTGGGGGTTTCCTGTCTCGTCCGTTACGGGATGCCTGCCCTCAAGCACGCCCATCCTGACCCCACCCTCACACGAGCCACTCAGCACCCTTACTCTGCCGACACTCCCGATGCCACCACCGCGCCTGCCGTGAACGGCGCGGTGCGCCTGCCGCACGCCGCCTCTCTCGGCCACCATTCACGGCCCCTAACCAGCAAGGTCGCAGCGTAAAGCAGCAGATCAGACGGTCATCTCTAAGGCCTTCTCATTTCAACGCGCTGGGAATTCTCACTCGATGTCACCAATGTTTCTCACTCGATGTCACCACTACTGCACTCCGAACGGCAGAGATGCATGACATCCAGATGAGAACTACTGGTGACATCAAAATGAGAAGCCGCAGGCCGGCGTGCTCTTCGGCCCCGGCAAGGCCGCGAACGCGGGCGGGGTGGCCACCTCGGCGCTGGAGATGCAGCAGAACGCCGCCCGCACGACCTGGTCCTTCGCCGACACCGAGGCCCGGCTCGCGACCGTCATGCGTGACATCCACGCCGAGTGCCGGGCTGCCGCCGAGACGTACGGGGGCGACCCCGAGGACTACGTGCTCGGCGCGAACGCGACGGGGTTCCTGCGGGTGGCGGGGGCCATGACGGCACAGGGCGTCATCTGACGGAGTCACCGGCCCCGGACCGGGACCCGATCCGGCCTCCCGGCGGTCCGGGGGGGCGCTCCGGTGCCAGGTCCAGAGGGCGCTCCGGCCTCCGGACCGGGGCCCGATCCGGCCTCCGGACCGAGGCTCGCTCCGGTCCGGGGGGCTCCGGGTCCGGGTTCAGGTTCAGGTTCGGGTTCGGGTTCGGGTTCGGGTTCGGGTTCGGGTTCGGGGCTCGGTCCCGCTCCCGGTCCGGGGGCGCTCCGGTTCCAGGTCCGGGGGCGCTCCGGTTCCGGGTCCGGCGGCCGTGGCCGGTGCCCTTCGGCGGGCGGACTGCGGGGAGGCGTCCGCGCCACGCGCGGCGGAACCCCCCCCTTTCAGGTGCGGGTCAGCATGCTCACCGCGTTCGCGGCGACGACCGTCCCGATCGCCGCCCACTCCAGGGCGCCCAGGCCCTGTCCGAGGCCGATCCAGCCGACCAGGGCGGCGAGAAGGGGGTTGACGCTCATGAACAGGCCGAACGTCTGGGCGGGCACGTGGCGCAGGGTGAACAGGTCGGCGAGGTAGGGGACGGCCGAGGAGAGCACCCCGGCCGCGACCGCACAGCCCACGGCACCGAGGGCCGGGGGATGCCGGAGGGCGACCACCGCCCCGACGGGCAGGAACACCACGGCGGAGACCAGCGAGGCCGCCGCGGCGCCCTGCGCGCCCGGCACCCGGTGGCCCACGGTCCGGTTGAGCAGGATGTACGAGGCCCAGCAGCACGCGGCGAGCAGACCGAGCCCGAGACCCACGTAGTCGGTGGAGGGCTGCGGGCGCATCAGCGTGACCGCGCCCGCGGCGGCGGCCAGGGCACACACCGCGTCGATCCGGCGGCGCGCCCCGGACAGCGCGATGGCGAGCGGACCGAGGAACTCCAAGGTCACCGCAAGACCCAGCCCCACACGGTCGATCGCGGTGTAGAGGGAGAGGTTCATGGTGGCGAACACCAGGGCCAGGGCCAGCACCGGCCGCCACTGCCACCAGGTGAGACGGCGCAGCCCCGGCCGTCCGACAACCATCAGGACGGCGGCGGCAACGTACTGCCGGACCGCGACGACCCCGACCGGCCCGAGCACCGGGAAGGCCAGCGAGCCGATCGCGGCTCCGGTCTGATTGGACAGCCCGCTGCCGACCATCGTCGCCACACCGGCCAGCCGCCCCCGGGACGGCCCGGGAGACACCGGCGGCACCAAACCCCCCACGGCGCGGGCAGAGACGGAAACGGGAGCCGAGGCCGGGGCCGGGGCGGGAGCCGGGGCCGGGGCGGAGGCCGGAGAAGAAACGGGAGCGCAGGCGGCGGGAGCGGGGGCCCGGGCGGAGGCTGAGGCGGGAGCGGAAGCGGAGGCTGAGGCGGGGAGGGCAGCGGCTCGCATGTCCCAAGCGTGCGGCACCCGGACCGCTGCGCAAAATGCATCCGCCGGACCGTCTATACGCTGGAGTCATGGACATGGAGCTACGGCATCTGCGCTGCCTCGTCGCCATCGTCGACGAGGGCACCTTCACCGACGCGGCCATCACGCTCGGCGTCTCCCAGGCAGCCGTGTCCCGCACCCTGGCCTCGCTCGAACGGGCCCTGGGCGTACGGCTGCTGCGGCGCACCTCGCGGGAGGTGACACCCACGGCGACCGGACTGCGGGTGGTCGCACAGGCCCGGCGGGTCCTCGCGGAAGCCGACGGCCTGGTCCGCGAGGCCGCCTCGGGCCACCGCACCCTGCGGGTCGGCTACGCCTGGTCCGCGCTCGGCCGGCACACCGCCGCCTTCCAGCGGCGCTGGGCGAAGACCCACCCGGCCACCGACCTGCACCTGATCCGGCTGAACTCCGCCACCGCCGGCCTCGCCGAAGGCGCCTGCGACCTGGCCGTGACCCGCCGGGACCTGGACGACCGCCGGTTCGACTCCGCCATCGTCGGCCTGGAACGGCGCATGGCCGCCCTCTCCGCCGACGACGCGCTCGCCGCCGGCGGCCCCGTCCGGCTCGCCGACCTCGCCGAGCGCACCCTGCTGGTCGACCGGCGCACCGGGACCACCACACCGGAACTGTGGCCGCCCGGATCCCGCCCGGCGACCGAGGACACCCACGACGTCGACGACTGGCTCACCGTGATCGCCAGCGGCCGGTGCGTCGGCATGACGGCGGAGTCCACCGCCCACCAGTACCCCCGCCCCGGCGTCACCTACCTCCCCGTCCTCGACGCCGAACCGATCGCCGTACGGCTCGCCTGGTGGCACGACGACCCACACCCCGCCACCCAGCCCGCCGTGGAACTGCTCACAGCGCTCTACCGCGCCGACTGACCGCGCCGACTGACCGCTCAGGCCGACCGCTCAGGCCGGCGCCGCCGGCCCCGCCCCGAACACCCCCGACGACACCCTCCCAGGCGGCGGCGTACGACAGCCGCAGGCACCCCTCCCCCGCCGCACCGAACCCACTGCCGGGCCGCACCGCGACGCCGAACTCCCGCAGGCCCCGGACGAGTCCGGCCACCGGAACGCCGGCCCCGCAGGCAGGCGGGAAAAGCACAGAACGCGACCCCCGGGCCCGAGCGCGCAGGCCCCTGATCCCGGACAGCTCACCCGGCATCAGAGCCCGGCGCACCACACAGGCCCGGCACATCCGGCCGACACCGGCGCATCCGGCCGACACCGGCGCATCCGGCGCCCACCGCACATCCGGCGCCCACGGTGCATCCGGCGGAAGCCGGCGCCGGCGGTGCCCAGCACGGCCAACACAGCCCGCCGCACGGCCGAGTTGACGAAACCGCCGACGAAGCCGCCGACGAAGCCGCCGACGGTGGCATGCACGCGGGCAGCGACCGCAACAACACCCCGGCGGCCCGTGAAACAGCCGAACCGCCGGCCGGTCATGGCGTAGCTCTCGAAGAAGGCCCCGCAGGACAGAGTGCGTCCGGCAAGGCCCGGCACCCGCAGCGCGAAGACGAACAGCCCGGCCGTGCGGACGAGTCCGCCCTACGCCTCGCCGGCCAGGACCAGGGCCCCGGTGCCGGTGCCGGCGGTCGGCGGTCGGCGGTCGGCGGTCGTGCCGGCCAGGGCAGTGAGATCGCCGGCGGTGCGGACCGCACCGGTCGGGTCGGAGGGGCTGCAGGAGGCGCCACCGGTGATGTCGCGGACGATCACCACGTCCCCGCCGCCACCCTGCACCCCGCACCCCGCACCGTGCGGATACTGATCCGCAGGCCGCACAGGTGCCGCAGTCCGATGAGCGCGGCCTGCGGGTCGGGACACTCGGCGGCAGTGACACCCGGGCGGGCGCCGACCCCACCGGACAGGACCACACCGGCCGCGCGCCACCCGCGGGGGGGCCGGTGACGTCGTACGTGGCCGCGGTCGGCCCGGGCGCCTCCCGCTGCACTGCCCGCATCGTGACCGCGTCAGCGTCAGGCCGCGGCCAGCACAGCCAGCGGCGGCGGCGTGAGGCTCGCTGTCGAGGGCGTGGCCGGGGTCCGGCCACGGCGGCCGGTGGCGAATACGTACAGGCGCAGGACGAGGAAGCGGCCGAGACCGGCGAGGGCGGAGGCGCCGAGATAGACAAACTGCTCCGTCAGCGCGCCCGGGGCGGCCTGGACGAGGTGGAGCAGGACCATGGCGGCGCAGGTCACGGCATAGGCGACGGCGGCGGAACCGGCAGACTGCCAGTGCTCCTGCCAGCCGGCCCGCCGGCCCGTCCCGAAAGTGAAACGGGCGTGCAGTTCGGTGCACAGGACGGTGGAGGCGACCGTGACCACGGCGTTGGCCAGCATCCAGGGCACGGCCCCGGCCAGCAGGGTCACCGCCCCGCTGGACAGGACACCGACCCCGCCGCCGAACAGCACGAACCGGGCGAAAGAGGCCAACGGGCCCGGGGCGGCCGGGGCGGGGGCGGGGGCCCGGTGCTTTGCGTAGTTCCGCATGTTCTGCACGTTCTGCATGTTCTGCATGGCGGGCGGCGGCTCAGGGCCGTTCCGTGCTCTTGGCCGGAGCGAAGAGCAGGGCCATGGCCTCCCACAGAGGCATGACGCGGGCGGTGGCGGCCGGACGGGCCGGGACGGGGGTGCCCGGGACCGGGCGGGCGGTGCGGGGCTTGCGGACCGCGGCGGCGCTGGGGTGCGGCATCGTGACGTCCTGTCCGTACGGAGGAGCTGGCCTTGTGGGAACAACCCTCCCGCGGCCGGTGCGCCGCGAGGAGGACCCGGCCACCCGGACCGGTGGTGGAGCCCGCTCCACCACCGGCAATCCCGCAGACGCCAGCGAGCGGTGCACGAGGGCCGCCGAATTTCCGCCCGCCGGGCCGTCATGCTCTCCTGGAACCAACGAAGGGGGGCGAACCGGCACCCGGAGGCGGCGGCCATGCAGCAAGCAGTGCACTTCGACACGATCTTCAAGGCGAGCCCGGGCACACGCCATGTCCAGCTCAAACTGAACGGCGACGTGATCTTCGACGGCACCATGGACCAAGAGGGCCAGACCCAGCCCGTCGACGTCACCCAGCCGATCACAAACGGACTGGGCCGCGTCGAACTGGGCATCATCACCGACGGCGGCGGCTTCCACTCCTGCCGCTACCTGTCCAGGGACTTCTTCGACGGAACAGGCTCCGCACCGTTCGAACCGGACCTCCCCGACGACATCGGCACCTTCCCGCCCAGCCCGGCCCAGTTCGACACCGAAGCCGCCACCGGACTCCCCCCGTCCGGCGGCGGCACCTTCGAACTCAACTTCACCGGAAGACTGCTCTGACCATGCCGCCAGCCACCCGGCACACCACCAGCGCCTCTTCTTGAGGGGCAGCGCAGCCACCGGCATCGGCACCCGCACCCGCCCGTCGGCCGGCCGGCCGGCCGCGCGGGGCTTCCCGCCCCGGTCACCGGGCACAATCACGCACCGGCACCGCCCAGGGCGACTCGGCACCCGTACCCCGGGACTCCACCCCCGGCCTCACCACCCTCCGGCACCAGGCCGGCCTCTGCTTCGGCCGGCCGAGCAGGATCACCGGAGCCGGGCGGGACATGCCCCGCAGGCCCCCCCGGGCCACCGAACCCGCCCCCGTCCCACAGCGCGGACAGCACACCGGCCGGCACACGAACCGGTCAAGGGCGCAGCAAGGTACCGGCCCACTCCTCCAGAAGGGCCACAGCGAGAAGTTCGCCGTCCACCGGCCCGAACCGCTCCAGGGCCCGCCGGTGGACGTCCAGCACCGCGTCGGCCACCCCGTGCGGGCTACCCAGATCCCGGGCCTCACCCGTGATGACCTCCAACTGGTCGCGAATGCGGTCCAGTCCGTACGACGGGAGATAGTCCCCGGCGAACAGCGCCGACAAATCCCTGCGGATGAAATCACTCCCCGCCGCACTGCCGGCCAGCACATCCCGCAGAACAGCAAGGTCAATGCCCGCCCGCCGCCCCAGCAGAAGAGCCTCGGCGGTCGCCACGGCCTGCCCGAACCACAGCAGATTCACAAGAAGCTTCGTGATGTAACCGGCCCCCGGACCACCCACAAGGCTGATCCGGTCCGCACTCGTCACAGCCTCCAGCAACGGCCTGCACCGCTTGAGGACCTCGCACGAGCCGCCCACGAACAGCCTCACACACCCCCGTCCCGCATCATCCGGACTGCCGCCCAGGGGCGCTTCGAGGACATCGACACCGTGAGCCCCTGCCCGTTCCCGCAACACCGCCCCAACAGCCGGCGCGTTGCTCGTCATGTCTATCCACACCGCCCCCGGCGCCAGCACACCGAACACCGCGTCCTCAAGCGCCGCCTCCGCCTCCCGCGGCCCAGGCAACACCGAGACCAGCACCTCCGCCCCCGCCGCAGCCTCCACCGCGGACCGCGCCCAGCCCGCACCCAACGAACGCACCGCCCCTTCCCGTTCGGGACGCACATCGAAAACGGTCACCGCGTGCCCGGCCGACACGAAACGCCCGCACACAGGAGTCCCCATACGCCCAGCACCCACAAAAGCCACACGCAAGGCCACCACACCACCACCATCACAGTCGCCGCATCCGCCGACACACACCGGCACGCCCGGAACACCGACCCCCGCCCAGGCCCCGCGGACGAGTCCGGGCCACCCAGGAGATCACTCCGGGCATCCTAGAACCGCCCACCGCACCAACCGCACGGCAGGTGCCACCCCCTCCAGCCCCGCAGCCGGCCGACGACACCCCGGACACCGACACAAGCACCGCAGACCACGCAGACCAGACCGGGAAACACAGCAGCAGCACACGGCTCCACCACGCACCCGCTCAACCGAAGCACGATTCAACAAAGCCAACCAGGCCCTGAATACTGCGGGTCCCGATTCCGCCGCACTGCGCACAGACACCGAAACACACCACCACCCCCAGCACAACACCCACACCCACCCACCCCCAGCCCCACCACACCCCACCCGGGCCCACGGACGGGAAAACGCCAGCGCCCTGGACGTACTGCACGGCCCTGGTGAACTCCGGTTCGCCGGGGCGGCGTTCCCTGTCCTGCGGGCTCAGCTCCACGCGGGTCTGGATCCGGTACAGGCCGCCGATGGCCTGAAGGCCGCGCAGACCCCCGGGTTCGAACGGGTTCGAAGGCTCCGCGCTCCGCGAGCTCCTCGGAAACACGGCAGAAAAGCTCCGACTCCCCGACGGCAAAGCCCGTTTCCGGTTCCCGCTCCCCCAGGACCAGTCCATCCGCAAGGCCCGGCTGTCCGTGCCGGCGCCGAGCAGTACGACCTGCCCGACCCCGCAGGCGGAGGCCAGCCGCAACAGCTCGCCGAGGAACTCCGTCCTGATGACGACCGGGAACGCCACGGCCAGCCGGCAGCGGCGAGCGGCCCCGTCACCGGGGAACGGCCGCGAGGAGGGCCACAGGCCACCGGCGGCGGCGAAGGCCTTCGCCAAAGGGGGCCGCGGAACAGCGCGTCCTCCCGCCCGGTCCCCCACGCCCGTACGCGGGCCACCCCCACGGCCGTGGCCCGGACTCCCGACGGCCACACCCACACCCGGCACCCGGCACCCGGCACCCGCCGCTCGTCAGTCACCACGCCGGCCCAGATGACCCATTCCAGAACCCGGATGACCCATTCCAGGAGGCCCGGGGCCGATGCGCGGACGCGGCCCCCGGCGGGCGGGGAAGGCATGCTGCCGGCCGGCAGCAGGAGCCGGCGGCACCGCTCATGCGGTGGCCCGGGCGGGGAGGGACTCGCCGGTGAGGTGTTCGGCCTCCTGCCACAGGCGGGCCGCGGCGGCCACGTCCCGGCCGGGGCGCGGCAGCGCGACAGGCCTGGCCGGACCGACGACCGCCCAGCGGGGGCCGTAGTAGCCGCCGGGGGCGGCACCGGGGTCGGCTGCGGCGAACAGCAGGGGTTCGGCACCCTGCCCGGGCCCCTGGGAGGGGACGACGCGGTAGGCCAGGGACTCGATCAGGCCGGGACGGCCGCCGTTGAGGTGCGGGCCGGACGTCGTCAGGCCGGTGCGGGTGTAGCCCGGGTGCGCGCCCGCCGAGAGCAGGGGCCAGCCGCGCTCCGCGGCAAGGCGGGCCAGATGCGCCATCATCAGGAGATCGGCCAGCTTCGACTGGGCGTACGCCCGGGTCGGACTGTAGCGGCGGACGGCCTGCAGGTCCTCGAAGTCGATCCGCGCCCGCGCCGCCACGCCGCTGCTCATCGTGGCGACCCGCGGCGCCGCCGCGGACAGCAGCAGCGGCAGAAGCCGGACCGTGAGGGCGAACGGGCCCAGGAAGTTGCTGGCCAGCTGCAGTTCGAAGCCGTCGACCGTTTCCGTGCGCGCGGGCACGTTCATCACGCCGGCGTTGTTCACCAGCACGTCCAGCGGACGGCCGTCGGCGATCAGGCCGTCGGCGAACGCCCGCACCGAGGACTGGTCCGCCAGGTCCAGACGGCGGACCTCCGCGCGGGCACCGGGGTGCGCGGCCAGGATCTCCGCCTTCGCCTGTTCCCCCCTGGCCTCGGTACGCACCGCGAGGACGACGTCGGCTCCTGCCGCCGCGAGGCGTTTGGCCGCCTCCTTGCCCGTGCCGCTGTTCGCGCCGGTGACGACGGCGAGCTTTCCCTGCTGGCCGGGGACCTGGTACATGACGACCTCCATAAAGTACTGCCGGTATCTTGCCTCCCGGCCAACATAACGAACCGGCGGTCCGTTAGTAAAGTACCGGCGGTCTGTAAGATGGCGGAGTGACGTTCCAGCGAGCACGAACCGACGAGCAGCGCAGCGAGCGGCGGCGGCAGATCCTCGACGCCGCGGACGCGATGCTGACCGAGATGACGGTGGCCGAGCTCAGCCTCAGCGCCCTGAGCCGCCGGGTCTGCCTGGCCAAGGCCAACGTGCTGCGCTACTTCGAGTCGCGCGAGGCGGTGCTGCTGGAGCTGCTGGAGACCCAGGTCGCCGACTGGGTCGCCGAGCTGGAGCGGGAAACCGTTCCCACCGGTGGCGGCAGCAGGGGGCGCGGGGAGCGGCTCGCCGACCTCCTGGCCGTCTCCATGGCGCGACGGCCCGTTCTGTGCGACCTGTTCAGCTCGCAGGCCGCGGTGCTGGAGCACAACATCTCCGCCGAGACCGCGACCCGGCACAAGCACGCCGCCCGCAAGTCCCTGGGCAACCTGACCGCTCTCGCCGCCCGGTACCTGCCGGAGCTCGGCGACGACGGCGCCTCGGCCCTCGTGGAGACGACCCTGCTGACGGCCATGGCCGCCTGGCCGTGCAGCCGTCCCCCGCAAGCCGTCCTCGCCGCCTACGCCTCCGATCCCGCACTGGCGGCCATGCGCATCGGCTTCACCGACACCCTGCGCCGGACGGCCGAGGTGACCGCGTCCGGCCTCCTCGCCCGCCAGGAGAACCCGAAGGCGACCGTGACCTGAACACGCCCCGGACGCCTCCCGCCACAGGGGCAGGCACAGGCGCTCACCCACGGGCGGTGCCCGGCACGGCGCAGCACGGCACACCACACCACAGCGGTACACGAAGCCGACCGCGGGCGGCGGCGCGGCGGCGCGCCCGTGGGGCGACTCAGATAGTTGACACTTCACCTATCGGTGATGTGTCAACTGTTCGTACCGGAAACCCCGGGACGGGCTGAGGAGTTCCCATGAGCACGCCACCGGTGCGCGGCCCGGCCGCACCGCCGCCGCCCGAGACGGGCGTCCTGCCGCTGACCGACCACCAGCCGCTTCACCATCTGCACAGCCACGACCCGACAACGGTGCCCGAAACCCTTGCGGCGCCGGCCCAGGCGGCCAAGGCGCCCGGCGTTCCGGCAGCACCGACCACCCTCACGCAGAAGCACAACGGGCCCCCGCCCCACCCCTTGCAGAACCCCTCCGGCGAGCACCGGCCGACCCACAGGCCCCTCACCGGCAGCCGGGACGACCGGCAGGCGACGGACCAGGTCACGGCCACCGGACACGGAAACCTGATCACCTCCCGCCCCCACACGAAGACTCCCGTGCGCACACCGGCCCAGCAGGCGGCCACCGACGGGCCGGACACCCACACCCTCACCGACACCCGCGGGAGCGTGACACCCTCAAGCCACGAGGGGACCGTGCGGCACCCGGCCCGGACCGGCGTCATCCCGGCCACCAGGAAACACGGCAGCACCCCACGGCTGCGCCAGCGGGCCCGGAAAGCGACTCCCGCAGCCCCCCACAGAGCCGCCACGGCAAGCGGTGAAAGCCCACCGCCCACCCCGGCCCGCCCGCGCCCACCTGCCACCGCCCCCACCCCCGGGCGGTAGACCCTGCCCGACCACCACCACATGACCCCCCAAGACCCCACACGCCCCTGCCGGAACGATCCCCCCACCCCCACCCAGCACGACGATCCCGAACCGCCCCCCAACCAGGCCCCGCACCGACACAACCCACAACGCGGCCCCCTCCACCGGGCCACCGGCACAGCACTCACCGCCCTCCTCCACACCACCCTCCTCACCATGACCACAGATGCCACCACCCACTACTGCTGCGACCAGCAAACACCCACCAACCCCGAAACCAACCCCGAAGGCGCCACCACTCCGCCCATGACCACCGCACCGCTCCCGCCACCCACCCCACCACCAAAGCCGCACACCACCGACCAGGACAGCACACCACAGCACAACAACAGACCACCGACACCCCGCACAAAAGCCACCCCGGCCACAACAGACAAGCCAGGCACACACACAGCACACACCACCCACCAACCACCACAAACCACACCAGCACCACACGAGCGGACCGGGCCCCACGTAGCCATCGCCGCGAACGGCGCCACGGTCCATCTCCCGGACGAGGCCGTCGCCCAGACATTCCCGGTCCCGTTGCCCGCGGCCGTACGGCTCGTGCGACGCGTACGCGCGGCCGTCCCCGGCGTGTCCTTCGCCTTCAAGTACCGCGAGGCCCCGGGGCACGAACCGACCCACCCGGACAGGCCGTTCGAAGGCAAGGCAGCCGAACTCCTCGGCCCCGCCGAGGAAATACTCGCCCCTGTCCCCGGCAACCCCCAGGTCAAGATCCTCGCCCACCACCCCACGCTCCCGCCAGCCGACGTCTACCGACAGGCACGGCACGCCGCCGGACCGAGCGCCCAGACCACGCACTCCACCAGGCTGTCCCTGGTGGAGTTCAGCGCGCCGCACGTCACCAAGGCGACCACCCTGCTCGCCTGGAGCGGCCGACAGGGTATCGCCGTCGACGAGATCGCCGCATTCGGTGACATGCCCAACGACCTGCCCATGCTCCGCGCGGTCGGCCACTCGTACGCCATGTCCAACGGCCACCCGGACGTGCTGGCTGCCGCCCGCCATCGTGCGCCCTCCAACGACGAGGACGACGTGGCCCGGGTGCGGGAAGGTTTCACCAGCGCCCGGGCCCACCGATCTACCGAGCGGGCCGGCGCATGTGATGCACATGAGCCCGGCCCGGGATCCGTTTCAGGCTGACCGCCGCGGCATGCGCACCCACCGCCCGCACCCGCGCCGCCGCACGTGTCAGCCGCCCTCGGGGAACTCCCCGGCGAACGCGGCGGCCATACGCAGCCACGGCTGCGCCTCGTCCTGGCGGCCCTGGCGCTCCAGGGTCCGGCCCAGCAGCAGGTGAGCGTAGTGCTCCACCGGATCACGCTCGACAATCCGGCGCGGCTGTCCCTCGGCGCGCCGCTGGCCCGGCGGGAAACCCAGATCGCGCTGACCGAGCTGGTACGCCGGCTCCACCGCCCCAGGCTGGTCGCCGACCCGCCGCCGTACCGGCCCAGCCCCATTGTCCGGGGTCCGATCCATCTGGACGTCGAGCAGGGTCACGAATGACGCGGCAGCCGGTGGACTCGGCCGTGCTGACCTCGGGCAGTGTCCGGGTGGGGGCCGGGGACCCCGGCGTGGCAGCGGCGGCGACGGTCACCAGGCTGGCGGAACGGGCGGTGCGGCGAGTGGTCCACGCCCCCGCGGGGTCTCAGGAACGTGGTCCCGGCCGCTCCGCTCACACGGGCCGGCCTCCTCTGCTGTGTGCATGCATTTCGTCGAACGGCGTCCGGCTACGCGTTGTCCATCGTTCTCTGTTCGCGTTCGGTGACGGCCGCGCCGCCGCTGCCCGGGAAGTGGGCGCGCAGGCGGTCCACCGCGTCCAGGTGGGACTCGCGAACGACGTAGCGGGTGATCCCCCAGCGGCGCCGGTGCTCCTCGAGCGCGGCCGTGATCTCCCGTTCCGTGCCGACCCACGCGTAGGGGGACACGAGCACGTCGGCCGGGGAGCAGTTCAGCTGCCCGGCGATGCGGCGGGCCGCGGCCTCGGCGTCGCCGGTGACCTCCACCAGCTGGACCAGCGCTTCGCGCGCCGGGGCGCTGCACCGGCCCGCGGCGCCCCGTTCGATCAGGTCGATCTGGCGGTCAACGTCCTCGGCCTTCCAGCGCGTCTCGTGCATGTGGCCGTCGGGCAGGGTGGTACGGCCCAACCCGCTCAGGCCCACGACGTCCGCGTGCGCCCCCGCCCAGCGCAGCAGCGCGGTGTTCCCGCCCCCGAAGGTGAACAGCACATCACTTCGGACCGGACGCGGCCTGGCGAGCCGGGCCTGGCGGGCGCGCGCCTCGGGGCCGTCGAGACGGCCATGCGTCCGCACAGACCGGCTCCGGCACGCCCGCCCAGGAACAGGGCGATGTCCGTGAGCTGGGCAGTGAGGGCATCCGTGCGGCGTGCGTGGCGACGCGTCAGGTCCGGGATCTGCTCGGCGAACGTCCGACGCCCACAGCTGTCGTTGCCGCACACGCGACGACGTGCCCGCAGATCAAGTAGAACCTGTCGGCCGACGACGGGACGGTCCGCCAGAAACCGCTGGTAGTAGCAGTGCACACGCGAGGATATCCATCCGCATCCCGGACAGGCGGCCGACCCTGCCGAGGAGCGCACAGCAAGTCGGACCTCAGTGTCCCCAAGAACCACACCTTCTACCGCCACCCCAACCTTCGGAAGAAAAAGGTCGACCAGGCGAAGCGCATCCCCCACGCACAGGTGATGCCCACCTGCTCGTGATCGTCTCGCACCCCCAAGTCAGCGACAGAGCCGACGAAGTGGACCAGAGCCAGCACTCACCGATAAAGCCACTCACCGAACGCTGGGCGGCCTGAGGACGGCCCCGGCTCCCGTCGGCAGGTGCCCCCAGTTCCTCGCCCTCACCAGGCCAGACCACCGCAGGTCAGTCATGACGGAACCCGCCGAATCCGCCACCGTGGTCACCCGGCCCACCGTGATCGTGACCGTCGCCGCGGTCGTGGTCGCTGTCCGGGCCGCCCGGCCTCGGCGGGAGTTCGACGGTGTCGCAGTAGATCACCGGCCCCGGCGTCGTGAGCGACATGGGGATGTCGGGGCGGATGCCCTCGGTTTCGAGGACCAGCACCCGCAGCGGCCCAGGCCGTCCGGGCGGTAGCGGGATCTGGCCCGTGTAGAAGGGTGTGTGGGAGGACTCCGCGTCCACCGAGGTGAGTTGGGCGGTGGTGTCGTCGAGGGTCACCCAGCCAAGGTCGTCGTCGTCGACCAGACGGTTGCGGCGTTGCAGCGTGGCGGTGATGCGTGGCGACAGGGAGCCGGTGGGGTCCCAGGAAGGTCCGCTGACGCTGACCGTCAACGGGTCGCCGAGCGTGACCCGCAACTCGCGGTCGGGCAGGGTGCGCACCAGGTCCGCGAGGACGGTCTTGGAGATCTCGGCGCCGGGAACGGATTCCGGCTGGTAGCGGACGAGGGCGAGCCGCACGAAGGGAAGGCACGCGTCCCCGGTGTCCAGATCCAGGTCACAGAACCAGCGGCCGGCCTTGTCCGGGTCATCGCCGGGCTTCGGAACGGCCTTCTCGAACTGCGGAGAGAAGCCGACGACCTGTACGGGGAGGTCGATCGAGGGGGGATCGAGAGGGAGCGGCTTCGGGGTCCGCTGCACCGCGTTGGTGAACATCTCCGGGGTCGGGGACACGACCGGTGCGGAACGGTGGATGGGGTCGCGGCCCATCAGGGTGACCCAGGCATCCCGTACGGACGTGGGGTCGCCTCCCGGCGGTTCGCCGAGAACCACGCCGAGCAGTTCGCCGTCTCCGGAGGAGTACCAGGGTCGGTCCAGGTAGACCCGGATCCCGCGACCGTGCCGACGGTGGACGATGACGCCGGGCGGTCCTTGGACCTCCTCCAGGGTGAGGGTGGGCACGCAGTACTGCAGTCGCGGCGCCGTGGGGCGTGCACTGCTCGGCACGGAGTGTTCCTGCGGCCGCCCCGCCACGGTCAGCGCGTTCTCGCCCGGCGCGGCGAACTCCGCCGGGAAGTAGTCGGCGAACTTGCTGCCGGCCATCGGGTGGTAGCGCACCGCCCGGTGTCTGGTGTCGCCGAACTCGTGCTTAGCGGGGTGGGGTGGGCCGGGGCGCTTGTCCGGGTCCGCCACCGCATCCGCGGCGTCGGCCTTCGCCTTCTTCTCCGCCGCCTCGGTATTGAAGGTCAGGACGTCGGCCCGGAGGAGGGCGGGTTCGGCGCCCGGGTCGCCCGTCTGGCTCGCCGCCCACGCCGTCAGCAGGTCGAAGACCGGGGCGGTCATCTCGCGGGTGTCGCGGCCGTCGCGGCCGGCGTCCCGCACCTCGGTCCACTCGGCTATCAGGTCGATGCGGTCCGTACTCGCCTCGTCCAGTGCGATGGCCCCGGAGAGGTGTTCCGCGGTCGCGCCGAGGGGACGCAGAGTCGTCGGCGGCACCGGCTGTACGAGGCTCAACACCGGTGTTTTCAAGGGCTGTTGGACCGCGTGGACCAGTGTCAGTTCCTGCCAGGGGGTGAACATCCAGTGCCGACTGGCGGCGGCCACTGCCAGCACGTCGTCGGTGTGCCGCGCCGCCGCCCTCGCCGTATCTTCCCCCTCGCCCTCCCTCGCGAGCCCCGGTGCCGATTCCTGCTGCTTCCGGCACCAGCCGGCCACGCCCATGATGTGCTCGTCGAAGTCGATCCTGGAACACACCCGGACGGTCGCCACGGCGCCCTTCGGCAGCGAGACGGTCAGCACCCGGGACGCCTCGTCGAAGCTCGGCGGCGCGCTGCCCTCGGCCAGCCGCAGCCTGAGGGAACGCGGGCGGTGCCAGACGTCGCCGTCCCAGGGGACCGGGAAGGGCTGCCCATCGGGCATGCCCGGCAGGTCCAGGAAGACGGCGCCCGTGGACAACGGATCGGGGAGGTAGGGGAGTTCGACCTGCTGGCCTGTGTGCAGCACGGTGTTCGCCGGATTCTCGGGGTCTGCCGCCGGCGACTTGATCGTCTTCACTTCGACGTCCGGCTGGGACGGGTCGCTCAGCGAGCCGCTCTCCCGAACGGCCAGGTCGTAGACCGCGTTCTGTACGTTCATGTCCGTGGATCCGATGGCGTCGTCCAGCAGCCCGTGCCACTCGATGCAGCGCAGCGACGCCTTCGGTGCCACCAGATGGCGTTCGTCGGTTCCCCGGTAGGGGTCGTGGGCTCCCGACGTGACCGGCGACGACCGGTTGAAGTCCGCGGCGTACTGCTCCGCCGTCATACCGGCTCCGGTGCCGGCCGCGGTACCGGTTCCCGTGCCGGTGCTGGTGCTGGTGCCGTCGCTGCCGCAGTCGACGACGGCGAAGCCGCTCTTGCGGCCGAGTGCGACGAGAGTCGTACAGCCGGGTCTGCCGTCGGCGTCGCTGCCCGTGAAGCCCTGGGCGCGCTGCTCGGCGGCGTAGGCGGCCCTGGTCTGGTCGCCGAAGAATCCGGTCGGGCCGACCGGGAGGGGATGTCCCTGGTCGATGAGGGCCTGCTGGACGATGCGTACCTCGTCATTGGTCATGCCGGGCTGGACATTGGCTCGGTGGACGGTGACAACCGGCGTCGTCCCCGAAGCCGCCGGCGGCGGGCCGGATCCCGGGCTGCTGCGGATCACCAGCCGGAAGTCCGAGGCGCCTTCGCCGAACCGGAACCTGGCCACCACGGCGGGCGCCAGAACGGGCTCGAACCTCTGGAAGGTCAGCAGCCCCGCGTCGTCGGGGAGCAACAGGGCCTTCCGGTCCTCCAGCCTTTCGGAGGCCGCCCCGTCCCCGTCCGTTGCGTTGTCCGCCAGGTCGACCAGGGCGTCGGCCTCCGACTTGCCGAGCCCGTTGCCCGCCAGGTCGACGGTGCGCATGCGTACCCGGTACTCGTTGCCGAACCGCAGCCGGGGCAGCGTGCCGGCGCGCACATTCGGCGTGATTTCCAACGGCAGTTTCGTCTGCGCCTCGTTGTCGAGTGGCACCGGCTCGTTGGGGTGGCGGTCCTCGTCGAGCGAGCCCGCATCGGTGTCCAGCACCAGGCCCGGCCGGGGCGCGGACAGTGACCAGCCGTCCCAGGTGACCAGTTGCTCGGGCACGTAGAGGTGGTCGGGGTGCATCGCCTCAGGGGGCGGTCTTAGCAGGTGGGCCTGGAAGAAGCCCTCGTCGGAGGCCGTGAGCAGGAGCGGGCCGCCGCGCGGCTTCCGGTATTCCACCTCGCGCTCGTGCAGCGAGAACCACTGCCCCCGGGTCTTGTCCCAGATATCCAGCCGGTGGCCGCGCACCAGGTTCTCGGCGAAGAGTTCGGGGGCGGGCACTTGGTCGGCCGAGGTGGGGGGAACAGCCCCCGGATTCTGCGGGTCGGGTGTCGCACCTTGCGCTTTCTGCTGCTCGACCACCCGGGTGAACGCCGCGTCGTGCTCGGCTGCCCGGGCGAACTCCTGCCGGAGGCTTTCCATGCGCTCGTCCCTGACCAGCGCGATCCCATGGGTCCGCACCGTGGCGAGCCCGGTGGCGCCCTCGGCGGGCCCGACCATCTTGCCTGCGGCGGCGTCGATGTCGGCCGGTTCGAGAGTGAAGTTCCCCTTCAGTTCCACCAGGCCGCGGGCGGGTGGCGTCAGCGGACCGTCGGTCGGTACCGCGGCCCTGGGGGCGAAGACGCGGTGGTCCGGAAGGAAGACATATCGCGTGCGGGGCGACACGTCGTGCGACGCCTCCTCTCCCAGTTCGGACTTCCAGTGGGGGATGACCTTCAGGAACAGCTGCCCTGACGAGACGGGAAGCAGGTCGGCCGGAAGGCGGAAGTCCAGAACGAGTCCGAGGTGGCGCAGCAGGGTGGGGTGATCGCCGAGCCAGGTGAGCATCTGGTGGAAGTCGGGGTCGTGCTTCGCGGGTCGTGGTGGTGGCGGCGGCGGTTCTTCGCCGGCGAGGGTGGGTGGCTGCGGCGGCATGGCAATCGTGTGGAAGCTGTGCAGGCGCTGGAGCTCCGAAGGCATCAGTGGATCCTCGTCCGCGGTGATGTCGCCGACCACCGTGGGCACGTCCCTGGGGCCCACGGCACCGGGACCCACGGCGCCCCCGGACCCGTCGGTCGGGGAACCGCCGTCCGTTGAACCGCCGTCGGCGGAGCTGCCGTTGGTTGCCCCGCCGTCCGCAGGGCCGTCGCTCGGTGGCATCACCAGGTCTCTGGTGGGGGGTGGCGCCTCGGGTGAGGTCATGGCCGCTTCGGCGTATTTGTCCTTGATGAAGGTGCTGACCTCCTTGGTGGAGTAGGTCTGGCAGATCTGGTCCGTATGCCTTTCGAAGGTGTAGGGATCGAGCGGCGTGCCGGCACCGAAGAGGGCCTGCCACAAGTGCACGTCGGGCAGCGGGTCCTGCGGCTTCAGCCCGGTGGCGAAGGGCGTCGAGGGAGCGGGCGTGGTGTCGGGTTCCTCGTCCGCCTCGGTGGATGTGGAGGGCTCGACGGTGCCCGCGCCGGCGGCGAAATCAAAAGTGGCGAGTGCGATCTTTTCCGGCCAGCGGAGGAAATCGGGGAAGTGCGGGTCCAGCGTGAGGCGTTTCGTCGGGTCGGGCGGGGCGGGCCCCAGCAGCCGCGGCGCGATGAACACCGACACCTTGACCTGCGTACCGTCGGCCGTCAGCCCCGCGGGGAGAACGGTCCAGTTGATCTGCTGTTCGAAGTCCATGGTGGTCTCCACGCGGCTCGCTCACGCGGCAAACGCCGCGCAGTACTTCGGCCAGTCATGCTCCTTCGAGTAGCACTGCGCGAAGGTCGGGTCGACCGGCGCGCCGGCGAAGGTCCGCTCCAGTTCGAGCGAAACGGACTTGCTGAAGAAGGCGATCCGTACGCTGACCGTGAGGGTGCCCCTGCCACGGACCGTCGACTGCTTGCCCTTTTTCTCGTACGTGAGCTCCAGATAGAATTCGACGGACACGGTGACGATGCCCAGCACCGTCAAAAAGCCGTTGCACCGCAGATAGCCGGTCAGTTTGACGTCGTCCTTGCCATTGACCTTGGCGAGCATGAAGCGAATGCCGGCCATAATGGAGACCCCGCCGCTCGCCACCCCGAGGTCCAGCGCCGCGGCGCCGCCGAACTCGATGGCACCCTCGACCTCCTGCACGCCACTGGCGTCGAGCAGCAAGGAGAAGTAGCCGCCTCCGCCGAACAGGGAGACCGTGAGGTTGAAAGGATGCTTCTGCTCGCAGACCGAGAAGCGGAAAGAGACCGGCTTGCCGTCGAAGGGGATCGCTAGCTCGGCCGACAGGGAGAGATTGGCCAGGTTGAAGACCCCGAGGGAGAGGGTGGGAAGGGCGAGTGTGTATCCGGCACGAATGCCGGTGCTCTGGACGTCGATGAACGCGCCGGCGCCGAAGACATCAGCGGGCAGGGCGCTGCGGAGTGTGTTGACGAACTCCATGGCACCCTGGAATGTCAGCTCCACACCGGAGGCGGTCACGTCGGGCTTCTGACCCGGGCCGGTCTTGAACTTCAGCTCCTCGAAATCCACTCGGGCCATGCCCAGGAAGTCCAGCGCGAAGTGGCTCAGGCTGCCCTGCACCGTTGACTTGTCGACGGCGTCCGTCGAACGGACGGTCCGGGCGTCCAGGATCAGCGACGCCTTGGACACGTCGATCAGGGCGGCCGGGGGCCGGTCCAACGGCGGCTTCCACACGTACCGCAGTTCCTTGCCCTGTCCGTCCGCCAGGTCGCGTATACGCAGCACGGGTGCGGGCAGCAGGCCGTTCGCGTCCGCGAGTATGTTCTCGATCTGCTCGTCGCTCAGCTGCCGCAGTGCGCCGAGTTGGTCCTTGACAAGGCTCTTCAGGTAATTGCTGAGGTCGATGCCGAGCAGCTGTGCCCCGCCGAAAGCTTCCCTGATGACCTGCATGTCCTTCGCATCAGCCACCGCTCCGGTGGTGGGGTCCGTCTTGAAGAGGTCGGGGATGACGCCCGCCTGGCTGGTGATCGTCTTCACCATGGCGTTGGGGCTGGAGAGGCCACCCGCCTGCTCCGCGCCGAAGACGAGCTTGAGCGAGTCCGTCAGATCCAGGTACGCCCCTGCCGGATGCCCGTCCATGGTCTGCCGCAGATACGTGTCGTTGAACTCGACTTTGAGGTTGCCAGCGTTCGGGGTGAACTGCTCCACGGCGGGGACGCGGACCTCAGCGGCCGCAACACAGGGTTGGCCCACTACCGGCGCGCCGTTCGGCCCGAGCCGGAAGGTCAGGGAGCCGACCGCGTGACTGGTGCTGCCGGGAGCGCCGGGCGGGGGCTGCGCCATCGCCATCACCTGGCCATGCAGCTCCCGCTTCTGGCGCTGCTCCATCTTGCCGGGCTCGGCCGGTGTGTTTTCCTTCTCCGGGTCGTAGAGGCCCTTCAACTGCTGCTGTTCATCGGCCAGTCCGTCAGGAACGAACACCATCGGCATGGTGAAGCTCACCTTGCGGGCCTCGGAATCCGTGCCGATCAGGGTGAATTCATGGTCCTTTCCGGATTCTTTGAGACGCACCCAGAAGGCCGCGAGGTCCGGCTCGTCCTGTTCGGGTGGCAGTGGGGGGTCATGGGGAGGCTTGGGCGGAATGATCAGCGGAGTGACGCGGTCGGTGATGCGCAGCACCTGGAACGGCATCTCGCGTCCCTTGTGCTGGAAGCCGTTGGCTGCTCCGTACGTCATCTCCGGCTGCTTGACGATGATGCGGTCCTCCCGCTGTAGGTAGGCGACGATTCCGTCGTCCGGACGCGCGATGAAGAGTCGCTTGTACTCCTGCATGTGCAGGGCCTCATGGCCCGTGGACAGGCGGCCGTGGTGGACGATGCGGACGTACTGGTCACGCCCCAGTCCTGTGATGTGGTCGTAGGCCACCAGAGCCGGGGCACGCCGATCGACCTCCTGGTAGCGGGCGAGGGCAGGAGCCGACAACGGATCCCAGGCACCGTGCAGATGGGCCGAGGTGCCCATGGGCGTGATGAGGAACTGCTCCGCGTGCAGGGGATCACTGTGGACTTCGAGCGGCCCACCTATTCCTGGCAACGGGATGCGACTGGTGAGGGTCACGAGGTCCTGCAGGACAGGCGCTACGTACGGGGCACCGGGTGGCAGCGTCCCACCGTTCGTGACCATCGCGAAGGCCCGCAACTTCACGCTGCCGTCAGATGCACCGAGCCCGGCGCCGTCCGGTGCAGGGTGCAGCCGGACATGCCACAAAGCGGTGCGGCCGTCAGCTTGTTGGGGTTGCGGTCCGCCCAACCAGTCCACGGGCTCGTCGTAGCTGATCAACAGCCGGGTGGGAAACTCGATGACGCTTCTGGGGATGCCCTGGAAGACCGTCGTCCCCGGCGTGTCCGGGATTTGTTGGCCGTCGGGCACCCTGAGCGGCACCAGGCGCTCCCAGTCGAGCAACCCGTCCAGCGACAGCTCCAGCTCCTTGATGTCGGCGGGCACCGAGAAGGCCAGCCGGGTGGAGCCGGCGGAGACTGCCTGCATGGGAGCAGTGACCTTGCTCAGATCGTCGGGGACCTCTTCCACCACATGCTGCGGCGGCAGACCGACGACGATGAAGGCGTTCAGTGCGTCGGGGGCTCGCACGAGACGGTGGCGGGCGCCGTCGAAGAGCAGGCCCATCAGTGCGATGTCGACGACAAGCATGTCGGCCGGCCGTACCACCCGGAACGGCCCCTCCGCGACGTCCACCTCGTGCGGCGGCGGGGGTTCCGGGGGCCCACCCCCAGGATGGGGACCAGGACCGGGGCCGGGATGCGGACCAGGACCAGGGTGCGGGCCGGGACCAGGGTGCGGGCCAGGACCGTGCGGGGGGCCAGGGTGCGGGCCGTGCGGCGGACCGAACCCGCCACCTGGGCCGCCACGCCCCCCACCGAACCCGCTGCCCCCGAACCCTCCGCCGCCGGCGCGGTCGCCGCGCTCGCCGCCGTGGTCGTCGTGCTGTCCTCCCTCCTCACCGGGATGGTTGCGCAGCTCCTCCCCGAGCCTGAGGGACACAGGACGGCGGGTACGGAATGACATGAGGCTCACCCGGGCTCATGTGAAGGTGAAGAAGAAGTCGTGCGTGCGGTGAGGCGCGACGAAGGCGCCTTCCCCTCTCTTCCACGCTCTCTTCCATGCTCACTCCGGTGGCGGACGCCCGCCACCGGGGAGCGACAGCCGTCGCAGCATCGGCGAGGGCCGCCCGGGTACGCGTCCCCGATCAGCGGCGAGGTCTCACCCGGGACCTCCTCGGCCGCCAGGACGGGGTGCGACAGGCGCCGTTGAGACCGTAGGGCAGGCGCCCAGCTTCCGGACGACCGTGAAGAGCCCGAAGAGGTGCCCGGCGACCACGGTGGGACCTTCTCGCGAGGTGGCATCGGCTCCCTTGCTGCCCGCGGGTTCCCGGTACCGGCGGACGCCCGACGGCGTCCGGGCCCGACTGCAGCCTCTCCAACAACGGTGACGTCCCGTCGAGTTGCCGGCGAGCGCGGCCGGCGGCGATCGGGTGCGGGCCCGCACCCGAGGGTCTAGCGTGGAAAGGAGCCGCCGTGCCGCCCCTGACCCGGACGACGTCCCGGCCCCCACCCTGCCCCTCTCCCCCAGGCGGATCGCTATGTCCTCCACCGTTCGCATCGCCGGCGCGCTGCCCACGCCGGACGCCGACCCGAGCCTGAGCGTCGTCTTCGCCGGCGGCTGGTCGGTGGGTTACGACTGGGCGGCGGACCACGTGGTCACCGCGGGTGCGCCGACCCAACCGCTCTTCCCCGCGCCGTTCGACCGTGATCTGGACGGCGCGCTGCTCGGCCAACAGGCCTTCAGTGACTTCGAGTACGTCTTCCAGGGCGGCAACTACCAGCGGATCAAGCTGGTCGGACTGCAGCCGGACGGCGACCCCGCCTCGACGGCGGACAACTGGTTCCTGCCGTCCGAATGGACCACGCTCGACGCCGTCTTCCCCGGCGGTGGCGTGAAGAGCGGCTTCGCCTACTTCTTCCACGGCCCGGACTACATGCGCTTCGACTGGCCGGCCAACGCCGCCTCGGCCGGCTACCCGAAGCCGATCGGCCCGAACTGGCACACCAGCGGCGACTTCACCCACGACCTGGACGGCGAGATCACCGGCCTGCGGGCCTTCGGCACCAAGGCGTACCTGTTCCGGACCGTCACCACCATGGTGAACCGGGACGGCCGACGGGTCTCGAGCGGTGGCTTCGTCGTGAATGTGCCGGTCTACTGCCGTTACGACTTCGACCACGAGGTCGTCGACAACACCGTCACCGATCCAGCCGACGTCGTCGGGCAGTGGAACGGCCTCTTTCCGCTGCTCGACGCCGGACCCGCCATCGAGCTCGCCCTGGACTGGATCGGCCGGGCCGAAACGGCGGCCGCCGCGACACCGCTCGATCCCGCCACCCTGACGGCGTTCGCGCATCACTTCATGACCGGGTCCCCGGACACGACCGTGGTCAACACGGTCCGCGATCGGCTCCGGCAAATCCGCGAACGGCTCACCGCACTTCCGGACCAGTTCAAGTGGACGGCGGCCCTGGGGTTCGCGGCAGTGACCACGCCGGGCACACTGACCGAGATCGGGAACGAGTTCTCGACCTTCCACGGGCCCAACGGCCGGGCGGCGGCGCTGATCCACGAGGCGAGCCACTTCCGCTTCGACGCCGGCGTCGACGTACCGGAGTGGTCGAGCGAGGTGGTCGCCGGAGTGCAGCAGAGCCCGGCCGTGATCAACGGTGTCACCATGCCGCGCTACAGCACCATCCCTACCGCAGACGCCCTGGTCAACCCGAGTTCGTACGCCGCGTTCGCCCAGGAGACCGCGCTGGGCGAGGACACCCGGTTCGGTGCCGCCCGGACTCAACTCTGACCGTGGCCCTCATGGAGCACCCGTGCGGCACTCATCCAGCACCCGCCGCCTCGCCTGCTGCCTCACCCGGCGCCGGAGCCGTCCGCATGGCCACCCGGTACTCGCTCGGCGACATCCCACCGCCGTGCGGAAGGCGCAGGAGAACCGGTCCGGCTGGGGGTAGCCCCAGTGGGTCGCGACGGTGTGGTTGGTCAGGTAAGACAGGCGTTCGTCGACAACCGTCCCCTGAAGTTCAGCGGACGGCGGGTCACGCAGTTCCTTGAGACCCGAGGGCTGCCGATCCCGGATGCTGAGTTCCGCCGGGACTCGCAACAGAAGCGCTTGGATTACCGAAGCCTCCGTCCGCTACTGGCATGTCCTGGACCCGATCCCCAAGGGGTGGCTCGCGGACGGCATCGAGAGCCTGCGCGAGATCACTCGCGACGACGTCGAGAGGGCCATCGCCACCCGCAAGGGGACGCCGGCCCGCTCGATCCACATCATCCTGCGGAATGTCTTCCGGGCCCTTCGGCAAGAGGGCGTGATCTTCCGCGATCCCACCCGCGGCCTCGTCTTCGCCGGAATCAACAAGACCCCGCCCTCCGTGCCCCCGGACCGGCCGGCCGGCGTCCTCAGCCGTGCGCAAAACGACTTCCAGCGCCTCGTGATGGTGCTGGTGAGCGGCGGAGCGCCGAGGAATCGCCCAGCGGCGCGGAACGGCGGATCGGGCGCGCTTTCACGTCGTCTTGACCCAGTCGAGGTCGGCCCAGCGCCCTGCCTCCTGCGGACCGGGGAGATCAGGGCGGTAGCCGGGATCGTGCTCGCGCCGCAGCCTGACGCTCGCGTGCAGCGACGCATCCTTCGGTACGGAGCGGGTGCGCCGGCCCGCCAGGATCCACAGCGCTCCGTTGTCGTGGAGGGGTGCGTCGGCGAAATCCTCAGTCAGGGCGCAGGCTTCGTCGTAGGCGTCGGGAACGAAATCCAGCTCCTGATGGACGCCATCGGCGATCCATTTCAGAGGTATCGAGGAGAGCAAGGGTGCGCCCGCGGCATGTGCGAAGGTACCGCCCACGTCGGAATGGACACCGGCGAACCACACCTCTTGAGCCGAGTCCCGCAGACGTCCTTCGCGGGCGGTGACGAGGTATTCGCGGTAAGGGCGGCGTCTTTCGTCGAGGGACACGGCATGGCGGATGCGGGCGGCGTTGGGCAGCTGGTGAGTGTAGGGCCAACGCAGACTGCCCAGCCGGAGCACACCGGCTGCCTTCACTGTGTCCCAGAGACCGAGGTAGGTGACCGGCAGGGCATGGTGCGAGACCTGCCGCGGGTTGTTCTGTTTCACCGTGGCCCACAAAGGCTCGCTCTCGGTCCGTCGGCAGAAGGCGCGTGAGAAGCGGGCGACCTGCTCCTGGCTCGCCTCGATGTCCTGATTGAACGCGTACTTCGCCACGGCGTACGCGACCAGGTTTTCCGAGCCGGGGCGCATGAGTCCGGGTTTGTTGAGCATTCCGACGAGTGCGCGAGCTGTGTACGCGCCGCGACTGAAGCCGAAAACGTACACGCGGTCGCCTGGCTGCCAGTGCTGCATCAAGTAGGTGTACGCCTCGGCGAGGTTGGCCTTCAGCCCGGTGCCGAAGGCCAGCCCGCACATGCGGGAGAGCCAGTGGCCAGCCGGACCGCGCGCAGTGGCCGACGACATGGTGCCCACGCCCGGGTCGTAGTAGAGCAGCTGACGTTCGGGGTGGTCCGCCTCGAGCATCTCGAACAGCCTTACCACGTTGGTAGGGTGGCTGGCACCCACCTGGTTGCCTGATCCATCCAGGCAGATGACGATATTGCGCGACATATCTGCTCCTCGGCTACCCGGAATGACCGGAGGCCGGCCTCAATGTGCGAGCCCGACTCGACGAGGACACCAGCGGGCCGGACGCAGTCCGTCGGTCCGGCTCGATCTGCTGACTGAACGCCTGCAGCGCCACGGAACTGTTGGGCGGCAGTACCGCCATCTTGCCCTGCTCCTGCGCTTGCATGAACGCTCTCGCCGCCACGCTCTCCTCCGGCACGTGGACCAGACGTACGTGGCCGTCGCCCGAGCCTCGCCGGTTCACCGGCGCGACGGCGCCGTGAGTCCCGTCGGGCAGGGTCACCCACAGCTCGAAGTCCTCGTAACGGACGAAGTCCGCGCCCTTCACAGGCCAGGGGTAGTGGTGCTCCCCGGGAACTTGTGGCAGGACTCCCTGGTGGTTGCCATGGCTCATCGGCACACAGGCGTTGAACAAGCAGTCGGTCCACCGTTCGACGCCATCGGCGTCCGTGACCGGGGTCCGGAGCAGGTCTGCCGACTCTTCATACCCCAGTGCTGCCAGGGCAGGCAGGGTGAGAGGGAAGGCGTCGACCAGCTCGGCCGCATCCCGGCGCAGCCGATCGACCTTCGACGGCTCGGCGCAGAACTGCATGCTCCACTCGATTCCGACCCTGGCGCGGTACATCCGCCAACCGTTCTGCCCCTTGACCCACAGGCTGCCACCGTGGTGCATCTCCCAATGCTGAGCGCCGGAGGGCCGGGACCCGTAGGGAAGGTCGTCGTTGTCCATTTCGGCGAGAATCTTGTGCGCTGTCTCCTTGGCCGCGCGGAAGTACGCCGATTCGAAGCGCTTGGGATGATCCACCAGGCGTATCTGCCAGGGATGATGCTCAGACTCCACGCCGCCGAGTTTCAGCCCGGCCGGAGTTCTGTGCGGTGCTGAGGCATCGGAGGTTGTCATGGTAGTTCTCCTCGCGCCGACCGCACGGGCCTGCACGCGCCGACCCGCATTGCCGAGTCCCCTGGGCTCCATCCTGTTCCTGGAAACGATCCGGCCGGGGAGAGGGACGCTTTCCACGGCGGGCTACCCTGCCGTATCGCCGCCGTTTCCCGCTGCGAGCACTGCCAGGATGGAACTGTTCTGGAAAATGACGGGCACACCCGACCCGCCCCGGCCCGCGACAGCCGGGCTCTGGTAAGGCGGTGTCCTGTCCGCCAGTCACAACCCTATGGCTGCCGTTACGCTATCGCAACCATGCGGGAATCGCCGGACCGGCAGTCCGCCATTGGTGATCGCCCGTTCAACTGACCTTGTCAGCGGCATGCTGAAAACCCTGCAGGCGTACCCGAGTCCCGGCGCCATGCGTAACAACGCAGCTTCCCCGGCGGAGATTCCGGCCGCCGGCCCGTCACCGCTGGTTGCGTCCAGGGAAGTGGTGTCACGGTCTCCACCTGATCCGGGGGTCTGCTTCCGGCATCGGGATGAGGCCCGCATAGATGAACGGCCACCGGCTGATCTTCGAGGTGTCGAAGCCCGAAGGAGATCAGCACGATGACCGCACCCGACAGTCTGCCCCTGCACGTCCTCGCTGAGTAGGTGACGCTGTCGGGGATCTTGCTGGGGGCCGGTCCGATTCCCCTGAACTTTGCTGATCGGGTTTGGGTAGCGTCAGGGCTGCGGTGGTGGTCGTTCTGGGGAGGGAACGGATGGCGGAGACGGTGTTTGATGAGTCCGAGCGGCAGGCGTGGGCGGGGCAGGCTGATGCCTATGCTGCGAGTTTCGCCAAACTCTGCGCGTATCCGGTGCCGATGCTTCTCGATGTTGCCTGTGTCAGGGAGGGTGTGCGGGTCCTCGATGTGGGGACGGGCACGGGCACCGTCGCCGTACTCGCTTGTGGGCGTGGAGCGGAGGTGACGGCGGTGGATGCCGAACCAGGCATGGTTGCCCGGGCTGCGCCGGCGGCTCCGGAAGCTGACGTGCGGCTTGCCGCTCTGCCCCATCTGCCCTTCGCCGACGACGAGTTCGATGCCACGGTCGGCAACTTCGTCCTCAACCACGTCGGACAGCCTCGGCAAGCCCTGACGGAGCTGCGCCGGGTGACGCGGCCGGGCGGACGGATCGCCGTCACTGTCTGGGGGGTTCCCGCGGCCGCCGGGCAGGCCCTACTGGGTGGGGCTGTCCAAGCGGCAGGTGTCACGCGTCCGGCTCACCTGCCGGCTCTTGCTCCCGAAGACGACTTCCTCCGTACTGAACAGGGCCTCGCCGCGTTGCTCGGTGAGGCAGGTCTTACGGACGTCGTCTGCGGCACCTTGACCTGGGACCACCAGACGACGCCTGAGGAGTGGTGGAGCGGACCGGCCGCCGGAGTGGCGACGATCGGCCAGATCGTGACGAGTCAGCCGCCTGCGGTCATCGTAAAGATCAAGGAGCAATTTGATCTTCTATGTGGCGAGTTCGCCGGTCCCGAAGGTGTGCTGGTGCTGCCCCACGCGGCCCTGATCGCTCATGGTCAGGCATGACATTGCGCAGTTCGCGTCCCGGCTGGGGACGACCTCCCTTCGCGTACCGCGGAGGGCGGGCTTTTTTCCGCGGCGTTCCGCTGACGTCAGGATGTCCCTGCTGTGCGCCCTGCGGTTGGCCTTGGGATGCCCTGCCGGTCCAGGAAGCTCTGGAGCGCGGTGGGTGTTCGGGGCGGGCGTTCTGCCGTCGGCGTCGTCTGCTCTGCGTGGACGCGCTCGATGTTGACGGCGATCGCGGTGAGAACGTGCTGGACATGGGTCTTGGCCCGGCTCCGGTAGCGGGCCTGCCTCATGCCGTGGCCGTTGACGAACTCACTGACCGTGCTCTCGATGCCGGCACGTAGTTCGCCTTCCACGGCGTGGTCTGTTGCGCAGCCCGGGCGGCAGCCTGCCGTGCGTAGAGCTGCTGCGGCAGGAAGCCGCCCCCGACTGCTGGGAGAACCGCGGCGCCTGCGCCAAGCCCGACCAGCCGTGCCCCTACCCCTTCGGCCAGCCTGCCGCCGTAGTGGGGAGCTCTGCCCGGAGGTGAACGGGCATGACGCATCCCCCAGCGCTCCGCCCACCGGTACCGCGACGGGAGGGCACTGTGAAGGACGGCGCGCGCTCATCTCTCCGCGTCCTCGAACCGGCCCGAGCCGACCGGGTCGCCGAGGGACCCGCTGCCGGCGGGGCGTGGCGAGCTCGGTGGGCAGGAGGCCGCCGGGGGTCTGGAAAGCGGTCACCGGCGGGTTCCGCGACGCGGCCGTCGGCGCACGGTCCCGGCCAGTGCGCTGCCCTGCGGGAGTGATGGCCTGTTCAGGGCGATACGAGCAGGGCTGGGGCAGACATACTCAGCTGGGGCTTCGGCGCACGTTGCGGACGTGCTCGGACAGCGCCGCCGTGCCCCGACGCATCCTCACCTCAGTGCCTATCACCCCTGGAAGGGGACTTCGCATGAGTGGATTACGACTGCCCGGACGTCTCAGAGCGCTTGCGTGCGTCCTGGCCCTGGCCGCAGGTGCGCTGACGACGGCCGGGATGTCGGGCACGGCAATGGCCGCGGTGACGGCACCGCTCGTCGCCGCGCCGGAGATCGGCGTCCAGTTCAACGCCGACGGCGACGCCGGCCAGTGCGGTGGGACGACCGGACAGCAGTGGGCGGCGTCGCCGGACTGGACGCAGGCCATTCGCTTCGACACCGACAACCGTGCCGGCGGCTGTCAGCTGGCGTTCGGTGTCTACGACCCGGACGGGACCCTCGCTGGTGCGTCCATCACGTACACGTTCCTCCCCAGCTCCGGCGGGAACGCCGGTCAGTGCGGGGACTACCAGGGCACCTACGGCATGCCGATCCAGACGTTCCGCACCTTCGGCCAGGCGGTCAGGGTCGACACGGACAGCCGCCCCGGCTGGTGCGACCTCACCTTCACGGTGTCGGGCCGCTCCGACGTCGGCCTCGATGTGCAGTTCTACCCCGACGGTGATGCCGGCCAGTGCGTGAACTACTTGCCTCAGGGCCAGTACCGCACGGCCTACGCCGGCAACCCGGTGACCGTCGGCATCGATGCGGACGGCCGCTCCGGCGGCTGCCAGTTCCTGCTCCGCGTACGGCACTTCTAGCCCACCCGGCCCAGAACTCCCGGCTCAGTGGGCGGCGGTCAACCGTGAGGTGCACCGGCTGACCGCCGCCCCGCCGAGCAGACCGCGCTCGTGACCCGCCCCACCGCGCCCCCTTGGCCGCCGGCCCATCAGCCTCGTCCTCGCCCGCTGACAGGAACCTATAGGCCCGCGGCCACGGGAAGGCGGGCATCGCCCACGGATGCTCCGCGCCACGGCGTGCCCGCCAAGGACCGACACGGTGACGCGACTCGCTCCGACGGCCCTCCCCTTGCCCGTCAGTACGGACCGAGCGGAAACCGGCAAGCTCCGCCCACCGGAAAGCGGCAAGCACGTCGCTCGACAGGGACCGCCGGCGGGTTCCTGAAGACCCAGCCTCCCGACGCTCAGCGCCAAGGCGGCCACGGCACACAACGAATCGCCGAGGAAAGGGGGGCGGGCACCTCGACCGTGAGCAGACCCAACGCCGCCGGCGGGACGGTGGGGTGGAAGCACGGAAGCGGGTGCACGGTGTGCCCCCGCCGGCCGCCGACTGCCGTCCACGGCCGCTCTCAGAACACGCTGCGGGAGGTAGGAGCGCAGGAACACGTTGCTGCCCTGACCGAGCGGCTTCCTACCTCGGGCAACTTTATTCTATTCATCGGGCTCGGTGACCACCGGAGGCAGTTCAGGTTCGGGCGGGAACATGATGGGAGCGCCGCTGCCTCTTGGGCGTGGGAAAACCTTGAGTGATCTGGTAACCAGCATGCGAGGGGCGCGCGGGGTGCGGGAGACGATCGCGGCCGGGCGCCTCCGCTCCCCCGGCTCCGGCGGCCAACTCCGCTCAGAGGACGGCCGATCACCCGGAACAGCGGGGTTGGCCAGGAGCGCGGCCGAGGTGTGGGCGGCACAGCTCGGCGCGGTCCAGGACGGCCAGGAACTGGTGGTCGTACGAGCTCCCAGCCGACCAGGAAACGGTCGGCGGCCGTCGGCCGGGCACGAGACCGTACAGTGCGCCCGGTGGACGGCGGCGAAGCCGGGGACCGTACTGGATGCGGCGGCCTGCTCGTCAGGGGCAGGGGCGGCCCGTCCGGTATGTGGTGGTGGCTGTGGTGATGAGGGTGTCGAGTCTGTCCCTGGTGCCGGTCAGCGTGCTGATCGTGGTGTCGATGCGGTTGCGCTCGGCCGTGAGCCGGTCGAGCAGTTCCGGCGTCACTTCACCGGTGACCACGCACGGCAGCAGTTCCACGATCGACTTGCTCGGCAGTCCTGCCGCGTAGAGCTGCTGGATCAGCAGGACGCGGTCGACGGCGTTGTCCGGGTAGTGCCGCTGGCCGCTGGGGCTGCGTTCGGAGGCAAGCAGGTGCTGCTCCTCGTAGTAGCGCAACGCCCGCACACTCACGCCCGCCCTCGCGGCGAGCTCCCCGATACGCATGACTGGTTCCCCTTGCCTCTGACGTCAACGTCAGGTCTTAGCGTGCTCGATGAACGGGCTTTTGGCCAATGAATCCACCGAGAAATGGGACGGAAATGCCGTACGACGCGTACAAGGGACTGCGGGTGACGATCGAGGCGGGGGTGGCACATGTCACGTTCGACCACCCGCCGGTCAACATGCTCGACACTGTGCTCATCAACGAACTGCACGACTTCGCCGGGGTGGTCCGCGAGGACGAGCGGGTACGGGTGATCGTGCTGGAGAGCGCCGACTCGGAGTTCTTCGTCGCCCACGTCGACCTGGGCTTCATGCTCAACCCGGAGACCTTCGCCGAGCTGGCGAACCCGGAAGCCGGCACCGGGGGTGACGAGTCGCTGATCAACCCGATGCAGAAGCTGGTGCTGCGCCTGCGCGCGCTGCCTCAGGTGACGATCGCCAAGCTCACCGGGCGCCTTCGCGGCGGAGGCAACGAGCTGGCCATGGCCCTGGACATGCGCTTCGCCGCCAACGGGCGGACCTGGCTCGGCCAGCCCGAGACCCGAATGGGCATCATCCCCGGCGGCGGCGCCACCCAGCTGCTGCCCTCCCTGGTCGGTCGGGCCAGGGCTCTGGAGGTGATCCTCGGCGGGAACCTGTTCGACGCGCAGACGGCTGAGCGGTACGGCTGGATCAACCGCGCGCTCCCGGCCGGGGAACTCGACGCGTTCGTCGACGCCCTCGCCCGGCGCATCGCCGCGCTGCGTCCGGAGCAGATCGGCGCGGCGAAGGCCGCGGTCTCGGCCGCAGCCGCCGTCGGGAATCTGCTGGAGGGACTCGGCGAGGAGAGCAGGGCCCTCGGCGCCGTCTACCCGGCCCCCGATGCCGTGGTTGAGCGCATCCGGGGCGCTGTGGTCGCCGGAGCCCAGACCCGGGAGGGCGAACTCGATCTGGAGGCATCACTGGACCGTGTCCCCTGACCCGCGACCGGGTACCCGGACGCGCTTCGGCCGCGGACGTCGGCGGGCCCCGGCCGGGGCCGGGGCCGGATCCGGGTACTGATCACTGACAGGTGGCGGAAGCGCTGTGGCGGTGCATTCCGGAGAGCGCCGGCTCTTCTGAAAGCGTGCCGCGTCGGGTCCGGGCCCGGCCTGCCCTCCTGTGGGGCGGGCCGGGCTTCCGGGGCAGTCGGCATCGGTCGGCCCGTACCTGGATCGCCCGGTCGAGGGTGATACCGGCAGATGACGGGTCGCGATGTTCACTGCAGCAGCGCGCGGATGCGGTCCTTCTCCGCTGCGGCCTGTCTGCGTCCGAGGGTGAATGCCGGTTCGGCCAGGGCCGGGTTCAGCATGTCCGGGCCGCCCGCTCCCAGCTCCACGGTCAGTTACACGATGCCTGCGGCCCGCAGCTCCGCGCTCTCCTGCCGGACCGTCTGGAAGGGGGCAAGTGGCTGGTCGAGAGGGAAGCACGACACGACCACGACGCCTTCGGCGTCGGCGGCGGCCCGCGCGTTGATGTGGCTGAGCACACCGCCGACCATGTACCGGCGTCCATCGATGGTCACCAGCGGCAGAACGACCGGTGCCCCGCAGCTGGCCGCTACGGCCAGCTGCAGTGCCACCCCGGATTCGGAACTCCACACCCCGACCTCGGCGTTGTCGAGGGCGACCGCGGTGCACCGGAGCCTTGACGGCCAGGTCTGGCCGTCAAAGTCGGCGACCAACGGAAGGAAGGTCTCCTCGTCGATGCCGGCGGGCTGCTGTGCGACGAGTCGTCCGATCTCCCGCACCGCCTTGAGTCCCTGACCGGCCTGCGCCATCGGGGCAAGAAGGACCTGGAAGCCTTCAGCCATCCGCTCCCCGGCGCGGCCTGGCCCACCCGGGCAAGCGCACGCACGGCGCCCGACGGGGTCGGCTCCGCCCGCCAGGAACACCCCACCAGGGCTCCCTCGGACGTGCCGACAACAATGTCGGCACCGGCAAGGTCGCAGCCGGCCTCAGCCAAGCCGGTCAGCAGCCCCGACTGCCAGCCGATCCCGACGGCGCCTCCGCCGCCCAGGACCACAGCCATCCCGTCCCTGTTCACACCGCCTCGGCGGTCATCCGGCCGATGGCCCGGATGATCTGCCGTCGGGTGGCCAGACGGCGGGCGAGCTGGGCCATCACCCGGTTCATGCGTCCGGCGATGACACTGGGCGGCGGGTTCCTGCGGTCCAGAGCAGCCAACGCTGTGCGGACGACATCGGCGGGCGAGGCGAGCTTGTTCCCGCCTGCGGCCCGCTCGGTGCCCACGACGTCGAAGAACTCGGTGCGCGTAGCACCCGGGGAAAGAGCCAGCACCCGCAGGCCGGTGCCGCGCGACTCCTCCCACAGCGCCTCGGTCAGGCTCAGCACGAACGCCTTGGTCGCCCCGTAGAGCGCCATCCGCGGATTGGGCTGGTAGGCCGCCATGCTCGCGACGTTGACCAACACCCCGCTCCCCGCCGTCCGCAGCTGGCCGATGAAGGCGCGGCTGATGTCCGCGACCGCCATCACGTCGACAGCGACCTCCTGACGCAGCCGCGCCGGATCGACCTGGTGGAAGGAGCCGAAGCTTGCGAACCCCGCGTTGTTGACCACGCTGGTGACATGCACACCGAGCTGCCCCAGCCGCTGGGCCAGCGCCTGCCCGGGGTCGTCCGAGGCCAGGTCCATCGCCAGCACGTGCACCTGGATCGGGTGGCGGTCGCGCAGTTCGGCGGCCAGCTCCTCCAGGCGCTCGCGGCGGCGTGCGACAAGTACCAGGTCCGAGCCGCGGGCGGCGAGCTGCCGGGCGAACTCGGCCCCCAGTCCCGCGCTCGCACCGGTGATCAATGTGGTCTGGCCTCGGTAGTCGACGGCTGTCATGACATCCTCCTAGCAGTCAATGCTTTTCTGGCAGTCAATGCCAAACAGGCGGTCGCTGTCCAGAGGGGGGTAGGATCAGATCCATGACGACGTTGTGGGACCGATCGCGGCAGGTCGCCGTCCAGCAGATCCTGGACACGGCACTTCGTCTGTTCGCCGAGCGGGGCTACGAACAGACGACCATCGCCCAGATCGCCAAGGAAGCCGGGATCTCGCAGCGCTCCCTGTTCCGTTACTTCGGCACCAAAGAAGACCTGGTCTGCGGCGACCAGGAAGCGCTGGGTGAACTGCTGAGGCAAACCGTCCAGCAGCAGCCGGCCGGCGTCGGTCCCTGGGAGGCGCTGCGGGCCGGGTTCGAGACGATCCTCACCGCCAACCACGCCCCGCAACGGGTGCTGGAACTCTCCCGTCTGATCTTCGAAACCCCCGCCCTGCACGCCCGCTACATCGAGAAACGGCTGCGCTGGCAGCGCGAACTCATCCCGATCGTCCAGGCCCGCCTGACCACCCCCACCCTCGACCCGCGCGCCAAGGCCATCACCGCCGCCGTCTTCACCTGCGTCGACACCGCGACCGAACTCTGGGCAGCAAGCGACGGACAACTCGACCTGGCAGACCTCTACGACCAGTGCCTCGCGGCAATCCGAGACGGCAGTTGAGAAGTCCCCGCAGCCAACTGGGTCACAGCGGTGGCCATCTCCACGTCGAGCTGCTTTTCCATATCAAGGCGCAAAGCGACGCACGGCCGGGCGTACGCCCTGCCCTTTCTCTCGCCGCCGCCCTCGAGACCGACTACCGCAAGCGGCATGCCGGCGAGTGCGGGATCGATCGCCTCGGACGTCACCGGGCCGTGGCCACGAGGTACGGCAAACTCGCCGTTCGCCACGGGGCGACCGTGCTGGTCGCCGTCCTCAACGAGTGGCTGTGACCAGCACGGTCCCAGCGGCAGTTACACGGTTTGCCAGGGGTTGGTCTCGTAGCAGTTCACGAGCAGGTCCGTCACGTCGGGATCGACGGTCAATGCCGCCGAGGCGTCGAAGAAACCGATGTTCGAGATCGAGGCTTCGCTGATGCGGCCGTTGCGATCGGTGAACAGCATGTCGTCGTACCCGGCGAGTACCGCCTGGCGTCGGCGAAGGCTGAGTCCGAACGTCCCGGCGTGCTTGACGTGGGGAAGGTCCCCCTCGTACTCCACGGTCCGCAGCCGCACTGGTGAGGTCCGCGCCGTGATCGGAGCGCTCGTCGCCACGGCCACGTCCGGCTCCACGTCCTCGCCGCGCAGCACGGCATCCTGGCGGCGGCTGAAGACGGACACCCGAACCGTCACCGCGTCCGGGGAAGCTTGGAGCGCGTGCCGCACACAGGAGCGCACCCGGTCGGTGTCCAGGCCCGTTCCGAACAGTTCCCGCGTACTGTCGTCCAGCCGCTTCAGATGCAGATCCAGTCCTCGGACCGCTCGGTCCCGCACCTGCATCGAGGAGAAGTGTGAGTAGTTGGCCCGCGCGAGCACCTTCAGGTCCTCGTTGTCCGCTTCGGCACCGTTGACTTCCACCCGGTCGATGACGATTCCTCCCTCGCCCGTACCCAGCCCCACGGCCATCTCGCGACACCCTAGGCACCGCTTAAGACGTCAAGGGAACTAGAGATCGACTTTCCCAACAGGCCCTAGAGGTCCTGGACGGCGCGCAGGGCCTGGTCCACCCGGGCCATGGCCGCGGCATCGACGGGCCCCAGGGGCTTGGCACCCCCGAACCGGTTGGTCCTCAGCTGCACGATGTTGACGGCGACTGCGGTGCACGGGAGCGGATCGCTGATCACGACCCACATGGCCGTGTCCGGAAACCGGCCGCTCTCGTGCAGCACGATCACGAGGACGGCGCCGTAGGCCTCTTCGAGCCCGGTCAGGCTGATGATCAGGACGTTGCGGCCGTCGGGGAGTGCCCAGATCTCACCACGGTTCACAGGGTGTCGCCCTCGTCCGCCAGGTCGTTGCCGAGACCGAGCGTGGCCAGCCGGCGCGCGGCGTCGAGGGTGGCGGCGCGGCGGGCGGCGCGCACCACGTAGGCGTTCACGCTCAGACCGGCCTCCGGTGGCATGCCGTGTGACAGCCGGGGCTCCGGCTACGCAGGCGCGCCGAGGCCGGAGCCGAACGGGGACCGAGCTGATGGCCCACGGCCTCACTGGCGAAAGGTTTCGGACTGGCGCCGTGCCTGGCCCGGCGACCGAACCCACCAGCCGCCGGACCGAGCGCTCAGTCAACGCTCAATGGATGTTCTGCGCATGTTCGGAGCGCTCCTGGACCACCGGACGTGTCACGGGCGCGGTGTCGATGATCCAGATGTTGCGCTGTCGGTCGGCCAGGAATGCCGTGAGGGCGATGAGGAGTGCTGCCGCTGCGACGATGAGAGCGACCAGGAGTGCGCCGTCGACGCCGTGGGTGTCTGCGAGGCTGCCGGAGAGGGCCTGTCCAGCGGCTGTGCCGAGGGGGCCGCCGGCGCACAGGATGGTCATGGCGCCTGCTTCCCGTTCGGCGGGGGCGAGGCGTTCGGTCAGCGCGTACAGGCTGATCATGTAGGGGGCGACGGTGAAGCTCGCGAGGGCGACCGCTGCGGGGAGGGAGACCAGTTGTCCGCCGATGAAGAGGATCACCATGCCGGCGCAGAGGATCGCGGCGAACGAGACGTAGCGGGCACGCAGAGAGAACTTCTGCGGGAGCCAGGCGCAGGCGGCGCCTGCAAGAGCGCTGCCGATGCCGAACTCGGCGTAGACAAGTCCGGCAGCGCCGGGCTTGTCGATCGTGCCGGCGTAGACGGTGACGGCCGTCTGGACCGCGCCGAAGATCGCCCCCATGGCAACCATGGCGAGGAACATGACGGCCAGGGGCCGGCGGGGCAGGTACGGCCTCTCCTGCCTGCCGGACGGCTGCTCGTGCGTGGTGCGGTGGGCGTAGACGAGGGCAAAGGGGAGAGTGCTCGCTGCGAGCAGAGCCATTGTCGCGACCGCGGGCGCGAGGGGGCTGACGGAGGCGAGCAGCCCGACGAACGCGGGGCCCGCGACGAAGCTCAGTTCGTCGGCGGACGCCTCATAGGACAGAGCCGGGGACAGCAGGTGGTGTTCGTTACGGGACTGCACCAGCCGTGACCAGAGCACCCGCACGAGCGGGCCGACCTGCGGCTGAGTCAGGCCCACCAGGGCAGCCGTGGCGAACATGCCGGCCCGGCTGCCATGGCTGGCGCCCAGCAGGGCCGCCCAGGCTGCGAAGTTGGCGATCGCGGCCGCCACTCCGACGCTCCGGTGACCATAACGGTCGGTCATGGCTCCGACCAGGGGCCCGCCGATCGCGATGGCGATGCTCTGGGCCGCGCCGGCGAGTCCGGCGAAGCGTAGCTGTGGGTCGCTGCCTGGAGCAGGATGAGCGTGGTGAGGGCTGAGGTCGCGTACGGCAGGCGGGCCAGGAATCCCAGAGGGAAGAAGCCGACGCCTGCAACACGCAGCAGGGAACGGTAGGACACGATGTCTCCGTCGGGCACGTCAAGGGAACGCGCCACCCAGCCACCAACGCGTCGACAAGCCCGATTCTGATCATCAGCATAACGGAGGCGGCTGAGGGCTGTGCAGATCCCTTGAAAAGAGCGGCTGGGACGACGTGCTCGGCAACGGGCGCGGGGGCGCTGTCAGGCCGCCCTCCCTGAAAGACCGGCTCGGCGTACGGGACGGCCGGGAATCATGAAGGGCTTCTCACCTTGTCGAGCAGAAGGCCGCACAGGGCGTCGATGTCTGCGTCGAGTGCCTCGTCGATCTCGCGTCCGACCTGTGTATCGTCCTATCCGGAGCGCGTCTCTATAAGGGTTGCGCCGCGTGCGGGCGTGGAGTCGCACACCACATCGACTGCCAGTCGCCAGCACTTCAGTGTGCCGAGCCAGTTCGCCTCGGCGACGGGTACCGCGTCATGCAGGACAAGGCCGTCCACTCCGAGTTCGCGCTGGTAGCGGGCTCGATCCGTAGCGACAGCAGGCCCTGCGCGCGCACGACGGCGCCGATGCGGACCGCGCACAGGGAGTGGACGCCCAGAGGAAGTCCGTCACCCGAGCCGCAAGGCATGCCGAGGCCTCGCTCAGGCCCCCCTTAAGCCCGCTGGCATTCGCCGGCGCCAGGGTGGGAGGCCGTCATCAGTCCGGACGGAAACACCGTCTCCACCAGCAGCACCGACGCAACCGTAGGTTGTGGGGCACCGACGCAGTCGCGTACCGCCGCTTCTCCCCCTGAGCCACGGGCGAAGCCATGCCCGGCGAGGAAACGGGGCAGCCGGCGACCGGCCGGGGTCTTGTTCGGCGGATTCCGGATCGCCTGTTCGGTCGTCATGTTGCCCGCGGTGGGCAACGGGAATTTCGGTGCGCGGACTCGTGCACTGCTCGGTGGAACGGGTTGGCCATCCGCTCGGTCTCGCCTTCCGGCCTGCGCGCGCGGGGCATTTCCGTTCCCTGTAAGGCTCCCACCTCTGCCTGAAAGGACGAGGAACTCGCCCTGGGCACAGCTACGTTGGGCCGACCGGCACGTAATTCCCCTGGAAAGGGCCATGAATCGGTATGCCTGTCGCCTCAGAAGCCCCGGCCCTCGTCTCGACTCAGGTGGCGGTCCAAGGCCCTGCCGCCCGGTTGGTGGGACGGGCCCCTGCCGGCGTACGGCCGTATCTGGAGTTGCTGCGGCTGGACCGGCCGGTGGGGGTCTGGCTGCTGGTGGTGCCGGGGTGGATCGCCCTGGGAGCGATCGCCGAGCCCCGGGACGGGGGCCTGCTCGGGCTGCTGCTCCTGGTGTACGGGGTGCTGTCCAGAGGGGCCGCCTGCGGGCTCAACGACGTGCTGGACGCGCGGTTCGACGCGCAGGTGCCTCGTACGGCGGGTCGGCCCGTCGCCTCCGGGCGGCTGGCGGCCGGACGGGCGCTGGTGCTGTGTGTGGTGGTGGGGGCCGTCGCTCCGCTGGTGATGGGCTTGTGGAGTGTGCAGGCCGTGGTGTGGGCGGCGGCCGGGGCGCCCCTCGCGGCGGTGTATCCGTACATGAAGCGGGTCACCCACTGGCCGCATGTGTGGCTGGGGATCACCATGAACTGGACGTTGCCGCTGGTGTACGGCCTGCTCACCGGAGGGCTCGGTCTCGGGGGTGGGGTGCTGTACGGGGCGCTGATCTGCTGGGCCGTGGGGACGGACGTGATCTACGCCTGCCAGGACCGGGAGGCGGATGTGCGGGCCGGGGTGCGGTCGGCCGCCGTGCTGCTGGGGCACCGCAGCCGGGTACTGGTGGGCGTCGTGTACGCGGGGTGCGTGGTGCTGCTCGCCTGGTTCGGGGTCGTGGCCGGGCTCGGGCCGCTGTACTGGCCCGGGCTGTGCGTGGTCGCGGGACAGTTGGGTTGGCAGGTATGGCGGGCCGACCCCGCGGACATCGGAGCCTGCGGGCGGGCGTTCGGCACCAATCCCCTGTGCGGACTGCTCATCCTCGTGGCCGTGCTCGCCGGGCGGGTCAGTACTCTCGGCTGAGGGACACGGACCCTGGAGGTGCTGGTGGGACTGCGGGAACGGATCGCGGCGGAACTCACGGCGACCATGCACGGCGGGGATCTCAAGCTGGAGCGGTACGCGAGGCCGCCCGGTGATCCCGGGCTCTTCGGGATCACGCCGGGGGACCCGGTGTGGCGGGTGCACGGGCATCCCACCGGAATGCTCACCGGCGGATTCGCCGCGCTCATGCTCCAGTCGCTGCATCCGCTGGCCATGGCGGGGGTCGACCAGCACTCCGACTTCCGCGCCGATCCCGTCGGCCGGCTGAACGGCACCGTACGGTACGTCACCACGACCACCTTCGGCTCCTCGGCCGCCGCCCGCGAGGTGATCGACCTCGTCCGCCGGATCCACACCCGGGTGCACGGCACCGCCCCCGACGGCCGGCCCTACCGTGCCGACGACCCCGACCTGCTCACCTGGGTGCACACCGCCGAGGTACGCAGCTTCCTCACCGGTCACCAGACCTACGCGCCCCGGCGGCTGCGACTGACACCCGTCGAGTGCGACACCTACTACCGTCAAACCGCCCCTGTGGCCGAGACGTTGGGCGCACGGAACGTACCGCGCACGTCCCTCGAAGCCGAGCGCTACCTGGCCCGCCTCCGTCCTCAACTCCACGCTACCTCGGCCGCGTTGGACTCGGTGCTGTTCCTCCGCCGGTTCGGACGCACACGTCGGGAGCGGCTGGCCGTACGCCTCCTCACGAACGCCTCGGTCGGGCTCCTCCCCGACTGGGCCCGAGCCGAACTCGGCATCCACCGCCCGGCCCCCGTCCGCACCGGCTGGGACCGGCCTCTGGCGACGGCCGTCGGAGGCACCCTTCAGTGGGGGCTCGGCCCCTCCCAGATCCAGTCCGCCGCGCGGGGACGGCTGGCGACGGTACGGCAGCAATGACCCGAGACCTACGTGGCCGGACGGCCTGGCGGCGGCCGGGCTGCCGGCCGGACCTTCCTTATGAAGGAGGTCGGACTATCCGTTGTGTGCTTCGAGCTCGGTCGCCGGCGTCTGTCGGGCGGCTGCCCACGACGCCAGGAGCGCCAGATTGTCGGCGGTCGGCGTGTCCGCGGGTGCGGTGTAGACGATGAGGTGCAGGCCGGGTTCGGCGGGCAGTTGCAGGGACTCGACGTCCAAGTCGAGGCGGCCCACGATCGGATGGCTCAGACGCTTGCGGCCGGACCGGTGGAGCCGTACGTCCTGGGATGCCCACCGCTGCCGAAACAGCTCACTGTACGTTGACAGTTCGCCGACCAGGGCGATCAGCTCCTCGTCGTGCGGATTGCGGCCGGCTTCCATGCGTAGCTTCGCGGCCACGTCACCGGCAATTCGGTCGTAGTCGACGAAGAAATCCCTGGCCGCCTCGGGATTCAGGTAGACGAACCGCGCTGTGTTCGCGGGCCGTCGCGGGTCGGCCAGCGCCGGTGAGTACAGCGCGCGGCCGAGTTGGTTCATGGCGAGCACGTCAAAACGGCCGTTACCGATCCAGGCCGGCGCATCGGAGATCGCGTCGAGCACCTGCTGCAGCGTCGCGCGCACCGTCAGGGCAGGCCTGCGCCGGCGTGGGCCGCTGGGCGTCCTGGATCGGCGCGCGAGGTGGAACAGGTGGTCGCGCTCGGCCTCGTCGAGTTGCAGGGCAGAGGCCAACGCGTCGAGCACGCCGTCGGAGGCACCGGCGAGGCTGCCGCGCTCCATGCGCACGTAGTAGTCGACCGAGACCCCCGCCAGGAGCGCCACCTCCTCGCGGCGCAGACCTTTGACCCGGCGGTTGCCGCCGTAAGCGGGCAGGCCCGCCTGCTCGGGTGTGATGCGGGCGCGCCGTGAGCTGAGGAACTCCCGGATTTCGGTGCGTAGATCCATTGTGGCCATCCCCTCACCGTAAGCCCGTCGCGCAGTCCACAGCGCGTTGCAGAATGCCGTGATTTTGCAGGTAAGCGTGCGACTACGGCTGGTCTGATCACGCGGCCACGGCGAGGCTGTGCATGTGCGCGACGGCTTGGACCGCACCGACCTTGCGGTCACGGACCGGGACCAGCGGGATGCTGAGGACTTGTGGATCAGCCTCGGGAGCGCGTGAAGGGTGGGCGGCTGCGCGATCGCTTGGCCGCCGTCCATCTCGCCGCCCGTCCGCTCGGCCAAGTCGCTTCGGCCCCTGGCGGGTTGGCTGGGCAGGAGTGGTGGGAGCAGGGATGTCGTGCTCGTCCCGCGTTCGATGGCCCGGAGTCGGCCGGCCTACCTCGCTGCAGGTCAGGAACGTCCCCCGGTGTCAACGAGGGGGCTTGGACAGGGTCCGTGCGGTGAAGCGCTGTTCCGCGGCCGGCGCGGGGGCTCGGGGGAGGCGTAGTCGGAAGCATGCTCCGAGGGTTCGGGGGGTGAGGGTGAGGGTGCCTCGGTGGCGGTGGGCCAGGTCGCGGGCGATGGCGAGGCCCAGGCCGGTGCCGCCGTGGTCGCGGGAGCGGGCGTCGTCGAGCCGGACGAAGCGTTCGAAGATGCGCTCGGCGTCCTCGGCGGGCACGCCCGGTCCGTCGTCGTGCACGGTGAGGACGACCCACTCGTCCTCGTTCCGGACGGTGATCTGGATGCGGTGTGCGGCGTGGCGGGCGGCGTTGTCGACGAGGTTGCGCAGCAGCCGTTCGTATTCGTCGGGGTTCCCATGCGCGTGTGCGGGGGCGCTGCTGTCACAGGTGAGGGTCAACGGCCCTTCGGTGAGCGGGTATTGCTCGGTCAGCCGGGAGGCGAGGGCTGTCAGGTCGACGGTTTCGGGGGCGGCCGTGGGGGCGCGGGTATCGAGGCGGGCGAGCAGCAGCAGGTCTTCGGCGAGGGCGTGGAGGCGGCGGGTCTGGCGTGCGGCGGTGGTGGCCGCGGCGGGCCAGTCGGTGCGTTCCGGGTAGGCGAGCGCGACTTCCAGGCTGGTCAGCAGTGTGGTGAGGGGGCTGCGCAGTTCGTGGGCGGCGTCCGCGACGAAGCGGCGTTGCTGGGCGGCGGCGTTGTCGAGGCGCTGCAGAGTGGTGTTGATGGTGGTGGCCAGGGCGGTGATCTCGTGTCCCGTGACGGGTACGGTGACGCGTTCACGGGGGTCGTTCGCGGTGACCGAGGCGGTGAGGACGCGGATGGCCTCGACCGGCCGCAGTGCGATGCGGACGGTGAAATAGGCGGCGGCGGCGATCAGTACGAGGCTGACGAGCGCGGCGCGCAGCAGCAGGCGGTCGGTGGTCCCGGCGATTTCCTCGGCCGTGTGCGGGAGCACCACCACATAGACCCGCAACCTGGCGTCGGCGGCGACGCCCAGAGCGGCCACCTTGTCGCGGCTCAGTTCACTGGCCCTGATATCGGTCGTGAAGACCTCATAGGTCCCGCCGGCCACATCGCCCCTGAGTCCGGGGTTGTAGTCGCGGTTCACCGGCAGGCGGAAGAAATCGGGCGTGCTTTCCCCGGTCGGGGCGGGCAGCACGTGGTGGGTGCCGGGATGGAAGGCGGCCATGCCCCCGCCGTAGGCGACGGCTGTGCGCCGACCGGTGGCGACGACCTCGTACGGCACGATGCTGCTGCGGACGGGAATCACTCCCTCCTTCAGTTGGTCGGTGAGAGTCCAGAGCTGTCCCAGAGCTTGTTCTCGGGCGATCTGGGTGCTCTGGTGGTAGACGTCTCGGTGTACCCACCAGCCGATGCCGGCCAGGATGACGGCGGCGGTCGCGGCGACGGCCAGGGCCGTGCGGGCTCGTACCGAACGCGGCCATCCAAGGCGGCGCAGGCGGCGCGGCTCAGTCGCGTTCACGGTCGTCCACCAGCCGGTAGCCGGTACCCCGTACGGTCTGCAGGGACTGCCGGTGGAACGCGGCGTCCACCTTCTTGCGCAGGGCGCTGACGCGCGCCTCCACCAGGTTGGGGTCCAGGGCTTCGTCGGGCCAGGCGTGATAGAGCAGATCCGCTTTGGAGACCGCCTGGCCCGCCCGCCGGGCCAGCAGCTCAAGGACGGCGAACTCCCGAGGGGTGAGCTCCACCCGGGCCCCGGCCCGGCGGCAGACCCGGCCCGCGACATCCAACGAGAGGTCGCCCACGGCAAGGACGGGCGGGGCGACGGTGGCGGCGCGTCTGGCCAGGGCCCGCAGCCGTGCGACGAGCACCAGGTAGGAGAAGGGTTTGGCCAGGTAGTCATCGGCTCCCGTGTCCAGGGCCTCCGCCTGGTCCCAGTCGCCGTCCTTGGCGGTGAGCACCAGGATGGGGGTCGGGTTGCCCTCCCGGCGCAACTGGGCGCAGACCTTGTAGCCGTTGAGTCCGGGCAGCATCAAGTCCAGTACGACGAGGGCGTATTCGCCGGTCCGGGCCATCCACAGGCCCTGCCGGCCGTCATGGGCGAGGTCGACGCTGTAGCCCTCGGCGGTCAGACCGGTGTGCAGGGTGTGGGCAAGGTCCACTTCGTCTTCGACCACCAGGATACGCATGGGATGCAGCCTCGCACGGCGCCGGTCCGCCTTCCTGATCGTCCGGTCAGGTTCGATCAGCGTCCGGTCAACGAGGCCCGGGCACGCTGGCGGCGCTTCTTTCGACGCCGCTGAAAGGCCCTGTCACCGATGTCCGTTGATCAACGTGCCCCCGCCGCGGCGGGCGCGGTCTCCCCTCCTGTACCCGCCCGTCGACGATCACCGGGCCCGGCCACGGCAGTTGTCGTCACCGCGCCCTTGGCGCTGACCATCGTGCTGGGGCTCTGGGGCATCCGCAGGGAGAACACCCTGTGGGGGGACGAGGCCGTCACCTATCAGCTCGCGCACCGCGATCTTTCGCAGATATGGCGCACCGCCCAGCACATCGATCTGGTCCATGCCCTCTACTACGCCGTGATGCACGAGGTCTTCGGTCTCTTCGGCGGAGGGCTGCTGGCGTTACGGCTGCCGTCCGTGCTGGCGACGGCCGTGGCGGCGAGCGGAATCGGGCTACTGGGGCTGCGTTTGGCGGGACCCCGTGCCGGGCTGCTGGCCGGACTGGTGTTCGCGCTCCTCCCCCAGGTACAGAAGTACGCCCAGGAAGGCCGTTCGTACGCCATGGTCTGCGCGCTGGTCACCTGGGCCACGTATGCGCTGGTCATCAGCGTCTCCCACCGCGCCCGGCGGCGTTGGGCGGTCTACGGCTGCCTCATGCTGCCGGCCTGTCTGCTCCACGAGTTCGCGGTCCTCGCCCTGGTCGCCCACGGCGTCACACTGGTCGTCTCGCGTGTCCCACGAGCGGTGCTGAAGGCGTGGAGCGCGACGGCCGCAGGCGTGGTGGCCGGGCTGTTGCCGCTGGCGATCGTCAGCGCGGGGCAGTCGGCGCAGGTGTCCTGGATCGACGGACCGGTACGGCTCCCGTATCTCCTGGTGGTGGCGGTCGTGGGCGTGGCGTGCGCCCGGGCCCCGCTGAGGGTGAGAGGGCCCGTACGGCTCTCCGCGCTGGCTGTGCCGATCCTCGTCCTCCCGGGCCTCCTGCTGCTGATCGCCTCGCTGGTCAAACCCCTTTTCGTCGACCGGTACGTGTTCTACAGCAACATCGGGATCGCCTTGCTGCTGGGCGCCTGGATCGACCACTTCCACCGGCGGCAGCGGTCTCCCCGTACCACGTGGATCGCGGCGGTCGCCGTACTGGCCGCGCTGGTCCCGCCGAGCCTTGCCCTGAGGACCCCGCAGAGCCGGAGCAACAACGCCACCGCCCTCGGCGCCGCCGTACGCACCCAGGGCCGCCCCGGCGACGGCCTGCTCTACCTCTCCGTCCAGTACCGGTCCTGGACCACGACCCACCCCGAGGACACCCGTCTCCTGACGGACCTGGCCCTGGCGCAGGACCCTGTCTCGTCGAACACCCTCACAGGTGTCGAACTCCCCGCCCAGGCCATAGCGGCCCGCATGCTGCAATTCGACCGGATCATCGCGGTCCGCCTCCCGGCGGGCGCGCACCCGCCGACGACCCCGCAGGAGAAAGCGAAAACGAGGACCCTGCGGCGCCACTTCCGCGAGTACGGAACAACCCATGTCAACGGGGCGCGAGTCACTGTCTATGTCCGAGACCACGCCCCCTGTCCGAAGGCCGGTCCTGGATCCGACAGCCCCGGAGCGAGCGATGGTGCCGTGGGAGACCGCGGCTGTTCTGTAGTGCTGCCCCACCAGGGCGTGTTCCGGAAACAGATCAAGCATCGCGGTCGGCCGGGCCGGGCGTCTCGTCTGTCCAGCCTCGCGGCAGAGCCAGTCGGCCTGACCGGTGTGCCTCGCGCCGTTCGGTGACCCATCGCTCGACCTGGTTCACGGATGTGGCGAGCGACTGGCCGGTGGTGTCGATCAGGTGGGTTCGCCATCGCGGGTCCTCGGCGCTCCACGAGGTCCACCGGTGCCAGGCCATCTCCGGCCAGCTCCCGTCGATGATGACGTCAGGCCGAAAGTGCGGGTCGCGGGCGTGCCCGCGGTGCCAGGCGGCCCAACCGCAGAAGGCGTCGGTGGCGGCCTGGTCCCACCGGCCGGCGTCGCGTGCGGCGAGTCGGTTGCTCAGTCCGGCTACAGGGGACCCGGAAATACCGTGGGACAACCGCGATGACTGCCAGTACGACGGCGAGACCTGGCCGTGCGACGACCTGCTCGACCTCGCCTCGCCCTACGCCGATCACCCTGACTACCCGCGACGACCCTGAGACGGAGATCGTTTGCGGGACGGCTCTCAGGGCGTGCCCGATGCGGTCGTCGCGATGCCGCCGTCGACCGGGATGACGGCGCCCGTGAGGTAGGCCCCGGCCCTGCTGGCGAGAAACACGGCGACACCTGCCATGTCGTCGTGGCGGCCGAGCCGGCGCACAGGGGTCGCCGCCGCGATCATGTCGCCGATGGCATCGAGGGTGGACGCCGTCATCTGTGACGGGAACACTCCCGGTGCCACCGCGTTCACCGTGACGTGCTGTGGGCCCAGCTCTCTGGCAAGGACTCTGGTGAGTTGGTGGAGTGCCGCCTTGCTGCTGGCGTACGAGTAGTTGGGCGCCTGGGCGACGTGGATGGCGGCGATACTGCCGATGTTGATGATCCGCGCGGGGTCATCGGCGGTGCCCGCCTTGCGAAGTGCGGGGAGCAGCGCCTGCACCAGCCAGAACGGCGACTTGAGGTTGAGGTCGATCACCGCGTCCCAGGCCTCGTCCGGGAACGTCTCCAGCGGCTCGCGCCACATGGCTCCCGCGTTGTTGACGAGGATGTCCAGGTGTTCCGAGTCGGCCTTGACGAGATCGGCGAGGCGCCGGCACTCGTCGTGCCTGGAGAGGTCGGCGGGGATTGCCTGAACGTCGCCGAATTCGGACAGCAGACGCTGTGCCTCCGCGCACGTGTCTGCCTTGCGTGAGCTGATGACGACGCGGGCGCCCGCCTGGAGAAGGCCGCGCGCAATCATCATCCCAATTCCCCTGGTGCCGCCCGTGACAAGGGCGTACTTCCCACGCAGATCGAAAAGTTCTGTGTGGGTGGTGAATTGGCTGTCCGCCATTGGTCTCCGTGTCCTTTCTGCCGTGGAAAATGAGCCGACACGGTTGCGCATTCGGGGCAGCTGAATTGAACTCATGGGGTACAGCTGCAGTGCGTGTCCATGGAGCGTTGTCGGCGCTTTCGACTCGACCAGGCTGACAGGCGTTCGGGACGTGTGGGAGACCCTGGTGATCCAGGCACTGTGAGAGCCCCCCTGCCTGGTGCGCCGGCTCACTCAGGTGAGGTCACGGTCACGCCTTGACTGCGCCCGACAGCATGCCGGCGATGAAGTGGCGTTGGAGGAAGACGTAGAGGGCGATGACGGGGAGGGCGACGATGATCGAGGCGGCGGCCAGAAGGGAGTACTGGGTGGTGTGCTCGCTCTGGAAGAAGGCCAGGCCGAGGGGGGCGGTGCGTTTGTTCTCGTCGGTGATCATGACAAGCGGGAGCAGGAACTCGTTCCAGGTCCACATGAAGACCAGCATGGCCATGGTCAGCAGGGCCGGGCGGCTGGTGGGGACGAGGATGCGCCACAGGAGCCGCCAGTCCGTCGCGCCGTCGAGCCGGGCCGCCTCCACGATGCTGACGGGTACCGAGCGGAAGAAGTTGCGCATCCAGAAGACGCCGAAGGCCAGGGACTGAGCGGTCTGGGGCAGGATCAGCGCCCAGTAGGAGTCGGCGAGCCCGGCGTTGCGCAGGTTGAAGTAGAGCGGGATGACGAACGCCTCGGGGGGCACCATCAGGCCGATCAGGGTCACGTAGAAGAGGAGTGAGCGGCCGGGGTAGTTGAAGTGCGCGAAGGAGAACCCGGCCAGGATCGCCAGGACGGCGGTGAGGACGACGACGGACACCGCCACCAGCACGCTGGAGCCCAGGTAGGTGGCGAAGTGGCCCTGGTGCCAGGCGGTGGCGAAGTTGCCGAGGTCGAGGTGGTGGGGCCAGGTGAAGGAGGGGGACGCCTGGGCGGCGGGGGTGAGCGCGGACGTCACCACGCCGATCAGCGGGATGAGGGCGAGCGCGGCGAAGAGGGTCAGGACGACGTAGTTGAGCGCGCGTTCACGTGCGGAGATCATGTCCCGTCCTCCTCGGGCTGGAGCTTGGTGATCAGGAAGGTGATGAGCAGGATCACCGCGGTCAGGACGACGGCGATGGCGCACGCCGAGCCGACCTGTCCGGTGCCGAAGGCCCGGTTGTAGACCTCGAAGGCGGGCAGGCTGGTCGCGTTGCCGGGGCCGCCGTGGGTGGCGACGTACACCAGGTCGAAGGTCTTCAGGGCGGCGATCACGGTGAGGGTGAGCGCCACGGTGATCTGGCCGCGCAGGCCGGGGAGCGTGACGGCGAAGAACTCCCGTACGAGACCGGCCCCGTCGAGCTTGGCCGCCTCGTACAGCTCGCCCGGGATCTGGCCGATGCCGGCGATGAACAGCACCAGGCACAGGCCGATCTCCAGCCAGGTGCCGATGAGTCCGACGGACGGCAGGGCGGTGGCGAAGTCGCCGAGCCAGGGGCGGGCCACCGCGTCGAGACCGATCGCGCGCAGGGCGGTGTTGAGGACGCCGTCGGGGGCGTAGATCGCGGTCCAGGCGGTCGCGGTGACGACCATGGCGACGACCTGCGGCAGGAAGATCAGCGCGCGGAAGACGGAGACCCCGCGCAGCCGGGAGGCGCGGGTGGTGATCGCGGCCAGCATCAGGGCGAGCGTGATCGGCAGGACCGAGAAGAAGAGGATCAGGACCAGGGAGTGCAGGAAGCCGGAGCGCAGCTGCGGATCGCGGGCGATCTCGGTGTAGTTGGCGAACCCGGCCCAGGTGGAGGCGGAGATGCCGTCCCAGTGGAAGAGGGAGATCTGGACCAGCTGGCCCAGCGGGATCAGAAGGAAGACCGTGAGGACGGTCAGGGCGGGGAGGGCGTAGAGGTAGCCCTGCCACTGGATGCGGCCACGGCGCCGGGCCGGACGCCCGCCGGGGGCGTCGGCCTGGCGCTTGGGTGCCGTCGGGCGGTGTGCGGTGACAGCCATGAGAGGGATGTGCCTTAGCTGCCCTGCTGGAACCGGGCGTAGTCGGACTGGAGTTGGGCGCCGAAGGCCTGCGGCGAGAGCTGTCCGGCGGTCAGTTCCTGGACGGCGGCGGTGAGGGTGTCGTAGAAGGTGGGGGTGGTGTAGTCGAGGTAGGGCAGCAGGCCGTCCTTCTCGCTGACCGCCTTCCACTGGGCGAGGATGTCGGCGTCGACGGTGCCGGCGGCGGGCTTGTAGTCGGCCTGCGGGAGGGCGGGCAGGTTGCCGTTGTCGGCGAGGACCTTCATGCCGTTGCTGTTCACGAGGAAGTCGATGTAGGCGGCGGCCACGTCCGGGTGCTCGGACTTGGAGGTCATGGCCCAGGCGAGGCCCTCGCCGCCCTGCGTGAGCGGGGGCTGCCCGGCGGCGGGGCTGAGCGCGGTGAAGCCGACGTTCGTCTTCATCTTGGGTTCGAGTACGGCGGCCTGCCAGGTGCCGTCGACGAGGAAGAGGGACTTGCCGGCGGCGAAGTTCGCGACCGCCTGGTCCTTGCTCTCGCCGTTGAAGCCGGAGCCGAGGTAGCCCTTGTCGGCCCAACTCCGCAGGGTGGTGGCCGCCTTCAGGCTTCCGGCGTCGGTCCATGTGGCGCCGCCCTCGTCGAAGACGAGTTTGCGGACCTCGTCCTTGCCGGCGGTGGCCGCCTGGACGACGCCGAAGATGTGGATGCCGGGGCTTTTGTCCGCGTCGCCGTAGGAAATGGGCTGCAGGCCGGACGACTTGGCCTTGGCCAGGGCGGTCTCGAAACCGGCGAGGGTGGTGGGGACGGGCAGGCCGAGGGACTTGAGCTTGGCCTTGTTGTAGTAGATGCCGACGATCTCGCCGGTCTGGGAGACGCCGTACAGGTTGCCGGTCTTCCAGGTCCTGCCGTCGGAGGAGAAGCGGTTGAGGTCGAGGAGCTGGGAGGGGAAGGCGGTGTCCCAGCCGTAGAGCTTGGCGTAGCTGTCCTCGGGCTGGAGGAGGCCGGCCTTCACGAAGGCGCCCATGTCGGGGTATCCCTGGTTGGCCTGGACGACGTCCGGCGGGTTCGAGGAGGACAGGGCCAGCTTCAGGGTCGTCTTGAGGTCGGAGAAGGACCGGGAGACCCGCTTGATCGTGACGTTCGGGTACTTCGCCATGAACGCCTTGTTGAGGGCCTCGGTGGAGGCGTCGGTGCCCGGGTCGGTGTTCTGGTCCCACTCGGTGAGAGTGACCTTGCCCGCCTTGGCGACGTCCGTGGACACCGGGCCGGCCGTCCTGTTCGTGTCGGCGGACGAGTTGCCGCTGGGGCCGGGTGAGCAGGCCGCGACGGCCGTCAGCAGGCCGGTGGCGAGGGCGGTCGCGGCGACGGCGCGCCGGGCGGCACGGCCTCGGGTTCTCTCGGTCATGGAGTGGTCCTCCTGGTGCTGGTGGAGCTGCGGGCGGTGCGGTGTTCCCGGAGGGGCGGGAACCATGCGGCCGACGGGGCACGGCCGGTGGGGTCTCAGGGGGAAGCGGGTACGGCGGAGTGCCGGTGTCGGTGCCGGTGGGCTGCCGGACCGGCGGTGCGGTCCGGCGGTCCGGCGGTCCGGCGGTCCGGCGGTCCGGCGAGCGTCAGCGCAGGACCGCTCGCATCCGCTCGACGTCGTCGCCGGGGATGCCGGGGATCTCGGTGAGGAAGGCGTCGACGGCCGCCCGCCCGGGCGCGCTGCCCGCGCCGCCCAGGCTTCGCACCGACAGGGCGGCGCACAGTGCGGCGAAGCGCAGGCGGGTGGGCAGGGGCCAGTCGTGGCCGAGGCCGGTGATGAGGGCGGCGGTGAACACGTCGCCTGCGCCGGTGGGGTCGACGGCGGGCACCTGTGGGGCGGGGATCCGGACGAGTTCGCCGGTGTCGCCGGTCACCGCGACCGCTCCGCGCGGGCCGTCGGTCACGACGACGTCGGCCACCAGGCCGTCCAGGACCTTCACGGCCTCCTCGACCGTGGCGGTGCGGGTGTAGCTGGTGGCCTCGACGGCGTTGCAGACGAAGACGTCGACCTCGTCGAGCCGGGTGAGCACCTCGGGCGACCAACGGCCGGTGGGGTCCCAGCCGACGCCGCCGACGACCCGGGTGCCGCGGGCGCGCAGCCGGGCGATCCAGCCGGGCAGCGGCCTGCCGAGGGTGAGCTGTACGAAGCGGGCGTCGGGCAGCTCACCGTCCCACACCTCGGGACGCAGGGCGCCCTCCTCCTCGTAGGTGATGAAGGTGCGGTCGTGCTCGTTGCTCGCGGCGACCGTGACGGGGGTCTGCACGGCCGGGTCGCGGCGCAGCCAGGCGAGGTCCAGGTTCTCCTCGCGGGCGAGTTCGGCCGCGATGTGGTCGCCGAGGAAGTCGGTGCCGATCACGGCGCACAGGCCGGTCCGCAGGCCCAGGCGGGCGGCGGCCACGCTCCGGGTGGCGGTGCCGCCGGGGACGACGGCGAACCGGTCCGCAAAGACCTCGCCGCCCTGGGTGGGTAGGTGCGGGATGCCGGCGAATACGAGGTCGCAGAAGACTTCGCCGGCGAAGAGCACGTCGAGCACGGATACCGCCTCCGTCTGGTGCCGCCACATGAAGTGCTCAACTATGAGCACCGGTTGCACGAGATGACAAGAGTCGGTCAGTTACGAGCAAGTTTCCCTCGCCTTCATGACTGAAGTCAGTCATCCGGTGCTATCTTCACTGCGTGACTTCACGCAACCGACACGCGAAGATCGTGGAATCCCTGCGCACGACCGGGGTGGCCTCGGTACGCGAGCTCGCCGAACGGCTCCAGGTCAGCGAGTCCACGATCCGCCGGGACCTGATCGAGCTGGACCGCGACGGCGAGCTCGTGCGCACCTACGGGGGCGCAGCCCTGTCCCCGCGCGCCACCGTGGACTCCACCGACCGGGGACCCGCGAACGAGACGCCCTTCGACGTCGTCGCCACCCGCGACCAGGCGCTGAAGGAGGCCATCGCGGAGGAGGCCGTGAAGCTCGTCGAGGACGACAGCGTGGTCGTCCTGGACATCGGAACCACACCCGCGGCGATCGCCCGCCGCCTGCGCGGCCGTCCGGTCACGGTCATCACCAGCAGCCTGGCCGTGCTCGACGAACTCCGTCACGACGAGGCCGTACGTCTGGTGATGCTGGGCGGCGTGCTGCGCCGCAACTACCAGTCCCTGGTCGGCTCCCTGACCGAGCAGGCACTGCGCCAGGTCAGCGCCGACCTGCTCTTCCTCAGCTGCACCGGGGTCCGCCCCAGCGGTCACGTGGTCGACAACATGGCGGTCGAGGCTCCCCTGAAGCAGGCCATGATCGAGACGGCCGGGAAGGTCGTCCTGGTCGCCGCCGAGTCCAAGTTCCCGGGCACCGGCTCGCTGCGGGTGTGCCCGTTGTCGGACATCGACGTCCTGATCACCACCGGCGGTGCCGATCCCGACACTCTCCAGCTCTGCCGCGAGGCGGGTGGAAAGGTGATACTCGCATGAAGTTGACGGTCCTCGGCGGCGGCGGATTCCGCGTGCCGTACGTCTACCAGGCCCTGCTGCACGACCAGGGCAGCCCCCGTATCGACGACGTCTGGCTCTACGACACCGATCCCGCCCGTCTCAAGGCCATGGCGGAGGTGCTCGCGCAGTTCGCCGACGGCCGGCCCGACGCCCCCCGGGTGACGGTCGGCACCTCGCTCGACGACGCCCTGGAGGGCGCCGACTTCGTCTTCGCGGCGATCCGGGTGGGCGGACTCGCGGGCCGGATGTGCGACGAGCGGGTCGCCCTGGACCTGGACGTCCTCGGCCAGGAGACCACCGGCCCCGGCGGGCTCGCCTACGGCCTGCGCACCATCCCCGTGATGCTCGACATCGCGCACCGCGTGCGCAGGCTCGCGCCGAACGCGTACGTCATCAACTTCACCAACCCGGCCGGGATGATCACCGAGGCGATGCAGAGCGTCCTCGGCGACCGCGTTCTCGGTATCTGCGACACCCCGTCCGGCCTCGGTCGCCGCATCGCCACGACGCTCGGACTCGACCCGTCCCGGGCCCAGTTCGACTACGTGGGCCTCAACCACCTCGGCTGGATGCGCCGGGTCCTGCACGACGGCGAGGACGTGCTCCCCCGGCTGCTCGCCGACGACGAGCGCCTCGGCGGTCTGGAGGAGGGGGTCGTCTTCGGCAGGGAGTGGCTGCGCGACCTGGGCCTGATCCCCAACGAGTACCTGTACTACTACTACTTCAACCGGGACGCCGTACGCTCCATCCTCGACGCCCCGCAGACTCGCGGCGAGTTCCTCAGCCGTCAGCAGCGGGAGTTCTACCAGCGGGTGACCGAGGCTGCCGGTGGGTCGGCGGTGCAGTTGTGGCGGGAGACCGTGGCCAACCGCAGCGCCAACTACATGGCCGAGGCCAAGGGAGAGGTGCAGGGCGAGGCCGAGGCCGACGCGGACTTCCGGCCGGACCCCGCTCACCAGGGCTACGCCGGTGTCGCCCTCGCCGTGATGGCCGCGATCAGCCGCAACGAACGCGCGACGATGATCCTCAACGTCCGCAACGGCACGACCGTGTCCGCGCTCCCCCAGGACGCCGTCGTCGAGGTGCCGGTCACCGTCGATGCCAACGGTGTCCACCCGCTCACCATCACCCAGCCCGACCTCCACCAGGCCGGACTGATGCAGCAGGTCAAGGCGGTCGAACGGCTCACCATCAGCGCGGCCGTCACCGGCTCTCGCACCGATGCGCGCAAGGCGTTCTCGCTCCATCCGCTGGTCGACTCGGTCACCGTCGGCCGACGGCTCCTCGACGGCTACATCGAGCGCATCCCCGAGGTGGCGGCCGTGTTCACGGGCGGGCAGGGCTAGCGTGGAGATCGTCATCGTTCCGGACGCCTCTGCGGGTGGCGAGCTGATCGCCGAGGCCATGGCCCGGCTGCTCCGGCACAAGCCGGCCGCGCTGCTCGGGGTGGCCACGGGCTCGACCCCGCTCCCCGTCTACCAGGCGCTCACCGCCAAGGTCCGCGCCGGCGCGGTGGACGCCTCGCGGGCGCGGATAGCCCAGCTCGACGAGTACGTGGGGCTGCCGACCGACCATCCGGAGTCGTACCGGTCGGTGCTGCGGCGCGAGGTGCTGGAGCCGCTCGGGATCGGGATGGACGCGTTCCTCGGTCCCGACGGCGCGGCCGAGGACGTACGGGCCGCGTGCGAGGCGTACGACGCGGAGCTGGCCGCGGCTGGGGGCGTCGACCTCCAGTTGCTGGGGATCGGGTCGGACGGGCACATCGGGTTCAACGAGCCGTGTTCCTCACTGGCCTCTCGGACCCGGATCAAGACGCTGACCGAGCAGACCCGGGTCGACAACGCGCGGTTCTTCGACGGGGACGTCGACCGGGTGCCGCACCACGTCATCACCCAGGGGATCGGGACGATCCTGGAGGCCCGGCACCTGGTGCTGCTCGCGACGGGTGAGGGGAAGGCGGACGCGGTCGCGGCGACGGTGGAGGGGCCGGTCGCCGCGGTGTGCCCCGCGTCGGCGCTGCAGTTGCACCGGCATGC